>JANOTH010000104.1:0-5464 GCA_031416275.1 Ferruginibacter sp. | reverse complement strand
GGAATAAATAGTCACAAATAAAAAATTTTTAGTGATCTGTTACGAATGAAATTACATCATAAATCTCTGCGGTATTTTAAAAAATTATGGCCGGTATGGATAAAAACAAATATCAACTAAGGCATTTAACAAACAACGTATTTTTTATCTGGTTCGATTTGTGCAATAATTCCTGCTTCTCATTACTTAAAATGGTGATGTGTCCCATTTTGCGCCCGGGCCGTGTATGGGTTTTGCCATACAAATGCACAAAAACATTATCCATAGCCAGTATTTCTGCCAACCCCTCATAGTGTGCAGGTCCTTCATAACCATCTGCTCCCAAAATATTTACTATTGCTGCCGGCAAAATATGATCTGTATTGCCCAAAGGATAACCGAGCATAACTCTCCAAAGCATATCAAACTGGCTGCTGTAACATGCTTCAATGCTGTGGTGGCCGCTGTTGTGAACCCGTGGTGCCGTTTCATTCACAAAAATATTATCCTTTTGATCTGTAAAAAGTTCAACCGCAAAAATGCCGGCACTTTTTAATTCCTTAACCACCTTTAACGCCACCGCTTCGGCTTTCCACATAATTTTCTCATCAATAACAGCGGGACAAATCTGGTAACTTAATAAATTCAATCGTTGATCAACCACCATATCTACAGGTTCATATATAACAGTATCACCGGTTTGGCTCACTGCAATTATCATGGACAATTCTTTTTTAATGGAAACCATTTTTTCCAAAACAGCGGGGGCATCAAATCCTTTTTCAAAATCTGCATCGGTATGCATTAACTCTACACCTTTACCATCATAACCGCCTTTTGCGAGTTTATGTACAGCGGGTAAAAAGTCTTTGTATTGATGAAGATCTGCCTTTGAATTTGTTACCACAAAATCACCAGATGGCACTTCGATGGCTTTGTAAAATTCTTTTTGTAAGATTTTACTTTTTATAATTTTTAGCGCTGCCACGTTTGGAAAAATCTTTACCCCTTCGCTTTCCAACTGTTGTAAAGCATCTTCATTTACATTTTCAATTTCTATTGTAAGAACATCTAATGCTTTGCCGAAATTATACACATCATCAAAATTCGTAATATCTCCTTTGGTAAAATGGTGGCAGAGGTGTGCAGCCGGGCAGTTTAAATCGTTCTCCAAAATAAATGTTTCAACCGGATAATTTGCCGCAGCTTGTAACAACATTCTGCCGAGTTGGCCCCCTCCTAAAATTCCTGCTTTAATCATGTGCCCAAAGATATGGTACTAAAAATTTGTTTTAAAAAACTCTAAAACAAGGACATGTTTTTGGTTATTATTGTAGTCTAATGTTAAAATCTTTTTTTCACACATAAATCTAAAAATGAAAGTAAATTTAAAAAGTCAGCTTTTTATGGTTGTCTTGCTTTTTTCCACCGCAAGTATTTTAGCCCAAAGACCCTCAAGCAGGCCTTCCGGCGATACCGCTTTTGCAGTAACTGATACTTCTAAAAATGCAAGAGTAAGGCCAACTTCAAAAGGCCCGAGACCTTATTCAGAAGTAATTACTGCAAAGGCTAAAACAACAACGGGAATGTTTAAGGTCCATTTTTTGGATGATAAATATTTTTTTGAGATACCCAAAAATTTATTAAAGCGGGAAATTCTTGTAGTTAACAGAATTTCAAAAGCTCCTACTGCGGGTCGCACTGCCGGGCTTTCTTATGCCGGCGATGATATTGGGTCAAACGTGGTGTGGTTTGAAAGAGGAAATAACGATAATATATTTTTGCGTACCATTTCTTACGCTGAGTACACAAAAGATTCTACATCGCCAATGTTTACTTCAGTAAACAATTCAAACATACAGCCTATTGAATTTGTATTTGATATTAAGGCGTTGTCAAAAGATTCTTCTGCTGTGGTTATAGATGTTACTGATCTTGTAAACGGCGATAATGATGTATTGTTTTTAGATAATGGATCAAAGAGAAGAGCTAACCTTACATCTATACAAAAAGACAAGTCTTATGTAGTGACCGTAAAAACCTTTCCTATAAACGTAGAAATAGTGACCGTAAAAACTTACGGAAGTTCACCAACAGCGCCAAACGCAGGCAATGTAACTATGGAGTTAAATAGCTCAATGGTTTTATTACCACAAACGCCGATGCAGCCTAGGTATTATGACCAGCGTGTTGGTTATTTTAATGTTGGTTATACAGATTTCGATTTAAATCCACAAGGTGTAAAGCGTATTTCTATGGTAAAAAGGTGGCGCTTAGAACCAAAGGAAGAGGACATGGAAAAATACAAAAGAGGTGAGCTTGTTGAGCCTAAAAAACCAATTATATTTTACATAGACCCTGCAACCCCTGCAAAATGGATTCCTTACTTAATACAAGGTGTAAATGACTGGCAGACGGCTTTTGAAAAAGCAGGATTTAAAAATGCAATATTCGCAAAAAGAGCTCCTACAAAAGCTGAAAATCCTGAATGGAGTTTAGAGGATGCACGCTTTTCAGCAATTGTTTACAAACCATCTACCATACCAAATGCAAGTGGGCCAAGTATTGCAGATCCACGTAGTGGAGAAATTATGGAGAGTCATATTAACTGGTACCATAACGTAATGCAGTTGATACGCAACTGGTATTTTGTACAAGCATCACCCAACGATGCAAGTGCAAGGAAGATGGTTTTTGATGATGAGTTGATGGGGCAATTAATTCGTTTTGTGTCTTCTCACGAGGTTGGCCATACCATTGGTTTGAGACATAATTTTGGATCGTCAGCAATGGTGCCGGTTGAAAAATTGAGAGATAAAGCATGGGTAGAAGCTTACGGGCATACACCATCAATTATGGATTATGCACGTTTTAATTATGTTGCACAACCCGAAGATAAAATTGGACCAAAAGGGATTTTTCCAAGAATTGGTGATTACGATGAATGGGCCATTAACTGGGGCTATCGCAGATTTGATGAATATAAAAGTGCTGATGCAGAGAAAGCCGCTATGAACAAATGGGTAATGGAAAGCTTAAAAAATAAGCGTTTGTTTTTTGGCGATGGAGAATCTAATAGAGATGATCCCCGCAACTTATCTGAGCAGGTTGGTGATGATGCGGTAAAGGGTAGTTTATATGGTATTAAAAACTTAAAAAGAATCATTCCAAATTTAACTGATTGGACAAAAGTTGCCAACGAAGATTATGCAAATCTTGAAATGATGTATGGTGAAGTTACAAGCCAGTTTAACAGATACAACAACCATGTGTTAAGAACGATTGGTGGTATAATGAAAAACCCAAAAGTAACTGACGAGACGGGTGTTGTTTATGAAACAGTATCAAAAGCAAAGCAAAAAGAGGCTGTTAATTACTTAAATGAGAATTTATTTAAAACACCGGAATGGCTTTTTAATAATGATATTTTTGGCAGAACCGGACAAAACGGATTAAAAATAGTTGGCGATTTACAGGAAGGAATTTTAGGAAGCATGTTCAGAGCAGGTACGCTAAATCACTTGGTTGAGGCTGCTACTTTTCCTGGTGCCGATCCATATTCTATTCCGGAAATGTTAACCGATGTTAAGCGTGGTGTTTGGAGCGAATTAGCTGCACGTAAACCAATCGACGTTTATCGCAGACAATTGCAACAAATGTATGTTGATAAAATGAACACCGTTTTAAATCCGCCACCGCCTGTGGTAATTCCTGCAGGTATTATAATAGGTCGTGGGTTTACACCACCTGTAGATAATGATTACGTAGATGTTCAAGCATCTGTGCGTTCTCATCTAACTTCATTAAAAGCAGAAATAAATGCTGCATCACTTACTTCAACAGATCAAATGACGAAAATTCATTTGAAGGAAATGAGCAGAAGAATTGAGAAGGCATTGAATCCTAAAGATTAAATAAATACAACACAATTTTTTAAAAGCCCCATTTTCTTGGGGCTTTTTTGTATTTACTAGATATAGTTTTAGAGGTATTTATTTATTTTGAATAAAGCCTACTTCTACTTTTAGCACTTCAACCACGTTGTAAATAATGGGACACATGGCATAGTGCACCAAGGTTCCAAACAGCCTACCTTTAAAATTGGGTTCATGTAAATGTGGAAATTCTCTGCATTCGTTAAATCTGTTTTCGTAGATGTTGCATTTAGAATCTTCCAAAAAATGACAAGGAATTGTATTGATTATTAGTTTGCCCTGCATGCTTTCTTCCAGGTAATCATCTTTAAATCGTTGTGGTGAAATTTGTAGGTGGTTGGCTACTTTATTTTTTTCTTCTTCCGTTACATTTATCATTAATTGTCTGCAGCACGCGCCGCAGGCTGTGCAATCAATTTGTGGCGTAATCGATTTATTTATGGCATGCACGTTCTCATCGAGTTCATCGCTATTTAAACTTTTAAGAAAAGTTCTAAAAGCATCGTTTTCTTCTTGATTAATTTCTGCTTGCGCTTTTATTAAATTTCTATCTATGATAAGTGGTTGCAATTTTCGGAGCTTCTTTAAAGGGTTAGTTGTTACAGCGGTTATGTAAAATTAAACCACCCGCACTTTTAAAAATAAAAAAAGCGAAAAGAAATTCATCTCTTCGCCTTTTTCTTCAACAACCAAAACAACTTATTTCTGAACTAATACGCCTTTTTCTTTCAAATCTTTCACAATTTTCTTGCTATTATCACTTGCAAGACTTGTAGCAGATGAGGGATCAAAAGATTTCGTTTGCACACTGTACAATAAATTACCGGAGGCAATGTCGTACAAGTTTGATTCTAAAAAATAATCAGTAGATGTTGTGTAATAGCCGGGGCTGTAAACACGATCATAAATAGTGGAATAGTAACGACCGAAACGGTTGTAAAAAATTCCTACAGGTTGAATACGTGACACACCTTGCTGGTAATTTTCTTCATCTTTCTTATCGAGCAATACGGTTGTAATAACTGCATCGTAACCACTGGTTTTTAAATTTGCAGCCAACTGATCTTCTGAAATTTTTTCAAAAGCTTTTGGGCCGAAATCTTTCATAGCCGATGTAGCATTGTACCCCTGCTCAATTAAGCGGTTTACCAATTGGGTTTCCGCCTCTTGCCTAAGCGATCTTTCCTTTTGTTGGAAGATCCCCAATACAAGAATTTTCTTGTAATCTTTTGCGGCAACTTTATCATCCTTGTAAGAGGAAATTACCTGTGTGCTATTGCAAGATATCATGGTAAATACTGCTAATGCACCAATAAACCATTTTACATTTTTCATTTTTTTCTCCTTTTTTTATTTACATAAATCTACGTTTGATTTACCCACTGCGGTGTTAAGGAATAGCATATTCGCATACCTGATGGAAAGAATTATATATTTGCTAACATATTTAGGAACTATGTGGAAAATCTATGTTCAGTTTGAAAATCTGGTTTGATATATTCGCAGATAGCCGACTAACAAAAGCGTTTATAAAACCAATTCAAAAAAAG
>JANOTH010000103.1:0-1753 GCA_031416275.1 Ferruginibacter sp. | reverse complement strand
CTTTTGTGTTTGCCGTTTTTGTTTCGCTTGTGGCTACATCCTCGCTTTTATTATTTTTTTCAAGATTCTCTTTTTTGTTATCAGTTGCTACAAGATGATTATCACCCGGTTGCAGCTGTATGCTTTTTTCTGAAGTAGTATTTTTTACTAAGTTAATATTACCAGCCTGATCTAAAATCATTTTTGAAACATGATCGGGTTCCGCAACCGGAGCTATTGTATTCGTGAATAGACTTCCTTTTGTATTGGAAGTAGTTCTATTTTTTTGATAAGTAGTTGCTACTGCTAAAGGAGTATTTAATGTTTTGGTTTTTGCTGCAATGGGCGCAGCCGTATTTATAATCGTTTCTGTAGTTGTGTTATTTTGAACCGGAGCGATTAATTTTTCTTTAACCATACCTTCCGTTTTTATCGTTTTACCATTATTGGTTTTTGATAGTAAATAAGTTGTTGTAATTGTAAAACAGGTAATAAAAAATGCCAGCAAAAGCAGGAGCGTTTTACGCTTCCCTCTTGCTACAGCAGGTTGTACTATTGTGATAGCTGTTCCACTGCCAATGAAGGGCAACAGGTCATCAAAATTACCCATGGTTGTTTTCAACGGATAATTTTCGGCCGCCTTTTGAAAAAGTTCATCCATATTGTTATCTACATGCTCCATGATAATGCGTCTTCAGTTTTTTTAATATTGTTTTGCAACAGCGTACGTGCCCGAGATAAATTTGATTTTGATGTACCCACGGGGATATTTAGCATATCGGCAATCTCTAGGTGATTAAAACCGTCAATCACATATAGGTTAAACACTGCCCGATAATGCGGAGCCAGTTGCTTTACAAGTACAATCAATTCTTTATAAAGAATCATTTGCTCGCCGTTTTCACTATTGTCAGGTAAGTTCCAAACTGTATCAGGTATCCCACCAATTTCGGGTGACATTTTTCCTTTACGTAATTCATCAATGGCAATATTTATCATAATTCTTTTTAAATACCCCATTAATATTTTCTCTACATTACTATCATCAACTATTTCAAATTGTTCAATTTTGGTAAAGAATTTAATAAAGCCATCGTTTGTTACATCCACTGCACTATCATACCTGTATATGTACCGGAAAACTGTTTTTAACGCAAATCCATAATACCGCTCGTAAAAGAGTTTTTGGTATTTATGCTCTCTGCGTAAGCAGCCCAGTAATATTTGGTTTAAACTTTCCAAATGGTATTGCTTCAATGTTTAATTTCCTGTTACCTTATAAATGTATTAAAAATTACATATCGGACCGCTCTTTTATCAATGATACACTCGTAACTTTTATAAACGCACATTAGGTACAAAAGGTTGCAATAAAACTTATCTCCTCCTTCATTGGGTTCATTTCCCACAAACCTAAAGCTGTAGACCTTGCATACAGGCCTCGGCCTTTTATAACCGAAGCATAGCGCATGGCGTATTTATTTGAAGTCTAAGAAAAATGCAATGCAGAATTATTTACTGTGGAAACGTCAAATACTTAAGCCAAGTAGCTACAAAAAATCCGTTAGTAGAAAGTGAGCTCCAATTCCCCTCCTTCGGAGAGCCTGCCCCGACAAATCGGGGGGTGGCCGCCATGGCGGACGGGGTGGTAAAGAAAACATTTCGTCATAGCGGGGGCACAAGCAATAAGTTGCTTGCCTGAAATACCAACTTTCGTCACAGCGGGGTTTTCACAAGCATAAATCCTGTAGTATAATAAAGCCATCAGTGAAAC
>JANOTH010000102.1:0-3204 GCA_031416275.1 Ferruginibacter sp. | reverse complement strand
TTTATGATCGTAAACATTTAAATACTTAAAACGGCAATAGTTACCTTTGCGCTCGCAAAAGAAATAAATGAAATACAACGCAGAAATAGAAAGACGCAAAACCTTCGCCATTATATCTCACCCGGATGCGGGAAAGACAACTCTTACTGAAAAGTTTTTGTTATTTGGAGGCGCCATTCAGACGGCAGGTGCGGTGAAGAGCAATAAAATTAAAAAGCACGCCACATCAGATTTTATGGAGATTGAAAGGCAGCGTGGAATTTCTGTTGCTACATCTGTTATGACGTTTGAATATGATGGGCATTTGATAAATCTGTTGGATACACCCGGGCACAAGGATTTTGCAGAAGATACTTTTCGAACACTCACGGCGGTAGACAGTGTTGTGTTGGTGATAGATTCTGTAAACGGTGTGGAGCCTCAAACAAGAAGATTAATGGAGGTTATTGCTATGCGCAAAACCCCTGTAATTGTTTTTATAAATAAGATGGATAGAGATGGTAAAAACCGTTTTGATCTGATGGAAGAAATTGAGAATGAATTGAAAATTCAACTTCACCCAATGACGGTGCCCATTAACAGTGGTAAAGATTTTAAAGGTGTTTACGATTTGCATAAAAAGAGTTTGGTCTTATTTTCTGCAGGTACAAAAGCTAACGATGAAAACGTCGTAGAAATTACCGACATAAATGATAAAATTTTAGATGCTAAAATAGGAGAGAAGGATGCAAAAACGTTGCGGGACGATGTGGAGTTGATTGACGGCGTTTATGGCGAATTAAACGCTGAAGATTATTTAAGTGGCAATACTGCACCGGTGTTTTTTGGCAGTGCTGTAAATAATTTTGGTGTAAAAGAAATGTTGGACACTTTCGTGAGAATAGCGCCAACACCACGCCCACGCCATACTACAACAAGGGATGTATTACCTGAGGAAGAGAAATTTAGCGGTTTTATTTTTAAAATACATGCTAATCTTGATCCCAAGCACAGAGATAGAATTGCCTTTTTAAGGGTTTGTAGCGGCCGATTTGCACGCCATACTTATTACAACCATGTGCGTTTAGAAAAGGACATGCGTTTTACAAATCCATATAGTTTTCTTGCCCGCCAAAAAGACGTGATTGAAGAAGCATATCCCGGAGATGTAGTTGGTTTATTTGATACCGGAAATTTTAAAATTGGTGACACACTTACGGAAGGAGAGAACTTCTATTTCACCGGCATTCCAAGTTTTTCCCCTGAGATATTTAAAGAGGTAGTTAACAAAGACCCAATGAAAACCAAGCAACTCGAAAAAGGCTTGAACCAGCTTACAGATGAAGGCGTAGCGCAGCTTTTTACCCAGTTTGGCGGGAATAAAAAGATTATTGGATGCGTAGGAGAACTACAATTTGAAGTAATACAATATCGCCTGTTACAGGAATACGGTGCATCAGTACAAATGAATAGTTTGCCTTTTTTTAAAGCATGTTGGCTCACTGCAAAAGATCCAAAGAAATTAGAAGATTTTACCAAGTACAAACAGCCCAACATTGCCGAAGACAAAGATGGTAATGTAGTTTACTTAGCGCAAAGTGAGTGGTTTTTAAATACAGAAATAAGTAAAAATCCTGATAATGAATTTCATTTTACGAGTGAGATGAATAAGGTATAATAAATGTTATCAAATCAATATAACATTCCCTTTTCTTATGATTTCTCCACAGGCAGTTCTGTCCCTTAAATAATAAACATAATTGCCACCCTCAACAATTTGCCCTTTGTAGCGTCCATTCCAACATGTATTAACATTATCTGTTTCAAACATTTTTTCGCCCCAGCGGTTGTAAATAATAAAATAGATTTTTTGAGATGTTCCAAAATTCTTCAACCCAAAACAATCGTTTTTGCCATCTCCATTTGGTGTGAATGCATTAGGCAACTCGAATTTGTTGTTGTCTAGACTTACTTTCACCTCAATCTTATTTTTATTAATACACCCATTGTCATCTATCCCTGTTACTGTATATTGTGTTGTTACAGTAGGGCTTGCGACTGGGTTGGGGGTTATCAAACTACTTAACGACGAGGAGGCATCCCATGAATACTTCAAGGCACCTGTAACATTTAGATTGGCGCTGTTTATTGCGCAATTTATGTCGTTAGATTTTGTAACATTTAGAAACGGTAGTGCATTTGCAGTAACAATAACAGAGAAATTACTATCATAGTTGCATACCCGATCTCTAACGTTCAAGGTATAAGTAAAATTTCCTGGAGGATTTGCTATAGGGTTAATAATGGAAGGATTGCTTAAATAAGTATTTGGACTCCAGCTATAGGTATATGAGTTTCCATTGTTTCCATCAAGCGTCACATTCCCATTTACACAAAAACTCTTATTAGGTGGTGCTGAAAGTGACGCAGGTTTATAAACTGAAACTCTTACTGTGTCTTTCGAACTGCATCCATTGCTATCTGTGCCTGTAACAAAATATACAATATTTGAATCTCCAAAAAATACAGGATTGGGGCTGTTGTAATTATCAAGAAAAAAATTGGGTGTCCAAGAATAAGAAGAAGCTCCGGTGGTAGTTAAATTAATAGCTTGAGTACTGCAAATCAGCGTATCGGAAATTGATCTCACAATAGGTGAAGCTTTTATATTTATGTTTACCGTATCCCTTGAAATACAGAAACCGTTGCTGCCCGTTACTATTAACATTCGTGGAATCGTGTCTGTAAATAATGGATTTGATATTGTGGAATCACTTACATATGATCCATTGGTCCATTGGTACGAATTAAGTCCTGTTGTAGTAGTCAATTGCAAAATGGTTCCTCTACAAACCGCAGTGTCCTCGAGTGTTTTCAGGATGGGAATAGAATTAATTACTACTTTAACTGAATCGTTGCCAGAACAACCTTGAGGATTACTTATAGTTACATAAAAGGTAGTGTTTACAGTAACTGCAGCGGTTGGATTTTGAGAAGAACTATTGGCTATGGTTGTTGAGGGATTGCTAGACCAGGTGTAAGAAAGCGTTCCGGTCGCAGATGTATTGCTGTTTAATTGTACACTGCTTTGGCTGCCACAAAATGTTTTATCTGCACCTGCGTCAATCGTAACAGCATTTGAAACTACGTTCGTGGTTATACTGTCTTTGCATCCATTTATATCGGTGACAATTAGTTTGACTAAGTAAGAGTTTGCAATATTAT
>JANOTH010000101.1:0-10639 GCA_031416275.1 Ferruginibacter sp. | reverse complement strand
GGCAGAATGCGCTATGGCTTGTTAAACATGCGTAAAATGATGACAGAAAAACAAATAGCTTTATAATAAGTTGAATGATTGATTATTGAAAATCCCTATTCTTGCAAAAGGAATAGGGATTTTTTATGTCTAAATTTATTTAGAACAAAACGCTAATAGAAGAAAAAAATATTTTTTTAAAATACATTTCTAAGCGACATTATCATTTAAAAATTTCAGCATGAATAAAAGTACTTTACTACTCTGTGTTATTGTGTATTTTACTGCGTGCAAAACATAAAATAAAATGGATACTTGCCATAAAAAAACAACACATGCTATCCAACTAAAGCCCGATAAAAATGTAAGAGAAAAGATTGAAAATTATGTTTTACAAAACAGCATTAGTGCGGGGTGGCTGGTAACATGTGCAGGAAGCCTCAAAGCTTACAATATCAGATTTGCCAATGCGGAAAATGGAAGTACCGGCAAAGGACATTTTGAAATAGTAAGCCTTACATGAACAAATCAAAAAATGGTAGCCATGCACATATTAGTATTAGCGAAAGCACGAGTAAAAATATAGGCGGACATCTATTAAAAAAATGCATTGTGTTTACAACTGCTGAGATTATGTTACAAAGTGCAACGGATTTTAATTTTTTAAAAGAGAAAAAGATGGTTCAATAGCTCTTCAAGAACTACAAATTGAAAAGGTAAAGTAGGCATTAAGGAATCTACAATAATAATAAGCCAGCCTAAAAATTGTTATTACCTTTATTTACATTAATAAAAAAACATGATTAAAACGGGAGATTATAATATTTTGAAAGTGTTGCGCAAAGTAGATTTTGGTATTTATTTAGATGATGGTGCAGAAGGAATTTTATTGCCTAAGAGGTTTGTACCAGAAGGTGTAAACGAAGGGGACGAATTAAATGTTTTTGTTTACCACGATGGAGAAGATAGACTGATAGCAACTACACAAAAACCTTTTGGCGTGGTAAATGATTTTGTGAAACTAAAAACAATATCAGTTACCGAACAAGGTGCTTTTATGGATTGGGGATTAATGAAAGATTTGTTTGTACCCAAAAGCCAGCAAATAACTGGCATGCGCCCAATGGGTGAGTATCTTGTAAAAATTTACAGAGATGAACAAACAGGACGTGCCGCTGCTACCGAAAGAATTGAGCAATTTTTAAGCAATGAAAATCTCACAATAGCAGAGGCTGAAGAAGTAGATTTAATTGTTTTGCGCAGAACTGATATCGGCTATTTAATGATAATAAATAACCAACATACCGGCGTGCTCCATTTAAATGAAGTATATAGAACTATTGGAACCGGTGATAAATTTAAAGGCTATGTAAAAAAAATATATCCTGACAACAGAATAGATGTAGTTGCGGGGAAAATGGGCTATAATCGTGTGGAAGGTGAAGCTGACAAGGTTTTGCGGTTACTACAAGAAAATGATGGCTACCTACCTTACCATGATAAAAGTGACCCCGAAGAAATTTATGTTTTTTTTGGAATGAGCAAAAAAACTTTTAAAATGACGACCGGTAATTTGTACAGAGAAAGGAAAATAACTTTTGAAAAAACGGGTATAAAACTCGCCGAGTAATTTTTATATTTTTAATAAGCGTGCTTGCAATAGTTTATGATAACAAACATCAAACTTTCGTTCTTTAAAAAACTATCGCTCTCAATTTTATTAATGATAGCCCTATTTGTACTTTGCCTTTGGGTTTTGTTTATTATGGCTGATATGGTATTTGAAGATAAAAATTTTTCGTTTGATGAAAAAGTATTTGATCTCATAAAAACTTGGGTAAACCCCACGCATACTTTGTTGATGCAGATTGTAACTTTTGTAGGATCACAAAATTTTTTACTGCCTGCTAATCTTCTCCTTATAGGTTTCTATCTTTTTTTAAAAAGAAATAAAGGCACCGCTTTTAAAATTGCAGCTATTTCAATAACAAGTGTAGTTGTAATGTTTTTAATGAAATTTTTTTTACAACGAGAGCGCCCTTTGGTACCATTAATTGCTAAAGTGCATGGTTACAGTTTTCCCAGTGGGCATACCTTTACGAGTGTAACTTTTTATGGAATTATCGCTTACATTATTTACAAAAATGTAAAAAATAAAATACTGAAAACGCTGCTCATCACTTTATGTATCATTTTAATTTTATTAGTAGGGTACAGCAGGGTTTATTTAAGACTACATTATGCCAGCGATGTAATTGCTGCATTTTGCCTGGGTTTAATATGGCTAGTATTGGCTAAATGGTTTTTAGTAAAGACTGAAAAAGTATAAAAACTAGTACAGCTATTTTACTAAACCAATTTTTTGTGAATGAGAAATAGCATCTTCACTATGTGCAAAATAATAGAAGTGAATTCCTTTAGTTTCAATAATTTTTTGTTTAAAAAGTACATTTTCTTTTTCAGGCGCACCTACCCTTCTAATATAAACACAATGCACATTCTGCGGAAAGTGTTCTACAATTGAAGTATATATATCAATGTCTTTCTGAGAGTCGTCGCCCAACAAAACAAATTTTTGTAAAGGATAAGCTTCAATTATTTTTACAATACGGGTAAATTTTCCTGAATGATTGTTTTGTCCTGTGGAAAATAATTTCGAAAATGTTTTCACTTGGTTAAGCAAACAAACACCATCGGGTAATTGATGTTCTTTTAAAAAATCTTTTATATAATCATACAAATTCCATTCGCTGCTGGAAACATAGAAGAAGGCATTGTTTGCCGGGTCTTGGTCATTAAAGCCATGCAATTGTCTGTAATGGGCAACAGCACCTTCAAATGGCTTACGGCTTCTGGCATTTTCTGTAAGTAAAACAAACAAACGTTTTCGCAAATTAGAAGAATGAGAAATTAAAAAAGTATCATCAATATCAGAAATAAATGAAAATGCAGTTGATGAAGGTAGAATAAATTGACCTGTAGCTTTGGCTTTTACAATATCGGCAGTTCTTCTCTTCATAAGCATCACCTCAACCTCGTATTGACCAGGCGCAAGCGACTGCTCATGCTGCCATTCAAATCTAAAAAAACCATCTGACGCTGTTTTTGCCTCGTAAATTTTACCATTCCATTGCAAAATAATCCGTGCGTTTTTAATTGGGCGAACCATAAATAGCCTCAGCAGTGCGATGGCGTTGTACAAAAAAAAAGTTCTGAAGTGCTTTTTCTTAAGTGGAGAGAGAGAAAAAGCATGACCGTAGAGATAGCAGGTTGTGTGATTTGCAAACCCTTTGTATAACTTTATAGAAGCACCATTTTGTAGCCTGAACAGTTTTACAATATTGAATTGTATTTTTTGTAGAAAAGATAATTTTTCTGGTATGTATGTTGCCCTGCTGATCATAATATTTTTAATAAATTAATTACGCTGAATGTTACAGTTTTTATTTGTTGTAAACAACAAGTCAGGCACCAACCAAACTAACACTTGGAACGATGTAATTAATGAATTTTTTAAAGACAAAGATGAAACTTTTAAAATTTATAACCTTCCTGAAAAATTTGAAGTAGCACAAATTAAAGACCACATTACAAACGAGCAACCTAAATATGTAATAGCTGTTGGTGGAGACGGTACAGTTACTATGCTTGCCAACCTTATTGCAGGCACCGATATGGCTTTAGGTATTTTGCCTGCAGGTTCTGCCAATGGAATGGCAAAAGAGCTTGGGATACCTGAAAATGCTCAAGATGCATTACAAATTATTTTAGAAGCCAACATAAAAAATTGTGATTTAATAAAAATAAATACTGATAAGTATTGCCTGCACCTTAGTGATATTGGTTTAAATGCACACCTAATAAAACATTTTGACGAAGGAAAATTACGTGGAAAGTTAGGCTATGCGCTTGTTATTTTGAAAACACTTTGGAACAAAGAAAAAATGCAGGTAGTTATTAAAACTAAAGATGTAGAAGTTAGAAGAAATGCTTTTATGGTAGTATTGGCAAATGCGAGTAAATATGGTACAGGGGCAGTTATTAACCCACAGGGCAACCTTAGAGATGGCTTATTTGAAGTTATTATTATTAGGAGACTAGCACTAGGAAGCCTCCTGCAAATGTTATTAAAACCGGGTATTTTTAACCCAAAAAAAATTGAAATAATTCCTTCTACTTCAGTTGAAATTACAACACTCAGAAAAACACATTTTCAAATAGACGGAGAATACCAGGGACGCATAAAAAATATTGATGCTACAATTTGCGAGGGTATCTTAAAAATTATAGAACCTGCAACAGCATTAAACTAAATTATTTGATATTAGTGGAATTTTAACCGTCATAATACAACCATTGCCGGGAGAAGAATCAATTAGGAATGACCCGGAAAATAACTCTGCTCGTCTTTTCATATTAGCTATACCGATTCCCGATTTGGCTTTATCAATTATAAACCCTACGCCATTATCAGTTAATTTTAAAATTAATGCTTCATCAACAATACTAAAATTTAAAGAAATTTTTGTAGCCTTTGCATACTTCATAATGTTACGCAGCTGTTCCTGCACAATTCTGTAAAGATTTAACTGCAGTTCTAAATTAAGGTCAATTGCTATTACTTTATTATCAAACTCAACATCAATTTCGTATTCCTCATTTGCATTAAATGAATTTAGCAATACTTCTATGGCTAATTCAAAACTGGAATCATCAAAAAAAGCTGGGGCCAACCTGTGAGAAAGATTTCTAATTTCATCAGAAGCCATATTGATATAATCCTTGGTGCTATTGTACCACTGTTCCGCTGTTGGCTCAATGTATTTTTTCATCATGCCTAGGCTTATCATGCTGGTGGCAAGTATTTGGCAAACATTGTCATGCAGTTCACCTCCTATTTCGTAACGCTCCTCTTCCTGTGTTTTTATAATTGCTTTAGTAATTTTATGCTCGTACTGATTTCTCTCAGATACATCTACCGCAATAACTGATCTGCATTCCCTTTCGTTGATGATAATCTTTGTGCTGTATACTTCGACTGACATAATTTCGCCAGACTTTTTTTTGTGCGTAAAGCTATCCGTAAAAATTGTCTGATCACTTGATCCTCCTCCTTTTGCTAATGCCTCTTGTGTTTTTAAAATTTGATCATCAGGCCTAATATCCATAATGGTCATATTCAAAAACTCCTCCTCACTAAACCCATAATGCTGCACTGCTGCCTTGTTAATCTGTATAAACTTTAGTGTTTCACAATCGTATAACCACATCGGCTGTGGACTCAAGTGAAACAAATCGCTGTAGCGTTTTTCTGAGTCTTCAATTAAGGCAGTATTTTTCTTTCTTTCAATAGCATAGATAATGCTTTTGTAAAGTGTTGTTCCGTTAAGATCATCCTTTAATAAATAATCTGAAATACCATTGGCAATTGATTGAATACTAAAGTCAATATCGGCGTACCCGGTTAATATCAGAACAGGATATTGTGGTAAAAATTGTACCATTTCATTTACCAGTTCTTCTCCACCCTTATCAGGCAAAGTAAGATCTAGCAAAACCACATCAAAAAAGTTATCTTGGTTTGTAAGCTGTTCTAACGCTTGTTTAAAGTTGGAAGCCTTTGTGATTTTGGGTTGATAAATAAATTCTGTAATAAATTCTTCTACAAGCATATAATCGCCAGGATTATCTTCTATTACAAGAATATGATATGGCTTTTTATCTTTAATCATATTTTATCTCTTGGTAGGCAGTGTTATAATATTTATCCAAAAATTTTCGATGCTGTAAATCACCTTTAAAAAATTATCAACATCTACTGGTTTTGTTATAAAACAATTTGCGTGATTTTTATAAGACATTAAAATATCTTTTTCTGACGATGATGTAGTAAGCATAATGACAGGAATTTGCTTTAGGCTATCCTGCTCTTTTATGTACTGCAACACTTCATGGCCATTTTTTTTGGGGAGATTTACATCTAATAAAATAAGATCTGGCATTTCCTCGTTTTCAAATTTTCCTGTTTTATTAAGAAAATCGAGTGCCTCTTTCCCATCCCTGGCTACGCTTATTTTGTTTACAATTTTACCTTCTTCCAAAGCTTCTGTAACTAAAAAAATATCGCCTTCATTATCTTCTACTAGTAATATATGAATTGATTTCATGTTTAAGCGTTATCTAGCAAATGTAAAATAAAATATGCTACCTTTTCCAAGTTGTGACGTTACCCAAATATTACCGCCATGCTGTTGCACTATTTTTTTTGCGGTGGCAAGCCCCATACCTGTACCACTGTATTCACCGCTAACGTGAAGCCTTTTGAATAAATCGAAAATTTTAATGAAGTATGGTTCCTCTATACCAATGCCATTATCAGCTACAGCAAATTCCCAATAATTGTTTGTCTCTTTTGCGGTAATGGTTATATGCGGCTCACTACCTCGTTGCTGGTATTTCACTGCGTTATTTATTAAGTTTTGAAATACAAGTGTTAGCGGAGTTTTGTGTGCTGTTATGGTAGGCAAATTGGTGTAGGTTATTACAGTATTTTTTTCTTTTAAAACTGCTTGTTGCATGGCCACAATTTCATCTACCAATAATTGGGTATCCACCTGTTCTTTTGGTATTTCGTCGCTTCCTGTATTTGAATAAGCAAGCAAATCATTTATAAAATTGCTCATTCGCCCTGCACCATCTACTGCAAAATCAATATACTTATTTGCTTTCTCATCTAACAAGTGTGCATGGTTTTTCTTTAGCAGTTGCATAAAATTTCTTACCATGCGCAGAGGCTCTTTTAAGTCGTGCGATGCTAACCAGGCAAACTGTTGCAATTCATCATTTTTTTGTAACAATCTTTTTCGGGCATTTGCCATATCCTGTATCGGCCTACCTTCAGATATTACAGCAATCACTTTACCATCATCATCAAACAAGGGTTTTAGATTAAATATAATGGCAACAAATTTGCCATCTGCATTAACGTGTGTAGTTTCATATTGCTTAAACGAACCAGCTACAGCATCATCAAAAGCTGCCTTCACGTTTTTCTGCTCTTGTTTGGAATGGCTCCACCAAAAACACTCCCAAAACTTTTTACCTACAACATCCTCGGGTTTTAAACCACCAAATTTTAAGGCTGTATCGTTGGCCTCCATAACATTGCCATCCAAATCTAAAAAGCCAATTAATTGGTGGGTAGCATTAAAAATTCCTCTAAAACGTTTTTCATTAAATGCTAAAAGATTTTCAAATTTATTTTGCTCAGTTATATCCTGCATTGCAACTACTGCACCATACACATTTCCTTTTTCATCTACAATTTTACTACCACTACACCTAACAAGCCTCTTGTTGCCATTTTTAGGTTTAATATAAATTTGCTCAGTTGTTACATAACCGTTTTTAAGTACCTGATACAATGGTATATCATCCTGTGCAAGCAGTGTTACAGCATCGGCTTTATACAAATCGTAATACGCTGCCCATTTATCTGCAGGTATTCCCGTTACTGGTAACCCATGCATATTTTTAGTAGCTTCATTAAATAGCGTAAGCCCACCTTTGGCATCACAAACAACGATACCAACATCAATACTATTTAAAACGGATTCTACCAAAGCCTGTTTTTCTTTAATGGCCTGTTCCGCATTTTTTATGGCAGTAATATCTATTTGTGTGCCTGACATTAAGAGTGGGAGCCCGTCTTCAGTTCTGCTAATAACTTTGCCCCGGTCCAGCACCCAAACCCAGTGACCGTCTTTGTGCTTAAGCCTACACTCACAATCGTAATACACTTCATTTTTTTCGAAGCATGCTTGTAGCTTTGCATCAGACGATATTAAGTCATAGGGGTGCACCAAACTGCGCCACGTATTTAAGTTTATAGGCTTTAGCTCATCCAATGTGTAACCCGCAATGGCTGCCCATCGCTCATTATAAACAGTTTCGCCGGTTTTCATATTTAATTCCCACGTACCGGCATTTGTTCCATCCAACACATTTGCTAACCTTTCCTTTTCATTTTGCAAATCTATCTCAGCAAATTTTCGTGCATTAATATTTTCAATTTGAGAAATAAAGTGTTTGATACCCCCATCAGGATTCAAAATTTTAGAAACACTTAAATTGATCCAAATAATTTCGCCGGTTTTAGTGTAATACCTTTTAACCATTTGGTAGGTTTGTATCTCACCATTAACCAATTGTTTTAAATAAGCTAAATCTGTTTCTAAATCATCTTCGTGTGTTATATCTTGAAAAGTACAAAGCATTAACTCTGCAGTACTATAGCCCAGCATATCGCAAAGACTTTTATTTACTTTAAGCCACTCGCCATTTAATCCAATTAATGCCATCCCAATTGATGCATATTCAAAAGCCGCACTAAACTCCTGCTCACTCTCTTTAACTATTTTAAGTATTTGCTGCTCCCTTTCTCTGTTAATTTTTTCTTCTGCTAATTTTTTTACCTGCCTCATATTTAACAACACTAAAAACACTGTCATTAAAACCAAAAAAATAAAACCCGCATAATTGTATCGGCTAATTTTTTGCTGAGCAATGTATAAATTACCTGCCTGTCTTTTTAAGCTTGAAATAATTTTTGTATATAGTTGTTCTTCTTCATTACCTGATTCCCAAAGTGCAAGATCTTCTGTAGATATTTTTACGGAATCTTTTTTTATAGAAAGAAAATCGATTACTGCTACATGTTCATCCATGTGCGAAAACCTTTGGGTAATACTGTTTTTATATTGCTGTAAGAGCTCCTTTTCTTTTTGGTTAGCAAATAATGTATCTAACGAAAGAAAATAATTATACACTACATTTTTCGACGCTTTATATTTATCAGCATACCCATTACTTTTATTAATTTGATAACCCCTTTTCTCTTTTACAGCTTTTAAATAATAGATGTGAGCGTAACTAAATTCATTAATTATCCTTTCAATTTTTAGATTCTCATCAGCAATTTTATTTTCCTGCAACACATTGTAAAAATAAAAAACAGATCCTCCTAACACAATCAAAATAAATAATGACAATGGGAGGTGATTTTTTTTTGCTTCGCTTGTAATCGACAACTGTATTTTATTATTTAATTATTTCAAAATAAAAAGTACTTCCTTCCTGTACTTTACTTTCAACCCAAATTTTACCCCCATGCTGTTCAATAATTTTTTTACATGCAGCAAGTCCTAAGCCTGAGCCCTTATAATCAGCCTGAGTATGTAGACTTTTAAAAGGTTTAAAAATCTTTTCATAATCCCCTCCCTCAATGCCCATGCCGTTGTCTTTAACTTTGAACAACCAAATATTTGGCTCTTCTTCAACTGTAATCTCCACTACAAAGGGAGTATCCATTCTTCTAAATTTTACAGCATTCATTAATAAATTTTGTAAAACAATTTTCAATGCTGTTTTATATCCTTTTATGTTTGGCAGCGCCTTGTAAATAACCTGTGCTTTTGCTTCTTCAAATATCACAGCATGGTAGGAAATTATTTCATCTATTAATTCGTTTACATTAATCTCTTCCTTTACCATTGTATCTTTATCGAGCGCCGCATAGTTGAGTAAATCGTTTACAAGTAAGGTCATTTTTTTTGATGCGTTAATAGAGAAATCAACATATTCTTTTGCTTTACCATCTAATACTTCGCTGTAATTGTTTTTTAATTTTTGTAAAAACAGACTTATCATTCTTAATGGATCTTTAAGATCGTGCGATGCCATTTGAGCGAAGCTTTCCATACCTGAAGCATACAATTCAAGTTTGTTTTGGTATGCCTGTAATTGGCGATTTTTCATTCTCAATTCCATCAACTGCATCACCTGATGCGATAAGCTTTTTAAAGCGTTCTGTTGCGCTTCATTTAACTCGCCAGGTTTATAATCCATTACGCAAATAGATCCTAAAGCATATCCATCATCAGTTACCAAGGGCATGCCTGCATAAAAAATAATATGAGGGTCACCGGTTACAAGAGGGTTATCAGCAAACCGATCATCTTCACGAGAATCATTAACAACCATTAACTCTGAAGGATTATTTATTGCATGAGCACAAAAAGAATATTCACGTGGGCTCTCAAAAATATTTGTTCCTTTTGCTGATTTTAAAAAACTACGTTCACTGTCTATCATATTTATTAACGCTACAGGCGTATCGCAAATAAGCGCAGCAATTCGGGTAAGATTGTCGTAATCTTCTTCAGGCAGCGTATCTAGTATACCATAACTTTTAAGTGCATTTATTCTTTCCTCTTCATTTTTAGGAATTAACGGGGATTTCATTGCTTTATTTTGGGGCTAATTTTTAAAATATTTTTAATTTAAAATCTCTGTTGAAAATAATTTTTCACACTAACTTAAGACTTATTCTTACTTGATGCTATTACTTTTTAAAATAGTAAAGTGGAATTTGCTTCCTTTTCCCTGTTCAGATTCCACCCAAATTTGTCCACCTAAATATTCAGTAATTTTTTTTGTGATGGCTAAACCAATACCTGAACCTGAATATTCATTCTTTAAATGAAGGCGTTGAAAAATGACAAATATTTTATCAAAATGCTCTTTTTCAATACCAATACCGTTGTCGGCAACAGTAAATTGCCAATGGCTTTTAATGTCGTTTGCTGTTATAGTAATTTCA
>JANOTH010000100.1:0-2185 GCA_031416275.1 Ferruginibacter sp. | reverse complement strand
TCAAATTCCATAAAATAATTAATGCCCAAATTTCCAATGGTTTTAATCTTTCCTCTCAGGGCTTCTATGTCGTACGAAGCATAATAAGTAACGGCCGTTCTTCCAATGTATTTTACTTTCCCCTGAAATGCCTTATCGTCGGTAGCAGTATACAAATCTACCCTGCCATTAAATTTTTCTATTCTTGAGTAATTTTGAATTTTCTCTGAAAAATATTCAGTGCCGTAATTAATTACCTCACCATTCGTATTTAAATTGATTACGGCATTATCATCTGTTGTAATAGTAAAGCTTTGCAATGCCCCTGCAGAACTCATGGTAATTTTAGTAATGCGCTGTGCAGATAATGTTGTAAAGCAGCTAAAAAAAACAACAACTGTAAAAAGGAATCTCATACAAGAAAATTTATATGTAAAAGTACATTGAAATTTCAAAATATCTGAAACAGTGGTTGTGTCTCAAAGACATTTGCTAAAATAAAAAAAGGGGCCTAGAATAGAAATTCAGCCCCGCTTTAAAATCCAATATCCCTATGAAAAACCGCTGTGAAAGTAGGGAGGAAAAAGTCCCCTTCAAAAGGAAGTTGACGAAACACTCCTCTCAGTAGACGAAAGTGATAAATGAGTAGAAAATCCCTCTACACTTTTTTTATTAAATAGTATTATTTTTACCTTACATGAGTGTGATAAAATACTTAATTGCTGATGATGATCCAATGTATTTAGCAATTACGATGGAACAACTTGCCTTGATACCAAATTTACAATGCGAAGCCATGTGCAGTTCTGCCGTAGAGGCAAATGCTTATTTGCAAAACCACCTGCCAGATCTGCTTATATTAGATGTAGAAATGCCCGGCCTAACAGGTATACAGCTAGCTAAAAGTTTAAAAACACTCCCCTTTGTAATTTTTATTTCATCTCACGTACATTATGCCATAGATGCTTTTGAAGTAGATGCGGTGGATTATCTGGTAAAACCAGTTGGGATAGAAAAAATGATCCGTGCCATTGAAAAAGTAAGGGTGCTGTTTGAAATGAAGAAATCCATCCCCGCTCAAGAAGGTTTCAAAACAGACAGCAACGATTCATTCTTCATAAAAGAGAAAAATATATACCAGCGTATTTTTGTAAATGAAGTTATGTACATAGAATCTCTGGGCGATTTTGTAAATATTTTTTTAGACAAGGGTCAAAAGAAAATAGCACTGGTAAGTTTAAAAAATATAGAATCGCAACTTCCTCCACATAATTTTATACGAATTTCCCGTACGCATATCGTTAACAAACAAAAAATTACTGCCCTTAGTTCGGGTTCAGTTTTACTAAATAAAATTGAATTAAACATTGGTAAAGCATATGTAGAGAACACCACCAACGAAATTATTGGAAACTCAGGTATCAAAAGATTTATTTAGAAAATACTCAAATGAATAAATTATCATTACTGTTGCTGGCCTGCTTCATTTCTTTTGCAGTAATTGGGCAAAGCAAACAGGTAGACAGCCTCTTACAATTATTAGACAAAGAAAATATTGATAGCAACCGTTTGATGATCTATAGAAACCTTGGTGATTTTTATATAGATAACAATCCGGGGA
This sequence comes from Ferruginibacter sp., assembly GCA_031416275.1. Taxonomy (GTDB): domain Bacteria; phylum Bacteroidota; class Bacteroidia; order Chitinophagales; family Chitinophagaceae; genus Ferruginibacter. Next base: position 585 of record JANOTH010000100.1, on the reverse strand, counting down.
AAGCGATTGAGTTTTTTCAAAATGCGGTAGAACTTTCAAAAAAAACAAATAACAGTAAGCAATTAGCAAACAATTGTTACAGCATTGCATTCTGCTATAGAAATACCGGAGATTACAGCAAATCCGTCGAATATTATTTAAAAGCAGTAAGGGTTTACGAGGCCGACAAAGATTTGCGCCGGCTTGCAAATGCATACATGTCTATTGCAATCGTTCACAGTTACAACAATGATTTTAAAAACGCTTCCGCTTATCATACAAAAGCAAAAGAACTCATTTTAATAAGGAAAGATAGCTTGCAATTATGTTCACTTTATACTGATATTGGAACCTTATTTGACCAACGAAAAATGTATGACAGTGCTACTATATACTTGCAACGGGCATACAATATTGCAGTGGCAATTAAGGATGAACAACTGCTTGTTGATTGTTTATCTAACATTGGGCTCACTTACAAACACGAGGGAAAAACAAAAGAAGCCCTGGCAAATTTTCAAAAGGTTTTGTTGGTATTTAAACAACAACAAACAGAGCCTGATAGGTATGCAGCAGTGTACAACAACATAGGAGCTACCTATGCGC
>JANOTH010000099.1:0-7141 GCA_031416275.1 Ferruginibacter sp. | reverse complement strand
GCCTGTTACCTCTGGATGCATTGGGCAAGCGAAAATATGGTCATCGCTATGTGCCATTTCGCTTTTAGTTGTATCAGTTGAAGTTGTTTTTGTTTCAGTACTACTGTTGTTGCAAGCGGTAAAAAGAGTACCAATAGCAATCACGATTGTTGTAAATTTTACTAATTGTTTCATTTTATTTTTTTAGATGATTATTATTTTAAATTATTAAGCTTTTGGAGTTTTTACTTTTTTTAAATTCATATTACACTTAGGGCATTTGCCTGGCTTATCATATGTTTTAGCAGCTTCGCATTTCATTGGGCACTTGTACGTATTAGTTGCTGCATCGGCTTTTGCAAATTCCTTCAAATTCATATTACATGTTGGGCATTTGCCTGCTTTATTGTATGTTTTATCGCCCTCGCATTTCATCGGGCATTGGTATGTCATTGCGTGTTGGTGGTTTGCTGTGTTGTGTTTTTTTGTTTGCGCATTTACTGTGTTTATACAGAAAATTGTTAGAATCGCCATGATGGCCATTTTAAATTGTTTCATTATTTTGTTTTTAACTGTTGATAAATATTTATTGATTTAGATAAATTGTTTTCATTTGATAAACACCAGTAGTTACTACTCTTTCACCCTCCTCTACACCTTTAATTACAGTGGTATATTTTCCGTTGGAAGTACCCTTGCTGATGTAGCTTATGCTGAATTGTTCAGCTTTATCTTTTATAAATAATACCGGTTTACCATTTACTTCTGCAATGGCATCGTCGGGTACTATCACCTGTTTTGAAATATTTTTTGATGATAAATTAAGGTTGATGCTTTCACCAATTTTAAATTGCCCTTTAGGATTTATTATTTCGAAAAGTAATTTTTGAGATTGGTTATCTGCATTTACTTCCTGCGCAGCAGATACTAATTTTAATTGGTATAGACTGGTGTCGTTTTTATTGTTTGAAGATGTGGTAATACCGGCTAGTTCTTTTAATTGATTAGCATCTGTTGTAAAAGCTTGTGCCTCTACATATACCTTGTTTAGGTTGGTAACTTCCAGCAATGTTTCGCCACTGTTAATAAAAGAACCTACTGAATAATTGTAATTGCCAATTACTCCCGCTATAGGAGAAACTAAGTTAAAATATTTCGCAGCCTGTACTTTTTGTAAAGGAATATTTTGGTACAAAGCTCTGTTCTTTTCAGCCTGTTCCAGTCTTGCTTTTGCTTCGGTTATATCTTTTTTAGCGGCAATATCTGCAATCCTCATCAACCTGTCATATTGAATTTTTGCAGCGGTGTATTGCGCTTCTACTTCGTTGCGTTTAGCTTTCCAGTCGCTGTTTTGTGCAATAATGCTCGATTGTGTACCTGCATCAATGGTTTGTTCAACCACTGCAATAACCTGCCCTGCGCCAACCGTTTGCCCTGGCGTTGCCCGTAAAGAAATTATTTTTCCTGTCTGTGGCGATTGCACCACAGCCTTCCCTTGCGGCGATGCAACAATTGTTGCCATCACCTGTGATGTTTGATTAAATTCGCCCGTTGAAATTTGTTGAGTAAGAATATTAAATAAGAATTGAGATTCTTTTTCAACCATAAATGTACCTGATAACGCACCGCCTTTTACTGCGCCGTCACCATGGTCTTCGCCACCATGAGCTGCTACATTATTAAAAGTTGCAGTTGGTAATAAACAGCAAAAAATCAAAATAACTGCTACTACTTTTCGGTTTGTTTTTTTCATAATAAAAAACATTAATAGCATGCCGACCAATAAACTCATCACTATAAAAAAAATGGTGCTCTGGTACCAATGCTTGCTAACCACTGTTTCTTCGTGTTCAACTTCCAGTTCTTTCCCTACTTCAATATCTTTTATCAAAATTAAATCAGGACCCAAAGCTGAATTAATATTTATGGTTACATTGTATGCTTTCTTTGCAGGAAATATTCCTTTCAATTCGTAAATCCCTTTATCTACCTGCTTTACTATCAATTTTATATTTGGATTGTCGCTTACAGTAATTTGTATTGTTGCACTATCAACAGGTGCGTTTGTGCTAAAATTGCTTACATATAATTTCAATACGGCTTCTTTGCCGGGTGTTAAAGGTTGGTATTTAAAAAGCAATTCATATATGTTAGAAGTTGCTTCATTGCTAAAATATGCTTGGGACTTTATAGTTGCTTTTTTTGCATCACCATGGTCTTCGCCATCATGTGCAAACAATGCAAAGGGAATGAGCATTAAAATTAAAAATGAACGTATCATAATTTTCCGGTTATATATTTTATAGATAGGAGGCTTTGGTTGTAATTTTTAATTGCTTCTAAATATTTTAATTGAATTTGGTATGCATCATTAATGTTACGGAGGTAGTTGATGTTGTCAGTTTCACCACTTTCAAAAAAACGTCTGGCAGTGCTTATAATTTCATTGGCTTTTTTAATACCAATATTTTGATAATACCTTAATGATTGCTCATTCACCGCCAACTCATTTTGCGCCTGTATTAATTGTAATGAAAGTTGTTGCTCCAATCCGTTTGTTTTTTGCTCATTAATTTCTAACTCTGTTTTGGCTGCACTAATATTTCCTTTGTATTGCCCAAACCATAAAGGCACAGTAATGCCAAAACGAAAGCGGTTACGAATAGGCGTGGTTCTTTCGCCCTGGTTAAAATAGCCAAATGCTAAACCCGGTAATGCTTTATTTTTTTGCAGTTCTATATTTTTCTCACTTATGTTTTGTGTTTGCTTGTAAAGTTGTATTGTTGGGTTGTCAGTCAATGCGACACTGTCTTGTTGTGTTGATATATTCATCAATTGGTTGGTGAGCGGAGCAACGTTAAATGGATCCGGAATGCCCATTAAAAATTGTAATTGTTTTTGCAAATTGCTGACGTTCGTTTGCGATTGCAAATATTGATTGTGTATTTCTCCATTCTGTGTTTCTGTAAAAACTTTTTGCAGGTAATCAATTTGTCCTGCATCAAACTGGCGGGCAGCAGCTATTGCTATTCTTTCATAAACGGTATCTTGAACGTACAATTGTTTTTGAAATGCATCAGCGTATTGAAGCATTAAATACAATTGCTTTACCTGATATTTAATTTCTATTGCTGTAACTAACTTTTCTTTTTCAGCCAAACCAATGCGCTGCTTTTGTAGTTGATATTGTTTGCCATAAACCGAGGGAAATTCAATTGATTGCGTAATACTTCCTGTATAGAAATTACCCGTTGGGCTTTCAACAAAAACTTCAGGGTTGGGAAGGTTAAAGCTACTTTTCAGTAATTGGTTTTGTTGCTTAACAACCAAGTCGGCAGCAGAAATATTCTTACTGTTTTTTAAAGCCATATTTACAGCATCTTCCTCGGTAATTTGTTTTTGACAAAAAGATGTGACCGAAAAAAACAGGCTAACAAAAATGAAAGGGATACGTAGAAACATAAAAAGTTGATTACAATAAAGGAACAATACAATTTGCTTTTGGGCAAACGATTTTAGTTTGATGGGCAAGAGCCATCAAACACCATTACAATAATCAAACCTGAAACTTCTGTATAGAAACGAGTATATTAGGAGGGGGAGGGTAAAAAAACCTTTTAATATTTTTTGGTGGAAACCCTTTGATACTAGAAAACAAATTTATTTCCGAGTATGAATTTGAAATTGCCACAAATAATGGGGCATCAATAATTAATTTAGATACAATATTTTTTTCAGCGTTCTGGATCTTAACTACTTTATCACTACAGCAGTCATCTTTTTTGTTTTGTTTCTTCTCCCCATGATTATGCTTTTTAGCCTTATTATGGTGATCATGCTTTTTGCCATCTGCATGAACATGAATAGGCGTTTTTGTAAGTGCTTCTTTGTGATGTTTACCCTCGCCTTTCATATCTATACCCAGAGCACATGCAAAACCTATGATAGTATTCAGTGAAAATACTATTAGAAGTAAAGCTGCTTTAAGTTGTATAGATATTTTTTCTTTCATTTTTGTTGTGGTAAATGTAAGGCAAAATGTTTAAAAAGTACCAATTGCCTATTTATATATACAATATTTACAAAATATGATTTTATTTGTTTTTTACCAAATCCATTCCACACTTAGAGCATTTGCCTGCTTTATCACTCATAACTTCTGCGTGCATTGGGCAAGTGTAGTTCATAGCCATTTTGTCTTTCTTCACCATATCTTTTTTCATTTTATCGCTACACATTTTTCCACTCATTTCCATACAATCACCTTCTTTCATCTTCATTTTTTTACCATCTTTCATTTTGCATTCGCCGTTAGTCATGCATTTTGTACCATTTTTCATGGTCATTGTATTTTTCATTGGCATTGTTTTGCCATTTTTCATTACCATCATTTTTCCGTCCTTCATCATACAGCAATCCATCATCATGGTAGATTTGGCTTTTGTTTGCGCAAATGAATTACTCACTGTTATGGTTAGCATGAGGAAAAGCATAGATGCAAACACGGTCGAAATTGATTTTTGAATTTTCATCTTGAATGTTTTAGAATTTTCTTCAGTTGCGCTGTTGCCCGTTTTTCAGTAACGCTGTTACCCGTTTTATTTTTAATTTAACCCCTTTTTTTAATACAGCTATAATTGCTAAAGGTAAAAAGACGGTAAACATTTAAAAATGACCAATATCAAGATTTATATGATTTCAATCATCTTTAAAAGCCTACAAATGGTTGTCCTAAAAATATAATTTTGGTGTCGGTATAACTAGTTTATGACATAGTGAAAAGCATCGCTGCACTCATTCCTATCATCAAAGCATCTTCAATAATGGTGATGGTACTCATGGGTAAATTAAACACATCTCCCAAACATGCACACTTTATTTTTTGTTTATTAAATACAGCTTGCAGTACCCCGATGATACTTATCGTCATAACTACAAGGGTAATAATATTAGTAAGTATTGGATTAAAACCAGTTAAAAAAGCAAGCCCCAATGCAAGTTCAGTAAAGGCATATACATAGCCCCAGCCACTCCATCTTTTTGCCACAATATCGTACATCGCATAACTCTCGGCAAAGCCTTTTAGGTTTAATAACTTAAAAAAAGAAAATACTAAAAAGAACGCTGCCATAAAATTGTTCATCCATCGCATCCAAACAAAACCATTGTTGTTGTATTCAACTAACAAAGTAGCTGTAATAATATATCCAAATATGAGCAAGATCGGTTTGTATGTCGCCAACCATCCTTTTGTTTGTTCAACCGCTTCACTATGTTGGGTGGCTGTAATTTGGTACTTGCTTGCTGGGCCTCCCAAGGCTTTTTGCAATTCAGCTAGTGAAATATGTTTTTGCATTTCAATAATTGCTGAATTATTTTCTTTTGAAATATCCGCAGATAAAACGTCTGGCAATGTGAGGAAGCTGCTCTTTACTTTTGCTTCGCAACTTCCACAGGTCATTCCGTTTACTGTATATGTATGTGTCATAATCTTATTTTTTATAACACAAAGTTACCTGCACATTTTACCGTAAATGTTACACAACTATGGAAAGTAGTTATACAATTTTGGGTCACACTTTGTCGAGCGATGTGCGATTTTTAAAGCTAAGTTTTTTAAAATGCCTTGGCGTAAGTCCTGTAGTTTTTTTAAACTGTGACGATAAATGTGCAACGCTGCTGTAGCCCAATTGAAAAGCAATTTCACTTAAGTTCAGTTCTTCATAAATGAGCAATTCTTTTACTTTTTCTATCTTTTGGTTTATCAGGTATTTTTCAATCGTAATTCCTTCCACCTCCGAAAACAACCCACTTAAATAACTGTAATCTTTATGCAGTTTTTTAGAAAGTACGTCTGAGAAATTATATTTTTCGTCTGCGTCTTTGTAATGAATTTGCTCTATGATAATGTTCTTTATTTTCTCGATCAGTTTTTTTCTACTGTCGTCCAACACTTCAAAACCCACGTTGGCAAGGTTTATCCTTAATTGGGTTGATTGTTTTGTTGATGGCTCCTTACTAAACGAAACTTCCCCCAAACTAATGGTGTTGGCGACAAGTTTCAGTTTATCCAACTCTTGCTGTACCACCATAATGCAGCGGTTGCAAACCATATTTTTTATGTAGATGGTCATGACTAGATTAAAATTATTTCACCAACGCTTTCAGTAGTATTTTATATCAATTTACTTTATTTATAGTGAAAGAAATCTTGAGTATAAATAATTTTCTTAAAAGCAACATGTTGAGTTTCATTATTACCTCTGGCTGATTAATCTGTATTGCATTAGGTTAGTTCATTTTGGGTCATCCATTAAGAAAATGGGTGTCTATATGGGTGTACCTTTTATTTGAATCCTTTAGGTCAGCAATGTTTAATTCTCAAGCTGAAGGGCATAAAAAAACCTTCCAAAATTAATTGAAAGGTCTTAAAAGTCGGGATGGCAAGATTCGAACTTGCGACCTCCTGGTCCCAAACCAGGCGCGATAACTTTCTGACAACCATTTAAATAAGGCTACTTTACTTCTCCATCTTATTTATTTTATTGCAATTGGTGTTTAAATGGGTGACACGATTTAGGTTATTTATTATAAAAGCATTTATTACAAAAAAGGTGCTTATCCCTTTCAAATTTACCACCACATGTACAAAGCTCCCCAATAGACTCCTCGAAATCGGGACCTTTATCTAAATAAAATATCTTTAATGTTCCGCAGGATTGACATTGGTATTCCAGACCATATTTTACCTGATCCCCTATTACATTCGGATCAGAAGATTTGGTTCGCAATCGTATCTTATTTGTGTATTGGGTATTTTCATTGCAGTTTCTACAGGTTGCATTTACAGTAGATGTAAAATTGCGGAAGTATATTTTTTTTGTATCCATTGTGTTTTTTAAGGCATGGTTTCACCAACGAAACTAAAAAAACTGTAGTCCACTGTTTTAATTATACTTTCTTGTGATGAAGTTCTACTGCAATAGAAATGTTTACTTTTTAGATATGAATTTGTTGATAAGATATAAGCCTGAACTATAAACTGTAAACGATTATCAGATTGGTATATTATCTCCAAAAAGTAATATCTATTAGAAGTAGTTAAAACTTTTGAAAGTTTGACTTCTGTTTTTGTCTCCCTTTCTAGCTTAAAATTTTCTTC
>JANOTH010000098.1:0-17739 GCA_031416275.1 Ferruginibacter sp. | reverse complement strand
GCCCACGCCACAGCAGAAAAACATTTTTAATCAACCATATTCAGGATGATTTATCTTAGTAAACTAAATGCAGGATTACTATTCTTAACGAGACAACTTTTTTCAGGACGGGTCAGTTCGCTATCAGCTTCAGTTTCGGCTTGACGTTAATAATTTAGCTTTAGTTGTTATCTTCAACTTTTAAAAAAATATTGGGCTTCAGTTGTCAGCTGACGTTTTTCAAATATCCCAACAACGCCAAGCCCTGTTCGTTAGCGGTAATTTTAGGTGACACTCTAGTAATTTAAAACTTCATTTAATAATGACTATGAAATTTTTTATATTTCTTTTGACACTCCCATTTTCGACATTGGCTCAAAAAATTGAAAGTATAAAGACTGATACAATTTTTGCGAACTCTTCAAAGTATTTGACCTGCGAATTGAAAATAAGTAATTCAAGTGCTTCGGATCCTGCAAAAATATTTATAACGACTATTGAAAACTTTGACAGATTAAAAAGACTAATTCCAAAGTATTATTTTGCAAGAAAACAAGAGTATAACGAATATTACATTTTAGGTGTGCCTGATTTGAGAAAGAAAAACTCCGTTGACCAAGTTATAATTGAATTTTTAAATAAAATTGATAGTTCAAGAGTTTTACGAAATCGCTCAACGTTTAGACAAATTTATTTATGGGACAACATAAATAATAAGATTAATTACCAAGCTAATTACAAAGAATTATCACAGATTGACAACATGTTTTATTTAAATTCAATAAATGATATTTGCAAGTATATGACTTGCCCCAATCAACGTTCATTTGCAGACTAACATAGACTTGTTTTAAGTAAAATCGGTTAACAGTAAATAGTTCAGAGAATATTTACATCTGAGACTATCTGACAAAACTACCGCTAACATGGGGTTTTGTGCAAGTGTGGCTTGACGTTGTAGCAATCAGCAGTATTGCATATCCCAGCTTTTGTTCGGGCAGGACAAGCAACATTGGGCATTAGTTCTTAACATCATTTTTATATCTTTACCCAGCAGCGGTTCCGGGGAGACAGAAATTCTAATGCCACACCTGACACAAAGCCCTAACGTTAGCAGAAATAGTGCAACATCACAACATCTCAATAAATTAAGACGAACCCAATGAAAAATTTGTTAACATTAAATCTTTTAATTTTTGTCTTTCATTTTTCTTTTGCTCAAATTAATACTGAATTAATTAAGAAAAGTGTTACTGATAATCCACAGGAATATTTCTATTTTCCACTAGAAATTTTTAAAACAAATCCTACAGAATTGACACAACAACAACTGAATCAACTTTACTATGGAAGCAAATTTTTAAAAACGGGCTATAGTATAGGTGACTATAACAGCGATGTTCAATTTTGGAAAGTAGCAAAAAAGAATTTATCAAGAATTAAAGCAGAAAAAATAATAAATGAAGCTGAATCTAAATATCTAAAAAATCCACTCAATAAGAGCCTTCTAGAAGACATGATAAATATTTATGCTGCTTTAAACTTACAAGAGAAGATTAATATTTGTAACATACAAAAGAAATTAATCACAAAAACTGTTGAAAATAGTGGAGATGGGAAAACTGAAGAAACTGAAATCTGTGTAATAGCACCAAATGAAGTTCTTCATTATCTAGAAAAACTAACACAGTCGGGACCAAAAGCTCAATTCTCTCAAAAAATAATTAAATTATCAGACGGTAGCTTTTTGACAATATACAATATTGGAGAACGCCAAATTAATGTAAAATTGGTGGGAGGATACTTTTATTAAAATCTACTTCTGCTAACAATGGGTTTTGTGCAAGTGCGGCTTGAAGTTGTAGCAATCAACATCAACTGTCTTGTCCTGAAATAGGTTGTCTAAAAAACAACTAAAATGGATATAAAACAACAAGCCATTACGGAGTATCTAACCCAAGGTGTGGGTTACCGACAGCTGGCAAAAAAGTATGGCGTAAGCCGTACAACGATCAACAAATGGGTAATGATTCACCAGGGAATACACAACCTGGCACCTACCGAAAAGCAGCAAAAATATTATCTTTCAGGCATGAAAAACAATACCGAAAATAATGATGTGCCAGAGGATAAAAGCACCCGAGAACTTACACAAAAAATTGCCCTGCTGGAGAAGCAGCTTGCATGGGAAAAACTTCGCTCCGAAGCTTTGGATACCATGATAAATATTGCAGAAAAACAACTCGATATTTCTATCAGAAAAAAGTCTGGAACCCAACAGTCCGGGAAATAAAAAAGGCACATACTTGCGCTACTGTGAAAAGTATTTGCTGTCTGTTGGGATATACGCCACAGGCGTATCATAAAAAAACAAAACACCACCTGCAGAAACAGGTAAATGAAGACCTGATTTTGCAGGAAGTACACCACATAAGATCTGAGCAACCCAGGTGCGGTACACGTAAACTATTGATCATGCTTCAACCTTTTTTAACTATGCACAAAATAAGCCTTGGGAGAGATCATTTCTTTGATTTACTGGCAAAAAATAAATTGCTTGTGCGCAGAACAAACAGAAGTGTGCAGACCACCAACAGCAGGCATCACTTTAGTCGATATCCCAATCTGATAAAGGGTTTTGCGCCACTTAAGGCGCACGAGCTTTGGGTAAGTGATATTACTTACATTCCGCTAAAAGACCGCTTTGCATACCTGTTTTTAATTACAGATGCTTACAGCAGAAAAATCGTTGGCCATCACGTAAGTGATGATATGAAAGTCTCAGCTGCGGTGGTAGCTTTAAAGAAAGCGATGGCACAAAAACCGGCTGAAACTATTGTAATACATCACAGCGACAGAGGGGTTCAATATTGCAGCCATGAGTATGTAAATTTATTGGTACAAAACAATGCTATGATCTCTATGACACAGAGTGGAGACCCGCTGGAAAATGCCGTGGCTGAAAGGGTAAACGGCATCTTAAAAACAGAGCTGATCAGCAGTAGTTATGAGGATATCGAAAAAGCTTCCATCAGTATTGCAAGGGCTATTATTATTTACAATTTTAAGAGAAGGCACAGCAGTTTAAATTATCAGATCCCACATGAAGTGCACCTGCAAAAAGGACCACAGATAAGACGCTGGAAAAACTATTATAACACACCGAAAAGAAAAGAAAAAACAATGCAGGAAACCTGAAGGGCTGGCGCAAAAAAACAGTTGTTTTAGCTGTGGTGGCTACACAACTGTTTTTGCCCACGCCACAGCAGAAAAACATTTTTAATCAACCATATTCAGGATGATTTATCTTAGTAAACTAAATGCAGGATTACTATTCTTAACGAGACAACTTTTTTCAGGACGGGTCACTGCATATCCAAGCTGTGGTTCGGGCGGGACAAACATCGCCAAACATTAGTTCTTAATATTTAACTTTATCAAATGCCAAGCAGCGGTTACGGGCGGAAGGAATTCTAATGCCACACCTGCGCAAAGCGCCAACGTTTCCTGAAATTTTGTAGCCGGGTCTAACAACATTTCGTATGACATTGACCAATAAAGAGTACAAAGAATTTTTAAAGACACATCTTGACCTGCTATTTTATGTAGGACAGAAAAAAGTGTTTTGCCCAAAGACATTAGTCTAAAAACATTTCTTAACCTTGATCTTCAAATTAAATTTAAGTGCAGAGAAACTTTATTCGAGGACGAAAATATTATTGATGAATATATTGCTTCAAATTTTGAGCACTTGACAACAGACCAAATAGAAATTCTAGGTGAATTTAAAAAAGAAAATCAGAAGTAGTTTTGTGATTTTTAAATGCTTGACAAATTATGCAATTTTTATAGATACAAAAGACAATTCGTTTTATTCAGTAAAAGCTTTAGGTAACTAATTTGACACTTTCTTTGACAATTTTCCTGTTAAGATATCTACGACACTAATTCCATTCAAAGACAAAATAATTTATGACGGATTTATACAATCATCTAAAGTTTATTATGGACGAAACATGACTGAAACAATGAATGAGGGTTACAAAAAAGCAAAACGTAACAAAGAAATATTGACAAGCATAAAGTGATAAACCTACAGGCAACAATGCGTTTTGTGCAAATGTGGCTTTGCGATGTAGCAATCGGCATCAACAATATAGCCGCATTTGCTCCCCTTCCTGCGAAGCGCGGAGGCGCAGGTTTTGTGGGTAGCTTTCTGTAGGGCTGTTTTTAATAACAGTTTGCCATTAATATTTTCATTCTGGATTCAGCTCGTCACCAACCAAACTCAAATCCCCTTGCTTCGTGTGCTACAAACTAAGGAGAAATTAAATTCACACAATCTATTCCTTTTCTTTTCTACGCAAAGTGATGGCCGCATTTTTACTGAGGTCACCTGAAAATCTTACTTCTCTTCTTTTCTTGTCAAAATTAAGAATCATCAAACCTGTATTAGGCGCTATGGTTCCAAGGTTTTCTGCATACATGATCAGCTGAACGGAATCTCCCATTTCGGGAGTGAGGTAAATAGTTTTGGTAAAAGGCGTGGTGCTTAAACGCTGGCGAGATACAATGGTTTTACCATTCATTATTATACTAACCGTATCGCCATCTACCTCACCATTATCATACAAAGTAAACTGCAGGCTGTCTTCAATAATAGTAAGCTGGTCAATTATTTCTATCTTTCTATTTTTAAAATCAATGGCGGGAGCTACAGCAATATTATCCTGCAATTTCTTTGGCTCAGGCTTTACAACTGCAACAGGCTCAGGTAAACTTTTTTGAACAGGTACAATAATTTTAGCCTTTGCTACAGATGGAGGAGCAGCTTGTGTGGGTTTAGCAACTACTACATTTGTACGAGGCGTTACGGGTATAACCGGCGGAACAGTTTTGGCGATTGTTTTTTCAGGGACTACAACTGCAGGTTTTATTGGGGCCATAACTATAATAGGTGCCTGCCTATTTTTTATTGAAGGCGCAATCCTTTTAGTAACTGTAGACGTGATAACTTCAACATTTACCTGCGCAATTTTAGTAACCACCGCAACCTCAAAAGTTTCTTCAGTATCTGTGGCAGGGATTTTAGGAGTGGCAGGTGGTACAATAATTTTTTCAGGAACAGGCTTTTCATTCACAGCCACTAAACTTACATCAGGCTTCTTAACAGGCAGTGTATTAAAAGAAAAAGAAAGGGTTTTTGTAAGATCGAGTTCATCCATCTTAGCTATAAGTTTGGAGCTATCAGGCGTGTTTTTCTTTTCGAGAAAGACGGTGCCCTTTGCAGGTCTTAAAGTACGTGGTGTTTTGGTTTCGAATGTGCCTGTAAGCGTAGAAGATAAAAGGGCTTCCTCAAGCGTTAATGTATTTATTTGTTTAATTTTTTTGGGTTGCTCCTGCTGAAAATTATTGTAAACATTATCATCATCTTCTGTAACAATACCCTCCGTAAAACTTATATTCAGTTTTTTCATGGTAACTATTTCTGCACCACGCACAGAGAAAGTGGTATATGACCAACCACTAATTTTACCGTTCGCCTCGCTAAAAACAAGCTCATAAGGTATGTTTACATCCATAGTGGTTATATAACCCTTCCATAAACCAATAATTTGTTTAGGTGATACGGTGGCGGGTTGCGCAGCCAAAAACAATGGGAATATTAACAAGAGAAAAATAAATTTCATTGATCGTTACTTTAGTAGAAGGTATAACTTTTAGCAATTATTACTGTTATACCTGTTTGAAAACGCTTGAAATTACTTTAAAGTATTTGTGAATTGCAAAATAAGTAGTTTTCTTAACCGAGATAAATAGCCATTAATGATGAAGACATGTGAGCTAATCCAGTCTCTGCGAATGATAACGGTAGACCAAAAAAGCGAAAGCTGTAGAACACATTTGCAAAAGCATAACCGGATAATCTAGTTTATTAGAAAGTTAACAAGCAGTTGCAGGCACACGGAGTTATGATGTTATGCCTGCAAAAATTGTAAAAATTGTGTTCTGTTTTTGGGGAAACTTAATCGAATAATTCAGAAAAAATTTATGCTATTTAAACTTTCCTTTTAAACAATATTTTACATTAAGTACTATGGAAATAAAGCTAAGGATTGAGCTATTATTTCACCGAAAGTATTGCCCGAAAATGTAAGGGGTTTAAATTCTTTTTTATTGTAAAGCTTTTCGGTACGAATTCTGCAACGTAGAACGGTATACCAAAATTATTTACTTACACTAGTAGAATTAATCACGTAAAAAATACAACCATGTTACAACAACTTTTAGACCTTGTTAGGGGCAATGCCCAGGAATCTGTTATCAACAATCCCGAAATTCCAAACGAAAAAAATGAAGAAGTAGTTGCCGAAGCTACCAACACAATCGCATCTGGCTTTAGAAATATCGTTGCAGGCGGCGGCGTGCAAAGCCTAATGTCATTGTTTAGCGGCGGCGGAGCTGATAAAAAAGGTTTACTTAGTAACCCTATTGTATCTATGATGATGGGGCATTTTGCAGAAAAACTTATGAATAAATTTGGACTTAACAACAGCCAAGCAAATAACCTGTCGGGCAGCCTTATTCCAGGTGTTTTAGGTAACCTCATCAACAAAACAAACGACCCAAATGATTCAGGCTTTTCTCTTGAAAAACTTTTGGGTTCCATTACAGGTCAAAGCAGTTCAAATGCAGGCACTGATCAAACGTCAGGTGGTGGCGGTTTGGGCGATCTATTGAAGCAGTTTACGGGCGGCGGCGAACAAAGCGGCGGTGGCGGATTAATGGATATTGTAAAGCAACTTGCAGGCGGCGCACAGCAGCAACAACAAAGAAACGGCGGTGGCTTGCTAGATCTTATAAAAGGATTTACAAGATAATTATAACATCAAGTTGCTGAAGAAGCTAAAAAATCCCCCTTAACTTTTTTAAAGCTTTGGGGGATTTTTATTTATTCAACAAATTTTTATCCGATTGGCAAAGTAGGTTGCAAAGCAATTCATTAAAACCTTGCAGCCTAGGAGATACCAAAACTCTTAATATTGCGGCCACGTTATTAGTATTTGTGTATTTTGGCTGTAAACCTATAAGGTTTTAAAAACCTTATAGGTTTTGTAAGAGGGTAAATTATGGAAGATAAAGTTTTCTAAAAACTGGCACTCTAGAACTGAACATAATCGACCAAATTTGTTTCTTTTCAATTACTCCTTTGTGGTATAATCTTGTACCATCAATGATGCCACGGTAGGGCAAGAGGTAAACAAAAAAGCAAACAAACAATGCGGTATCATACTGTTGTTTACCAAGAAAAATTAAACCTGCAACAGGTAATAAAATCAGCAAATAATACAACCAAGTTTTTTTGAGCATTTTATTTGAGTTTTAGATTTACAAAAATCAAAAAAGTTTTATTTTTTAAAAAAATTTTGGCCAAAAATAAAGGTTGGTGTGCTGTTTTATTGCTCAACTAAAACGGGTATAAACCTAGTGGCTATAAACCTATAAGGTTTTTAAAACCTTATAGGTTTTACGGCAGGAGAAATTATTGAACATAAAGTTTTCTGAAAATATGTACTCCTCGCCTGGGTGCGTAGCTCAGGCAACTTTCGCTTAAATCTCCCCCGTCAATAAAAGCTAAACAAATGTTCTGTTGCCCAAGGGCTGCGGCGGAAGGAGCGATGTGTGCCGCTCCTTAGCGGCATACGGAACAGCGACTAAGGCCGAACAAATGCTGACCAGAAGCAAAACTTTCACAGCCCCAAGGTTGCTTTAAAAGACCAAACAAATTTAATTCTGCAACCTTTTGTCGCACCGTTTTCACTATTTGAATAAGCAATGGCGTGTAGCAAAATATTATCGTAATTAGAGAAATGCGAAATTTACCGTACGTCAATAAATCTGCATATAGAAAAACAAGTTTCCAATTATTGCGAAGAACAGCCATTTGTATTTTTTCAACATTTCTCTTTTGTTCGTTTTATTTCCCTGCTATCTCCTTCAACATTTCTTTTACTGCTGCATCTAATTGTGTGTCGTTTCCGCTTAAAAAATCTTCATAGTTTAGAGGTACTTTAATATCCGGTTCCAACTGTAAATTTTCTGTTGGGCGGTTTTCTTTACCTACCGTTGCAATCATTGGAATACCGAAAACAATGGTCGGGTCAATTTGTGTTTCCCACCAAACTGCAGTGCCGGTGCCGGGTACGGGCATTCCTATTAATTTACCCATTTTGTTGGCCTTAAACGCATAAGGAAAAATATAGGCGTCGCTGTAATTTCCTTCACTCATTAATACGCAACTTGGGCTCTGCCATCTGTCCATTGGCTCAGTTGGAGAAACCTTGTTGCCCTGTGGCTGAAAGCTTAAATAAGTATTGCCGCTTAAAAAAGTATTGAGGTCGTTGTGCAACCAACCGCCGCCATTAAACCTGGTATCTACAATGAGTGCCTGTTTGTTTTTATTGCGACCCATTACTTCATCAACCACCGTTCTGTAACTGCCGTCGTTCATGCTTTGTACATGTACGTAACCTACTTTACCGCCGCTCAACTTATCAACTCTATCGTACATTAATTTTACCCAACGTTTGTACATCATTGCAGATTCTTCGCCAAAAGAAATTGGCTTTATGGCTTCTTCAAAACGACTATTGGTTTTTGCATCGTACAAACTTAGCAAAGTGTTTTTTCCAGTTTTTCTATTGAGTAGCATTGCCCAATCTTCTTTGTCAGTTACTTGTTCTCCGTCTATTTTTTCAATGATTAAACCTGCTTTTATTTTACTTGCAATTTTATCTGCAGGACCTCCCGTAATAACTTCTGTGATTTTTAAACCATTGCCTGTAAAAGTTTCATCGTACAATAAACCTAGTGCCGCAGTAGCATCTGGATTTACAGGTTGAGGGCTATAACGACCACCGGTGTGAGATGCATTCAGCTCTCCCAACATTTCGCTTAACAGTTCTTGAAAATCGTAATTGTTATTTATGTGCGGTAGAAATTTTGCGTAGGTTTCTTTAAACATGTTCCAATCAATACCATGAATAGTGGGGTCGTAGAACTTTGCCTTTACCTGCCTCCATGCATGTTCAAAAATATAGCTGCGCTCTTTAGCTGCATCCCATACCATTTCTGCAGAAATATTTATGGGTGTTGATTTACCTGCATCATCGATTTTTAAAAGGTTACCATTGTTTGTTACAAAAACACTTTTACCATCTTTGCTAATAGCAATGCCACTTGGGCTGCCGCCAAGCTTTGCAAGTATTTTTGTATCTCTCGTGCGGGGCTCTGTAACCCACAAGTCGTAGCCTTTTTCAAAAGAGGCTAGGTAATATATTTTTGATCCGTCAGGGGTTACAACATAATCGCTGATAGAAGAACTGTTGATGGTTAACCGCATTTTTCTGTCGTTGATACCTGCAAAATCGGGTATCCATTTTTTTGTACTTTCTATATCTTTTTTTGCAGCGGTATCCTTTTTATTTGCAGCGGTATCCTTAAAAAGATTATACTCATCTTTCGATAATTTATATTCATCGTAAGCAGCCACATCTAAAAATGCTCCATAAATATCTACCTCTCTGTTGCCCTGAAGCGCAAGCGAACGACGCCCCTCTCGGTTGTTTGTCCATGTCATTAACTTTCCACCCATTGCCCATTTAATATTTTCTTCTCCAAAGCCACTGTTAATAGGATGTATTGCCGGGGCGGCACCATCTGCCTTTATGATAGCTGCATGCGAATCGCCGAAACCAAAATATTCGTCATCGGCAATAATGTATTTACCATCGGGGCTCCAGTTAAAATCCAGGTCACCATCGGAGTAGCTGTAGTTTTGTCCTTTGGGGATTAGTGTGCGTGTTTGCTTTGTTGCTATGTTGTACACCCTTAGCAAATTTCTGTTTTCCAAGTATGCAACTTCTTTGCCATCAGGAGAATATTTTGGCAGAAATTCCTCTGCATTGGTAGCAATAAGTGGCTCTTCTTTTATAACGGTTGCTGCATAAAAATAGGGTTCTTCTTTGCGAACGACAGAGGCTGTATAAACATCCCAATTGTCATTTCTTTCTGCCGCATAAATAAGGCTCTTACCATTGGGCGCCCATTCAACCATGCGCTCCTGCTGAGGGGTGTTGGTAATTCTTTTTGTTTGTGTACCATCAACACTTGTAACATATACTTCGCCACGACTTACAAAAGCTATTTCTTTACCATTTGGCGAAAGCGAAAAACTGCGCACATTGCCATTTACTGCAACATTTTTTGCTGTGTTTTGGCGACCATCGTTTAAAATTTGAACAGCTATTTTTTTAGGGGCTCCATCCTCAACAATAGTATAAATATCACCATCGTTGGTAAAGCACAACGTATTGTTTTTGCTGATGCTTAAATGGCGTACAGGGTTTGTTTTAAAAGTAGTTAACTGCTTTTCTGCTGCTGTTGCAGCAAGCATTTTTTTATAAATATTTTGGTTACCATTTTTTTCGCTCAAATAGTAAACAGCATCATCATTGCTGTTGTAAACTGGTTCTCTGTCTTCTCCCTCAAAAGTGCTAATTTTTTTATAGGTACCATTCTTTACATTCATGGTCCACACATCTCTTGTTACTGATGATGTATGGTGTTTGCGCCATGGATCTTCGTAGCCTTTTCTATCTTCAAAAACTATTTCGGTGCCTTTGCTATTATAGTGTGCTCTATCCATACCTGCGCCTGATAATAATATTGGTTTACCACCTGCTACCGAAACTGAATACAGATTTTGAAACAGCCGTGGGTTATAAAAACGAATATTAGAAGCCTGTACATTTCTAGCGCTTCCTAATATTATTTGCTTATCATCTGGCGAAAAATCAAATGGGTAGTCGGGTGCACTGTTGTAGGTTGTGCGAATTGGAGTACCGCCATTAACAGGCATTACAAATACATCGAAATTGCCGTAGCGGTCGCTGGCAAATGCAATCGATTTTCCATCGTGGCTCCACACCGGCATCATATCATGCGCTTCGTGTATTGTAATTGGTGTGGCTGTGCCACCTGAGGCTGCAACGATATAAATATCGCCTTTATAGCAGAAGGCAATGTTTTTACCATCTGGCGAAATTGTAGGGTAGCGCAACCAAGCTGCATTGTTTTGCGCAGTAGCGGATAGGCAAGCAAAAAATAAAATGCTTAAGAGGTAGATTCTCATGGCGGTAAGTTTGGTATAAAGTGAATTAAATTAGGGAATACAATTTACGATTATATATGTGAAATTGTGAATGGTGAATGGGCGGCAAGTTGATTGGTGAAAAGTCAATTGTAAATGATTAGTTGAAGTGCACGTAGTCTATGGTCTATAGTCAATCGTCTATCGTCCGGCTTTTCCTACTCCATCCCGTACAACAAAAAATGTTGAATGGGTAAGAAATCTCCTTTGTAAGACAATTTGAAACCGTTTGCATTTAACTCTTCGCCGAGCTGCGCCACAGTTGTTTTATGCAATGGCTTTATTGGCACGCTAGGGTCTTCGCCTCTGTATTCAATCAGCAATATTTTACCGGTTGGTTTTAAAGCTTTTTTTAACGCCTGCAGCATTTCCTGCGGGTATTCGAGTTCATGATAAACATCTACCATAATGGCAAGGTCTACACTGTTATCGGGTAAGTTGGGAGATTTAATAGTGCTCTTTACAACTTGCACAACGGAATCTTTTAACTGACGTTTTTTCTCCTTCAACATGTCAATCATTTCATCTTGAATATCAACCGCATATACTCTGCCGTTGGGTACTCTTTTAGCTAAACGAAAACTGTAATACCCTGTGCCTGCGCCAATATCAGCAATTACAGCGTTAGGCGCTACTTGGATAGCTTCTATAGCAGCGTTCGTATTTTCTTCTATGTTTCGGGTATCTCTCTCCAGCCAATCGCTACCCATTGCACCCATTACAAATGATATTTCCCTGCCTTTGTAAAACTTACCAATACCATCCTGTGAGCCATCACCGAAAGTATAAATTGAGTCCTTCAATATAGGTTTGGCAATATTATTTTGCTGCGATTTACAGCTGGAAAAAATGATGCAAAACGATAATAAAACAGCAATTGTTTTCATATAAAATTAGTAGGTTATTTAGGGCTGAGCGATATCATCAGCGCACAAAAAAAGTACACTGTAAATTAAAATTATATTTACGGAATAAGCTACTGCCGTTTACAATCTTCGTTTTGCGTAAGTGTATTTATGCCTACGTATTTTCACTGTCGTGATGTTGTTGTAAAACATCTTCAGTGGTTGTCCAGCGCATTTGAGGGTAACGGCTATTATCAAGTTTGGTAATGTTGGCACGATCATCTATCATGTTGTGCATGTATTGCATTCCCTGCCACGCCGGATAAAGTTCTTTATCGCCGGGTGAAAATTTGCGGGCAACTTTTATGATTAAACCGAGAAAACCCTGTCCGCCGGTTCTTATCAATTTAAATTTATAGCCTGTTATTTTATTGATAACCATTCGTATTTCTCTTGGACTTATTTGGTCACCAGCTATGGTAAGGTATCTTGGCGTTGCTTCTTCAACAGCTGCATTGGCGGTATATTCAGCCGCATTATCCATAGTTGTAAAGCCCATTTTATGGTCTGCGTTGCCCCAATACAAAACGAGTTTCTGCTTAAATAAAATAAGCGGCATTTCGCCTGTGAGCAGTTCAGTAAAAGCACCATTAAAAATAGAGGTTGCTTTTATAGGCTGTTTATCAAGATAGGTATGAAATTCCCTTCTAAGGTCAAGATTGCGATTTTCTCCGGCAGAAAACTTTGTAAAATCCAGCGAATAATCTGATGGAATAAACCGAGGCACATTCGCAGCAACGGCAGCATCTAACAAAATCTTTTGCGCATCAATAACAACTTCTCGCAAACCTGCAAGGGCAGATACTACACAAGCAACGCCATTGCAGGCATTTGAAAGTTCAGCTACATTCCAATCATTTACTTTATAAACAATTGCCCCCAATGCTTGCAAACGGTTTACTTTTTCAACATCGCTGGTTTGTCTTACAACAACTCTTACTTCAACATTTTTTTGCAATAATCCTTTTACAATTCGCTCCCCAAGGTTACCCGTTGCGCCTGCTACCAATATTATTTTCTTCATCGTTACTTTTAAAAAATTTTTTACTATTCCATAAATATCTGCATTCATCGTTTCTTAAATTCACCTATATGCCATAGAACCCCTGATGGATCGTGTACAAAACACTCTTTTCCCCATGTTTCGTATCTCACAGGCTCCAACCTTACATCTTTATATTTTCCTGGTAAATTAAGTGCTACAAGTTCGGTCCAATATTGTTCTACATTTTCAACTTCTAAAAAAACCATCGTGTTGTCTACCCAATCTTTTACATAAGCATCTTGCAAATAAAACCCACAATCATTGTTAAAAAAGTAAGACATGTTATGGAACAAAACATTTTCCTCAAACCCAAAATCTTTGTAGAAACTTCTTGACAATTCAAAATTTTGAGCACCAATAAATGGTCGTATCGAAATTGCTTTTTGTGACATTCCTGAATATTTATGATGTGGCCAAAACATCTATTAATATATTTTTTATGCTAAACCAATGCAAGGCCGTCTCTAAAGATAATTAAATTGTGAAGGCTGTAAATTGGTTTTTGAAGATATGCAGAAATACAAAAATCTTTCGGACTGATGAATACCTACCTTTAACTGTTTATAAAATTTTTGTATGGATAATTATGAAAAAGAAGTTTCGGCAGAGTTGGTAAGGTGGCAGAGAAACATGATGCGAAGCCCATCTGTTTTAAATAGGTTGGCAAAAAAATTACAAACAAAAATAAATAGCTGGATACCTGAAAAAATACACAAAGCCATTACCGCTACCATTAAGCAATTAATACGAGGTGTGTTGTTTGGCGCTACATACAGCACATCAAAACCATTAGAAGATAAATCTTTTGAGGTGAGGGAAATGGCGGTTACAGAAAGAATAAAAGGGTATAGAAACACTGCTGCCATTGAAGGCGGTATAACAGGCGCCGGCGGAATATTTTTAGGGCTTGCAGACTTCCCTATTTTAATTGGAATAAAAATGAAACTGTTGTTTGATATAGCGGGTTTGTATGGCTTTGATGTAAAGGATTACAAAGAACGTGTTTACATTCTGCACATTTTTGAAATTGCATTTAGCAGTGATGTTCGCAGAAAAGAAATTTATAAAAAGCTTTTGCAATGGGATGAGTACAGCAAGACGCTTCCAGATGATATACAACAATTTGAGTGGCGTGATTTTCAGCAAGAATACAGGGACTATATTGATCTCGCAAAAATGGCGCAACTCGTTCCTGTAATTGGTGCGCCTGTAGGCGTGATAGTGAATTACGGGCTTATAAAAAAACTTGGTGTTACTGCTATGAATGCATACCGCATGCGGATATTGAAATAATAATTATAATAAAATAGGTCAGTAATTATTGTAAATAAATAGGTTCTGAATTATTGGCTGTAAATAAATAGTGTACACGTTTTCCAATGAAATTATCAACGTAATTTTCGCTAAAAAAGAACTTACCAATGTTGAAATAATCCTGAAGTTTTTGTGTTATTTAGCAATTTTAACGTTGAAGTAATTAATAGAATTTAGATAAAGTCCATGTAGTTATTTCTTGTACATGCGGTTATATTCAGAAATTATATTTGGTTTATAAAAGCTCGATAAAAACCAATTTTGAAATGGTGGCGGAGTTTTTATTGTTAAGTCCTTTTGGGGCAACTCTCCTTTTTTAAAATAATTTGTTGCAGTATTGTTTACATGGTCAAAATATAATTTCATAGTGTCAATGCTTGAGACTCCGCCAACTGGACCATGACCAGGAACAAAAGTTTTTACGCCAAGGCCAACTATTGTATCTAAATAGTTTCTCCATTTTATAGGATCACCATCGCCTAACCACGGTTGGTTTTCAATAAAAAGTAAATCTCCTAAAAAAGCAATTTGTTCTACCGGCAGGTATAAAAAAAGATCGCTTTCTGAATGCCCTTCTCCTTGAGACAAAAGCTTGACAGTTCTTTTTGACCCATGTAGAATTAACTCCTTTACAAATGTTACATCGGGCACAATAGCTCTTAATGAATCATTAGATGTAACAAGGGCTTCGTAATAGCCCATCCACATCACGTTTTCATCTAACTCGTGTGCGCTCATTGTGGAGGTATTCTTCTCCTTTATTTTTTGAAGGCGGATTGGTGCCGATGCTTTATCTACCGCAATTTCTTCCGGTTGAAACTTGGCAATTAAATCTCGGGTTCTTTCTGTGCTTACAACACTTGCTTTATCAAAAACCTGATTACCACCAATATGATCGTTGTGAAAATGACTATTCACAACGTATTTCACCGGGCTTCCGGTTAGCAACAGAGCGGCTTTTTTAAGATCTTCTGCAGCCTCTGGTGTCATAAATGGATCAAATATTACAGTGGCATCGCCTATATCAACAATGCCTGCATTACAAATTGCATAACCACCATTTTTAGATACGGCAGCAAATACACCATCTGCAAGTTTTTGTATGGTAAAATGTTTTGAATTAAAGCCTTGCCCAAACGTATAAAGTGAGCCGAAAAGTGCTACCGAAATTATCAATAGGAGCTTTTTCATTGTACAATAAATTTAGCATTAATAAATTTTGTTGTTCTCAATGTGGGGCAGTTCAAATATACCAAAATACCGTTTACATAAAAGCGTTACAAACTTATTACATCAGGTTTTGTAGATTCATTTTCTTTTAGCAACCCAATCAGTAAAACTCATTTCAAATTTAATTTCGTCGGTACCATGGTTGCCTATTTCTGTCCAGCCAGATTTTCTGTAGAATATTTCTGCCCTTGTGTTTGGTGAAGTGCCTAACCAAACATTTGTTTTGGTTTGAGAAAAATACCAGTCAAGCATTGTGTTGTGCAATTTTCTGCCAATGCCTTTGTTTTCATATTGAGGATGTAAAAACAATGCCCAAATATTATTCTCTTTTAAATCTACAATTGCAAACCCAACAATTTTATTTTCAATTTCACATACCCAACCTTTTCCTCTTGCTGTTAAAAATTCTTCACAATCTGCGTCCGTTACAAGATTGGGGTCAGATAAAGTGTTTTCTTTAACAGCGTTTCTAACAACCTGTATTTGTTTAATATCGTTAGTGACCGCATGTCTAATGATCATGTTTTATAATTATTAATTTTAGCATGTAAAAATAGAAACAATAAAAATGTGTTTATTAAATTCCTGTATTTTTTGCCTTTAATAGTTTAAAAAATACAAACATAAAAAACACAAAAAACATCCAATCATTAACGCCATAAATAGAAAAAAATATACCCGCCATAAAATCCTTGTCGTATAACTCACCAATATTGTTATGTAAAATCCAGTTTATCCAAACACAGCCATAAATAAACTTTTCAATAGCAAAAACTGCGATTAGCCATTTAACCTCATCATATTTTTTTGCTACAGCTATGTAAGCTAGTCCCCAAACAACAACCATTAATAGTCCAAAATTTGACATTACGTTTGGGTCAGCTTCAGCAATTGTTTGGTTAGTAAAAAAACGTGAAAAAATTAAAACAGACATGTTCATTAACCCTGCAATAACGAACCCCTTTGAAATAATTGTATTTTTATTTAGCATGATTAAAGCGGTTTAATATTTGGGGAAATCTATTTTTAAAATTATTACAAAGAAAGTGAAACAAATTGTTTCCGAAGTTTATGTACAAATGCTGCTGTCAGTTGAAAGCCATAAAATATTCATAATAAATACTTTAATTGCCTACTAATTCTACCTCGGATGCATTGGGCAAATTTAAGATACTAGTAAAACCAACTCTCCTAAAACAAAAAATAAAAACTGTTTTGGAAGCGTAACATAAAAAAGTAATATCCTCCTATCATCTAAAAGTAGCCTATTTAGTTTAGCAATATTTAGCGGAGTAATTTAAGAAAGATACAAGCTGATGCTCCAATTGAAATATTTTGAATACATACAACGCACACCTGCTCGTTTAATGTTTACTTTTGCTAAACTACAATGATTACAAATACATCAACAAAAAATAACAAAAACTGGGTTGCAGGCATTTTTGCTGCAATTGGTGCATCGCTTTGTTGCATAACGCCATTACTTGCATTGCTTGGTGGTGCAAGTGGGCTTGCCACATCTTTTTCGTGGATTGAGCCTTACAGGCCCTACTTTATTGCAGCAACGGTGATGATATTTGGATATGCCTGGTATGAAAAACTTAAACCACAAAAAGATATTGATTGCAATTGCGAAACTATTAGCAGCTCATCTTTCTGGCAAACAAAAAAGTTTTTAGGTATAATTACAATTATTGCTTCGTTGCTTATTGTGTTGCCTTATTACGCTAAAGTATTTTATCCAAAACCACAACAGGCAAAGGTTTTGGTTGTTAACGACAACAACTTTAAAACAGTTAGTTACGGCATTAGTGGCATGGATTGCGAAGGTTGTACAGCCCACATAAACAGTGAGCTTGCAAGTATTAATGGTGTTATTGAGGCAAACACATCTTACAAAAATGCAAACAGCATTGTTAAGTTTGATAACAGCAAAATTTCGGCTGACAGCATCGCTAGCGCAGTTACAAATATTGGGTATAAAGTAACCACAATCACCAACAACAAATAAAATGGAAAATACAGTTATACTTCAATCTGTTATTACTTGCCCT
>JANOTH010000097.1:0-1697 GCA_031416275.1 Ferruginibacter sp. | reverse complement strand
TGGTGGTATTGCATTGAAAAGTTTGATTTTGAAAGCCAATTATGGTTTAGGACTCGCTAAAATAAATTCAATAGAGACAAATAATTCAGCTGATCAAAAAAATAAATACCGCACAATTTCTTTGTCTGTAGGTATTCCATTATAAACATCAATCAGTAATACAAACAAAAAAGCTTCCGATTTTGCACTGCCCCCAAATAGTTAGACACTAAATGGGGGCATTTTTATGTTTAAGAGAACAAAGTACAATTATGAATTTCGACTTAGTTGCGTTAAAGCTGTTTTGCAAGGAAAAGCTTCGCTTAAGTCTGTTGCAAAGGCTAACGGTATGAGTTTTTCTAATCTTCGCTTATGGACTATGTTTTATGAACACTACGGCAAAGCGGGGCTTGAACCTAGAGTTAAACAGCACTATGATTTATCTTTTAAGTTAAAGGTATTAGCAGCTATAGACGAAGAGATTTTATCTTTACGTTCTGCCTGTGTTCGATTTAATATACCAAGCGAGTCAGTAATTATAAACTGGCAAAAAGCTTATAAATTAAACGGTCAATTAGGC
The DNA here is from genome assembly GCA_031416275.1 of Ferruginibacter sp. Taxonomy (GTDB): domain Bacteria; phylum Bacteroidota; class Bacteroidia; order Chitinophagales; family Chitinophagaceae; genus Ferruginibacter. Next base: position 1,138 of record JANOTH010000097.1, on the reverse strand, counting down.
TTGAGTCCACAACCAAAAGGACGCCCTAAAAAGATGGATAAAGCAATAAAAAGAAAAAAGAGAAAATCAACCAAACCCTTAACCAAAGAAGAAGAACTTTTAATAGAAAATGAGTATCTAAGAGCAGAAAATGAACTGCTAAAAAAGCTTCAAGCCTTAGTTCAAACGAACAAAAAACAAAAGCCATAATGGAGCTAAGGCATAGATATGATTTGGCAATACTACTGAGCTGCTTGCATATGGCAAGGAGTAATTTTTATTACTATGCAAAGCAAGCCGACAGGGCTGATAAATATTTTGAGATCAAGACTCTGATCCAAAGCATTTATCACAAACACAAGGGGAGGCTAGGATACAGGCGGATTACACTTTTGTTGCAGCAGCAAGGACAAATTATTAACCATAAAACTGTGTTACGTTTAATGCGTATTTTAAAATTGAAAAGTGTTATAAGAGTAAAAAAATACAAATCTTATAAAGGAGAACAAGGTAAGATAGCGCCAAATATTTTGAACAGGTCTTTTAAAGCAGAAAAGCCAAATCAAAAATGGGCAACTGATGTAACTGAATTTAATGTGCTGGGTAAAAAATTGTACTTATCGCCTGTTATAGATTTATACAACCAGGAGATTATTGCCTATGAGCTCTCTGAAAGCCCCAATTTTAAAAGCGTGATGAGCATGTTAGATAAAGCATGTAAAACAACCAATACTACCAAATCCTTACTTCTACACTCTGATCAGGGATGGCAATATCAAATGAAGCAATATCAACAAACCTTAAAAGCCAATGGAATAATACAAAGCATGTCAAGGAAAGGTAATTGCCTGGATAATGCGATAATAGAAAACTTCTTTGGAATACTTAAATCAGAACTGTTTTATTTGAATAGATATACATCGGTTGTTCAATTGAAAGAAGAAATAAAAGACTATATAAACTACTATAATAACGACAGAATAAAACTAAATCTAAATGGAATGAGCCCGATACAATACCGGGCTCATTATTATCCAAATTAATTTTTAAATTCGTCTAAACTTTGGGGTGCAGTCTAGAAAGGTGGCTTTTTTAGTGGGTTCTATCTTTCCGTAATGGACTTTACAAACCGCTCCACAGCATAAGTACAAACCTGTCC
>JANOTH010000096.1:0-1723 GCA_031416275.1 Ferruginibacter sp. | reverse complement strand
AATAAAAAATAGAAATATTTTGAAGAAAAACTGGTGGAAAATATTATCCTTTCTATTACTTGCTTACACCATTATTGCAGGGTTTTTACTAGAAGTTCCCCGACTACCAATTTTAAATGAAACCATACGTAACATGTATTTTCATGTTTGTATGTGGTTCTCAATGATGGTGCTTTTTATTATGAGCGCCATTTATAGCATTCGTTATTTAAGAAATTTTAACCATAAGTTCGATATATGTGCAGCAACCTATGCAACATTAGGCTGTGTATTTGGTTTATTAGGTTACCTAACAGGTATTGAGTGGGTTTCAGTTACTTGGGTTACTGATCAAGGTCAATCTTTTGCAAGCGTATTAAAAGAACCCAAGCTTATAGGTGCTGCAATTGCCTTGCTTATTTATGGAGCATACTTTGTTCTTAGAGGTTCATTTACTGATATGGATAATCGGTCCCGTGTTAGCGCAGTCTACAATATTTTTGCCTTCGCTATGTTATTTCCCTCAATATGGATTATCCCTAGGCTAGTAGGAAGCCTTCACCCCGGTGCACCTGGCAGTGAAAGTGATAACCCCGCTTTAGATAAAAATGATATGGATATTGGTATGCGAGCCATATTTTATCCTGCAGTTATAGGTTGGACATTACTTGGTGTTTGGATTGCAACCATAAGAATAAGAATACAGTTACTTAAAGATAAAAGTATATTAAATGCATAAACATAAACCACTTGCTTTTCGATTATTATTAATTGTTGCAGCGCTTTTTTCAAGTATTGTTTCGTTTGCTCAGGCGCAAGAAGTAGAAATGGCCGATACCTTGAGGAGTAATGGTAAAATATATATTGTAGTAGCTGTTTGCCTCACTATTTTAGTCGGGCTTTTTTTATATGTTTTTTCTTTAGATAGAAAATTATCAAAGTTGGAGAAAGAGGCTTAACATTTTTAAATAAGCATAAACAACTAATAACCTATACTTTTATATAAACAACGATTGCTAATAAAAACAAATTTATGAGTTCGAATCCAAATTATAGTTTCTTTCAAAGTGTTGAAAGAAGCTTTGACAAAGCCGCAAAATTTACCAAATTTGATCATGGTATTCTGGAGCAGATAAAAGCATGTAACAGTGTATTGCAAATGCGTTTCCCGCTGAAAAGAGATGATGGAACCATTGAAGTTATTGAGGCTTATCGTGTGCAGCATAGCCACCACAAAACGCCATGTAAAGGCGGTATTCGTTTTAGCGACGAAGTTAATCAAGATGAAGTGATGGCACTCGCATCACTAATGACTTACAAATGTGCTATTGTAAATGTGCCATTTGGTGGTGGTAAAGGCGGTATAAAAATTAACCCCAAAAATTACTCCGTTTACGAGCTGGAAAAAATTACCCGTCGTTATACAGCAGAGCTTGTAAAGAAAAATTTTATAGGTCCAGGCATAGATGTACCAGCTCCCGATTATGGAACAGGAGCAAGAGAAATGAGCTGGATTGTTGATACATACCAATCTTTGAAGCCAGGCGAAATTGATGCAGCAGGTTGTGTAACTGGTAAGCCAGTAACACAAGGTGGTGTTCGTGGTCGTACCGAAGCAACAGGTTTAGGTGTATATTTTGGCATACGTGAAGTTTGTAACATGCCCGAAGTAATGAAAAGACAAGGGCTTGAACTTGGTATAAAAAATAAAACAGTTATTGTTCAGGGCTTGGGAAATGTTGGT
>JANOTH010000095.1:0-3216 GCA_031416275.1 Ferruginibacter sp. | reverse complement strand
ATACCTTTACCGCTGCTATATTTTATGCAACAAAATAAACAGAATGGAATATTTTAAAATAGGAAAACTTGCTGCCAGTCACGGCTTAACCGGCGAATTGATTCTGCAACACAGCCTTGGAAAAAAAACATCTTTAAAAGGGTTAGAAGCTATTTTTATTGAAGAGACGAAATATAATTTTATACCACACTTTATTGTATCTACTTCCATAAAAAATGACACAGATATTTATATAAATCTTGAAGGAATTGATAACAAAGAAATAGCCCGTAAGCTTACGCCCAAAGATGTGTGGCTACAGGAAGATGATTTTAAAAAGTTTGTAGCAAAAGCCGCCCCAATTGCTTTGCTTGGTTATGATATGATTGATGGTGACGTGAACCACGGTAAGATAATTGAGGTGATAGAGCAGCCACACCAAATACTTTGTACGATCATGTATAACGGTAATGAAGCGCTCGTGCCAATACACGAGGGCAACCTCATAAAAATGGATAACAAGAATAAAAAAGTTTATGTAGAAATACCGGATGGGTTGTTGGAAATATATGGATAGAGTTGTGGGTTGGAGGTTGCGTGGGGCCAAGTTGCGAGTTTCGGGTTAGGCACTATCTTCGGCGGCAATAATTATTTTAGCAATCAATATCAATGAGTTTGAATTGAAGGAACCCGCAACTTTAAACCCCTAACCCGCAACGATTTTACAAGAGGAACTCGAAACAAATATGAACTTATAAACTTTACAGAATGCCCTCCCAACAACGCATCATAGCACATTTTGATCTGGATTCATTTTTTGTTTCTGTAGAAATATTGAACGATCCTTCCTTAAAAGGCAAGCCTGTAATTGTTGGTGGGCGAGACAGAGGTGTGGTTGCGGCATGTAGTTACGAAGCCCGCAAGTTTGGTATTCATTCTGCCATGCCTTCGCACAAAGCACGGCAGCTTTGCCCTAATGCGATATTTGTACATGGAACTCGTGGAGAATACAGTCGTTACTCCCGCTGGGTTACACAAATTATTGCAGCTAAGGCACCGTTGTTTGAAAAAGCATCCATTGATGAATTTTACATAGACCTCACGGGTATGGATAAATTTTTTGATCCACTACAATGGACCATCGATTTGCGAAATGAAATAATGAAGGAAACAGGATTGCCCATTTCATTCGGTTTATCATCCAGCAAAATGATGGCGAAAATTGCTACCAATCAGGCAAAGCCAAATGGATTTTTGCAAGTGCCTTTTGGTAAAGAAAAAGAATTTCTTGCACCGCTTGGTGTAGATGAAATACCTGGTGTAGGTAAACATGCACAAGAAGTATTGGCTTACATTGGCGTAAAAACGATCAAGCAATTGAACGAAACACCCATCGAAATTTTGGATGAAAGATTGGGTAAATGGGGAACAGACCTAAAACAAAAAAGTGAAGGTATTCATTTAAGCGAAGTATCTTCTTACCACGAATCAAAATCAATATCTACTGAAAATACTTTTAACGAACCTGTTTCTGATCTTGCATTTATAAACAGCGAGCTGGTAAAATTTACAGAAAAGATTTGTTTTGAATTAAGAAAGGAAGAAAAAGTAGCAGGTTGTGTAGCAGTAAAAATTAGGTACCCAAATTTTGATACCAGCTCCAAACAAACTACCATGGATTATACCAGCGCTGATGATGATATTATACCCATAGTAAAAGCATTGTTTAAAAAGCTTCATAAAAAAGGAGAGCCAATACGACTGTTGGGTGTGAAGCTGAGCGAACTTACCGGTAGTGCTATACAGACAAGCTTATTTAGCAACACCGAGAAGAAAACGGAACTCTACAAAAGTATTGACGAAGTAAAAAACCGCTTTGGAAAAAATCTTGTGAAAAGAGCTTCATCAGGCCAATGAAAGATCTGATAAGTCTGACAGATTTTTCTTTTCCAGTACTTTTAAAGTTGCATCCCTTACAATTGTCATGGTGCGCCTTAAGCCACAGGTTTCCTCATTACAATCATCGCATTTTTCATAAAAATTTAAACTTACGCAAGGTAGCAAAGCAATTGGTCCGCCTATAATGCGCACCACGCTTGCAATAGAAGTTTTTTTAGGATGCTGTGTTAAGTAATAGCCACCACCTTTTCCTTTTTTACTTTCCAGGATATTGTGTTGTTTTAAAAGCAATAAAATACTTTCTAAAAATTTTATTGGGATACATTTTTTTTCTGCAATATCTGCAATCAACACCGGGCCATCTCCATATTTTTCTGCGAGATACCCAAGCGCTTTTAATCCATATTGTGCTTTTTTAGATAGCATTATTTATCCCTTTTTTAGTTGCTGCATCAATGCCTTAAATTCTTTTGGTGCAGGTGCCATTAATTCCATTTTTACGCCGTTAATATCTTCAAAATTTAATTTGTATGAATGCAGTGCAAGGCGACTTATCATTGGTCTTTCCTCCTCATCGTGCTTGCCAAGTTTATAGTTTTTCTTTATAGCAGAAATTAAAATCGGTTTACCATCACCATACAAAGGATCGCACGCCAACGGGTTGCCAATATTTTTAGCGTGCACTCTAATTTGGTGGGTACGACCTGTAAACAACTGAAAAGACACCAAAGAAAAATGTGGGTTTGATTCCAACACTTCGTAACCAGTTTGCGATTCCTTGCCGCTGCGATGTACGGTCATCATACCTTTGCGGGTAAGGTGATCAGTAATGGGCGCATCTATTAATCCTTTTTCTTCAGGTAATAAGCCAACTACAACGCCTAGGTAAAACTTCTCAACTCTTCGTTCTTCAAAAATTTTACACAAGTATTTGTGCGTGGCTTCATTTTTTGCAAATAAAATTAAACCACTTGTATCTTTGTCTAACCTGTGTACAATAAAAATACTCCCGTATTTATCTGTCAGGTATTCTTTCAAGGATTTTTCGGTTTGCTCTCTATCTGGAATGGTCAGCATACCACTCGGTTTATTTATTGCAACAAAATCATCATTCTCAAAAATGATATCATATTTACTTTTTGCCAATCGTATTATTTTTACTTGCTTTCTTTTCTGAATGAGTTTTAAATTTTCTTAGCTTCGGAATTTTCACTTCTCTTTCTCTTTTCACTTTTTCCGGTGCCACTATTTCTTCACCAAGCGCTGCTGCTATTTCCTGATTGGTATAGTCTTTTCCTTTTCTTTTATCATCATTTACCGGTTCTTGTTTTACACTTG
>JANOTH010000094.1:0-3775 GCA_031416275.1 Ferruginibacter sp. | reverse complement strand
CAAACTATACAAATTCATATCTGCAGTTAATGGTCGGCCATCAACCTCAACTAAATACTCACCTTCTTTTACATTCATCCCCGGGCCACTTAATGGCGATCGCAATTCGGGATTCCAGTTTTCGCCAGTAAATATTTTTGTAATTTTAAAGAAACCATTTTCAGTTTTATAATTGGCACCAAGTAACCCAACAGGAATTGATGGTACTTGTGGAAAATCGCCACCGGATGTATAAGAATGACCCACGGCAATTTCGCCACCTAAAATATCAATGATGTAATTTAGATCGGAACGATGTTTTACATGTTGAAGCCATGGCTGGTACCATTCAAAAACCTTGTTCCATGGTGCACCATGTGTATTGTTCACATATAAAAAATCACGTTGATAGCGCCATCCTTCTTTAAAAATTTGTTCCGCTTCTTTGGAAGGTTCAACATACACCCGCATGCCATCAGTTTGTAATTTACCATCGCCAGGCTTTGGTGCAGCTGCAACCGTATTTACAATAAACCAAGATGGGCCACTGTTGTACAATAAATTTTTTCTGTCAAAGCTGGTTGATGCGAATGAAATTCCTTTAATAAATTCAATTGCTTTTTTGTCTTTGATGCTGTAACGATGCAACAGTAATCCGGTTTCATTTTGGATTGCTTCGGCAATAAATACATGCCCGTCAGGCCCTGCAACCAAATCTTCATAATTACGTACAGGAATATTTACCGAAATGATGCGTTGATCAATACCTTCAAAATCTATTTTCACTTTTACACCAATTGGTTTTGTTACAACTGCTTTTACCGTATCGCCTGTATTCTTAGTTGTGAGCACAGGTTTTTCTTCGCCGGTTTTTGTGGGTTCTTCATCACTCTTTGGTTCAAGCGGATTGGTTGTTTCTTTTGAAAGTACAGCCATATATAAGCCACGTGTTACGGGGTAATTGTAACTGCTCATATCTAACCAACCACTGCTTAATCCAAAATCTGTGCTTGCAAGAAAGTACAAATATTTTCCGCTCTCATCCCACTGCGGACTAATGGCATCACTTAAACCATCGGTGATTGCTGTGCTTTTTTTGTCATCAACATTATATACCATTACAGCCTTGAATTGATTTTCCATTCGCTGCACATAAGCTATCCACTTACTATCAGGGCTCCACACCGGTTGCAACGTTCTTTCCGGGTGTGCAAGCCTGTCCGTTGCAACTATACTGGCCTTTCCTGTGGCAAGTTCTAAGTTCCAAATATTATAATCGGTATCTGTAAATGCAATGTATTTTCCATCGGGCGACCATGTTGGATAATAATAAAACTTTTTATTTGGGATAGGATATGCTTTGGGCGTTCCAAGTCCATCCTGATTGGCTACCATTAACTGGTACTCGCCACTTACATCCGAAAACCAAGCTATCTTTTGTCCATCTGCAGACCAAGCAGGGTAACGGTCAGCAGCAGACGTTGTGTGAGAGATATTTCTCCAGTCACCATTTTCTTTTGGCACAGAAAAAATTTCACCACGATGTTCAAACAAAGCTCGCTTGCCTGTTGGTGAAAGACTTGCATTTGTAAGTTGTGTACCTGTTATATTATTCCACCTTGCACGGCCCCAGTTAAGATCACCGTTGGCATTAATGGTTAACGGTTTTGTTTTACCCGTAGCAATGTCTAAACTATGCAAACGTGCAGCTTGCTCATATACAAGTATGCCGTTGCTGGCAGCTAAATTTTTTACATCATAATCTTTATGAAAAGTGAGTTGCTTTTGAACTTTTGTTTTTGGATCATATGACCATACGTTGTTTGCAAAATCTTGCTCGGATAGAAAATATAAAATGCCATTATCCCATACAGGTGCGGTGTGGCGTTCTTTATCTCCTTGGATAGTTTTTGTTGTTTCATGGGTTTTCATATTGAACATCCAGATGGGTTGTGCCTGTCCGCCACGATAGTTTCGCCATTCAGGATCCCAAAAACGATAAGGTTGATAAGCCATTGTACTGCCATCATCACTTAGGCTACCTGCAAAACCAAAAGGTATGATCATTGGTTCAGGAGTGCCGCCCGAAGTTGATACAGTAAAAAATTTTGTATTAGCCGTTGGGTAACCCATTTGGTCTGAAGTATAAATAATTTGCTTGCCATCGGCCGTCCACCCCTGCACTAGATCTGCAGATGGGTGCCAGGTAAGACGCCTTGGTGCGCCCCCATCAATAGAGACCACGTATACATCTGTATTGCCATCGTACTGACCTGTAAAGGCCACCCATTTTCCATCTGTACTGATGCGTGGATTATTTTCGGCACCGACAGCAGTTGTTAAACGCCTTGCATCCCCACCTTCACGAGATACTACCCACAGATCATCGCCATGTACAAACACAATGTGTTGTTTGCTTACCGATGGCTGACGCAATAGCAAAGTACCTTGTGCTGTTGCTGCTAATGAAAATAGTATGCTGTATACAAATAACAATACACGAAAGTGCGTTTGATTTTTTCTCATATGTAGTAGTTTGAATGTTCAAGTTAATCTTTCTTAAAGAAGCTTGTAAAGGAAATTCTTTGAACGGTTTTTGGTGAGGGTAATTAGAAGGAAATGAAATGTAAGTTCTCCTACACGTAGGGGTTTCGCAACAGGTTTTCTTTCTAATTTTTATTTTATGTAAGCGAAAACCCCGCCGGGACGAAAGATTTGTAGATTAGTTTATTATAACACTTAGTCTTTTATGCGTCGGGGTTTCACGCATTGCTTTTATTTGCATCAAAGTGTAAGCTGGTGAAAACCCCGCCGGGCGTAATTTCCCGGTCGGGTTCTTGCACAAAATTGCGCAGCTCTTCCGATAATTATATACTCACCATTGTTAACTTACTGACAGCCAATAGACAAGAGCTGCAAATTTTTAGGGTCAAGCTCCCCTCGCCTTTGGAGAGGGGTTGGGGGTGAGGTAAAAGGCAGGGTTAACTAACCCAGTTTAAAAACTGCCACTCTACCAGTTCAAAAGTGTATGCTGCTTTTGTGGCGCCGCACCGGAGCAGGATGAATTTTCGATGCACGCTTCCCTTTTTCCTGTTGAAAATTTGACTATAATTGCGGTATGTTTAAGCAGTTATTGTTTCTTATATTATTTATTTCACCGACCATTTTAAAAGCCCAGGAAAAGAAAAGAGCCAGGGATTACGGAATAAAAATCGGCGTAATGGCCACCGGCACACTCAACTGTATCAACGATGTTGCCGGAGTAAGGGTGGGACAAATTACTTTAATAAAAGGGGATTCTGTTCGTACCGGCGTTACCGCGGTTTTACCTTATGATGGAAATGTTTTTCAGCAAAAAGTACCGGCTGCGGTTTTTGTGGGAAATGGTTTTGGCAAACTTGCCGGAAGCACCCAGGTAAATGAATTGGGCAACCTGGAAACGCCCATTGTTTTAACCAATACCCTCAATGTTTCTACTGCGATGGATGCATTAATAGCGCATACATTAAATGAAAAAGGAAATGAAAATGTGCTTTCTGTGAACGCGGTAGTGGGAGAAACCAATGATGGCTTTTTAAATGATATCCGCGGAAGGCATGTTACAAAGGAAGATGTTTTGGCTGCTTTGGAAAATGCCAAAGGAGGTAGCGTGGAAGAAGGTGCGGTAGGAGCAGGCACCGGAACCGTTTGCTTTGGTTACAAAGGTGGCATCGGCACTTCCTCCAGGAAATTGCCGGCAAGTTTGGGTGGTTATACCGTAGGGGTTTTGGTGCAGACAAATTTTGGCGGCGTATTA
>JANOTH010000093.1:0-3241 GCA_031416275.1 Ferruginibacter sp. | reverse complement strand
AATATAATTTGTGAGCCCCATTTTACCAAAAGGCACAAGATTTTTTAGTATGTTATTATAAGTGCTTCTTTGAAAAAGCAGTACAAAGCCTGCAACCAAAATAAGCATAAAAGCAATGTTGGTCCAAGATGAAAAGGTTATAGAAAGGGGATTGAGCAATGCAGGTCTTTTTATTATTTCAGGCAAAAAGGATGTACATAAAAAGAATAGCAAAAAAATTAATGCGGCATATTTCAATACTTTTTTCCAGAAGGCAATTGTGATTTCATCTATTGTAAAAAGTTTATTTCTACCTGCTAAAAAACCAAATAAAAATAAAGCGGGAGCCTGCATAAACCTTCCGTTTTCCCATGACCATAAAAGCGATGCAGCTTTACCCAGCGTTATATTTCCTACTACATAATCAAGGAAATTGCCATTGTTCATGTATGCTGCAATCTCTTTGTAGTAACTGTTTGAAAGATTAGGTGGCGGTGCAAATTCAGGATGCACCATCGCATAAAATAGACGCCCAAGTTCTACAGGCTGCGCCATTAATACCATCGCAATAATGAAAATAGTTTTATTACTTAGGTTGCAAGTAGGGATTAATATTAAACCAAAAATGGCATACAAAGTAAGTATATCCCCTTGGTAAAATGCTGTATTTATAAACCCGAAAATTAATAACAGGACCATCCTCCACAAAAAACGAAGCCGGTAATCTTTCCCCTGTAGCTGCTGGTTATTATTTTGAATGTAAAAACTAAATCCAAACAACAAAGCAAAGATGGCATAAGCCTTTCCACCAAACAAAAAATAGGCAGAAGACATCATCTTCTTATCTAAGTCCTTTACCCACAGAGGTAAATCCTGTAAGGAATAATTAAACTCAAAACGCTCCATGTTGTGGAGAACTACTATACATAAAATGGCAAACCCTCTAAGCGCATCTACTAATTCAATTCGATTGGTTTTAATTGTTGGATTCATTAATGGGGAATGTTTTAATAAAGAAAATTATTGCTTAGGTTAGAAAAATGTTGCGTGAAGCCGTCTTCTTAAAAAATTCTATTTGAATTAATTAACGGGTAGTTATTTAATTGCCAACGAATATGTTTTCAATTTCAAATAGTTTTACAACTTAGTAAGCTAAACAACATTTCACTTAATTTTTAAAACAATAATTCTAACCCATCAATAATGATGCGTCACAGTTAAGCCGCTGAAATGTGCATCGCATCAAATGTTGCAAACTGCTGTTGTTTTGGTCAATCAAAAAAATTCAGCAACATTTCATAAAAATTTGTCTTTAGACAAATTTTTATGAAATTAAGCAGATAATTTTTACATTCTAATTAAGTTATTAAATCAAACGTTTGCATAAAATAATTTTTTTAATCGGCACCATCACTAAGTGCTCTGGCAATGGCATAACTGCCAACTTTTTTCCCACATACCAATCCGCTATCACAATCGCTGCGGTAATGTATTGCTCCATACAATCTTGAAAGTGAAGCTTCTTTTGCCATATCATTGTATGAATTTGCTTTGGCGGGTATAATGTAACCAAGAATGGCGGACGCTGCTCCGCTGAATGTTGAATGCCCACTAGTATATGAGGGAAAATTGGGGAGTCCTGTCCATGTTTTTATTTCTGTATTGAACTGTGATGGACGTGGGTTAAAATATTTATACTTTGTATCCCAGCATACTATAGCGGCATCCATCAAACTCATATTTAACAATGCCATATTTCTTGCCCATCTTACTTCGCTAAAACGTTGCTTTACAAAATCCTCTGCTGCTATTGCATTCCAGTGTCCTGGCGGTGTATAAGTGTTCACACCATCAGCCCAATAGTGTACGATCTCCGTTCTCTGGCGATCATAATTTTTGGAGTAGAATAATACTTCATCCGCTTCTTTTTTAAACTGTAAAGAATTGGTAGATGGTGGACGCTGCGAACTAATTTCTGTAACCATTGTTAAGGAATCAAATAAAAACGTTTTTACTTTTCCAAATAATGGCAACATCGGAGGACGCTTGGGAAGGTCTTGGCTTATCCAGGGCATTTCTCCTGTGGCTGCAGTTTGCGCTTCCATTTGTGCCCAAAGGGTGGCTGTACCTATTGCTGCGCCAGCCCTATCTGTTCTTGCTCTTGCTGTAAATTTTTGTGCAACTGCTCTCCCTAATAATTCTCCGGCTTCCATATCGCTTCTCACATTTGCTCCTGCTAGTATGCGATATAATTTGTGCTCATCGGCTTTTTGTTGTATGTAATCTAAATCTGCAGGGAATAATAATCTTAGCAGTTCTACCGTAGCACCTACCACAGCTGCATCTTCGGATGGATACGAACCCAAATCGTTCTGTGGTACCAACGCCTGCACACCGCCATCAATTTTGTAAGGTGCCTTGCGGTTGTATAATTTTTTGTAATAAAAACTTGCTACCAGTGCATCGTATTGCGCTGCTGCTACATAGGCATAAGCTCGGGCTGCATAAGGTGGATTACTGAAAGGAAAAATAGGATAAGCAAATGGGTTTGCAGCGCTTGGAAAAGGATAACTGCCATCAGCATTTTGATAGGGAGGTATATTGTGTTTAGCAACAAGCTCCCGCATAATTTCGTTCCACCTAAGTACAGCACCTACACTCCAATAAGCAATTGAATTTCTTTGTGTTTTATTTAAATTTCTTTGCCATCCTTTTATTTCATTTACATCTGAAATATAAGCTGCTGCTGTAGTTACTGCGGGTGCAGCCACAGGAAATTCCGTTGGACCAGTTAATAAAATGGGTTTCCAATCGCCTGCATTTACATCTGTTTTTAAAGGATCTAACGGAGCAAATTCTGTATTTCTTTCTACAATAGATTTGCTACAAGCCTGCAACAAAAAGATGGAGAGTAGAATAGAAAATATGTAAAATAATTTTTTCATTTTGTTCGTTTTTTTAATTTTTTATTTGTTTCAATATCATGACTTTGAGGAGTTGTTCTTTTTCTTCTTCTTAAAATCTAAAAGATAAAATGCCCCGATATTATAGTGGGTTGTTTGCCCAACATTACGACCTGCTATTGTGCTATAGAAACCGCCGGTAAGAGAAAATTCTCCCTTCTTTTTAAAATTGTATTTTCCATTAAAACCCATTGTTGAACTGTTCATTCTGGTGCTTAAAAACGGCATGTTGTTTTTGCTTATATCAAATCCACCCTGTGTTGTCCAGTTATTAAAAACAGCTTCTGCAATCAATTTAC
>JANOTH010000092.1:0-17306 GCA_031416275.1 Ferruginibacter sp. | reverse complement strand
CCGGCTATGAGGCAAAAAACATGAGCAGAATGCAGTAATCAAAAGATAAATAAACCAAGCTTAAAATCTAAAGGCAATGCAAATAACAATCAACCGCACATACCACCCAAAAGGCACAAACGGAACGCTAACCATCAACGGAGTCTTCATATGTTTCACCATAGAACTCCCATGGCTACATAACAAGCCACAGGTCTCCTGCATACCCGAAGGGGAGTATAAAATAGTACCCAGGTTTAGTAAAAAGCATGGCAAACATTTATTAATAAAAGATGTACCCGGCAGGGCGCTCATATTGTTTCATCCCGCAAATAATGCGCAGAAGGAACTCAAAGGTTGCATAGCTCCTGTCACGGTAAACACAGGCCCCGGCGATGGAAGCGCATCAAGGCTGGCATTTAATAAACTAATGGCAACAGTCATCCCCGCCATTGGCAACGAACCAATTTTAATTACAATTTTAAAACAACAATCATGACTATAAAGAAAAGAATACAGTCACCCACACCGGTCTTCTTTAAGAAGCTGCAAAAATGGGGCATCATCGTAGCCGCATTGGGCGGTTCACTTTTAGCAGCGCCCGTAGCTTTGCCGGCCTTGCTCATCAAAATTGGTGGCTACCTCGCAGTAGCAGGCGCCGTTACAACCGCTGTAAGTCAGGCTGCTACTAATAAAGATGTAGCTAAAGAAGAGAACAACGGTGAATAGAAAAACCTAACTAAGTTGAATGTTCAAAAGGACCCTGTTTGTTACACGATTGTATAAATAGGACCACCCTGGCAAACATTCAACTTTTTTAAAAATCGCAGGGCGGTTTCTATCTTCACCATGCTAAACAAACAATAAGACTTTTTTAAATATTAATGATTATTAAACATATTTAAATGTTATTGTTTGTTGATAATCAGTAGATATATAGCAATGAAATAAACATACTTCCAAAAGTATAAAATACTAAACTATTTAGCATTTTTAACTTCCAGTCGAAAAGATTGCAACAGTTTAAAAGATAAAAAGATGATTACAACAACAAAACAGCAGATCAAACCTTACTCACCCGGCGAGCTTGCAGCACAATATGGTATCAGTACCAAAACGTTGCGCACATGGCTAAAATTGCACCACCAGCATATCGGCAGCAGGGTCGGTAAATATTTTACATCCCTACAAATTCGCATCATTTACGAACGCCTCGGTTCACCCGATTAGTTATAATTACCATTTGAGAAGCACCCTTATTGTAACTACCCCAAAAAATAGCTCAATCAACTCATCTTAAAAAGCCAGACTTTAATTAGAACCACCATCACTGTGCTCTTTTGAATTTGCGCCTTTGCGTTTCAAAACCCTCAAAACTAACCCAATCCTAAATTCCTTTTTTCTCTTTCTCTCTTTGTTCTTCTAGCCAAAATTCCACTCGCCCTTTGCGGTTCAAAACTTACGCTCACAGATTTTCTCAGATTTTCTTTGTGTCCCTTTGCGACTTAGCGCCTTTGCGTTTCAAAACCCACAAAACTAACCCAATCCTAAATTCCTTTTTTCTCTTTCTCTCTTTGTTCTTCTAGCCAAAATTCCACTCGCCCTTTGCGGTTCAAAAGATATGCTCACGAATTAAACAGATTTTCTCAGATTCTTCTTTGTGTCCCTTCTGCGACTTAGTGCCTTTGTCGTTCAAAACCCTCAAAACTAACCCAATCCTAAATTCCTTTTTTCCTCTTTCTCTCTTTGTTCTTCTAGCCAAAATTCCACTCGCCCTTTGCGGTTCAAAACTTACGCACACAGATTTCTACAGTTTTTCTTTGTGTCCCCTTTGCGACTTAGCGTCTTTGTGGTTCAGATCTTCCCCAACAAAAATCCCCAATATCACTATTGAGGATTCGTAATTCGTAATTCAATCATTCGTAATTTTTCTTTGCGACTTAGTGTCTTTGTGGTTCAAAGATTCGTAATTCGTAATTCAATCATTCGTAATTAAAAAGTGGTCCCGCCAAGAATCGAACTTGGATCTAAAGTTTAGGAAACTTCTATTCTATCCATTGAACTACGGGACCGTTAACCACTTGTTTGAAGGCTGCAAAAGTAAGGTTTTCCGTAAAAAGCAAAACCAATTTTTAAATTAGGCTCATTTTAACAAATATGGCATGTTCTATGGAAGGGGATTGTTGTGTTTTAACAAGTTTTTAGTGTTTTAACAGCCATATTAATTTAATTAGTATGGATTTATGTTAAATCCATTCACATGTTATCCACGTAAGTAGGCATTAACAGTTCATTCATTAAAACAATCACAAAAAACCATTTCAACATGATTTTAAGATTTACAAGGGTAATCTTACCGGTAATGCTGCTCACAATGTATATAAATACACTGTCTGCACAAACAACCCAAGAGAACCCAATCACCACAGCGGTTCCCTTTTTAAGATTAGCTGCAGATGCACGCACCGCAGGCATGGGAGATGCCGCAGTAGCCACAAATCCTGATGCAAATTCAATTTTTTACAACGGCGGAAAAACAGCTTTTAACGAAAGTAAATTTGGCATTGGTGCCACATATACCCCTTGGTTAAGTGAGCTGGATGTAAGAAACCTTTTTCAACTTGCATTATCAGGCTACTACAAATTAGATGACAACCAAGCGTTGAGCATTGGCGTTAGAAATTTTAGCCAAGGCGAATTTGTATTTACTGACGATAACGGGCAGGACATTCAAAACTTTAGACCAAATGATGTTGCGCTAGAACTTGGTTACTCCCGCAAACTATCTGCAAACTTCGGTTTAGGTATTACCGGTCGTTATATAAGCAGCAGGCTTGCCAGCAATGTAGGCACAAACAGTACTTATCAAAATGGTAGCGCAGTTGCTGCAGATATTGCCGCGTTTTATAAAGGCAACGGTGGTTGGAACTTTGGCCTTGCGCTTACAAACTTAGGCAGCAAAATGGATTACGGAAGTACTTCAAGCTACACACCTGCAAACTTTTCGTTAGGTACATCTTACAACAAAACATTTAATACTGACAATAAAATCACTTTTACGCTAGAAGCTAACAAATTGTTGGTTCCTACACCGCCAGATCCTAATGATGCAGCAAAAGTTGCTGAATATGAGAACCAAGGCGTAGTTGGCAGCTGGTTTAAATCGTTTGGCGATGCACCACGTGGTGGCAAAGAAGAGTTGCAGGAAGTGCAGTTAGGCTTCGGTACGGAGTACTCTTTTAAAGACCAGTTCTTTTTACGTGGTGGGTATTTTTACGAAAATCAATTAAAGGGCAATAGAAATTATGCAACAGTGGGTGCAGGTCTTGCAGTAAAATCTACAAGTTTTAACTTCTCGTATTTAATCCCTACGGGTAACAATACCAACAACAACGCTCTTAAAAATACTTTCAGGCTTTCGCTTTTGTTTGCTTGCAATAATTCTAAATAACAAATCTAAATATTACAGTAATGAAACAATCTATTTTAAAGATTAAGCAAATGATGATGGCGCTTGCACTAGTTGCAGGTAGCTTCTCTTCTTTTGCATCAAGCCACAGGGAGGCGCCACTAATTTCGAACGATCCTTTGTGCGACAATACGGATGTGTATGCTTTTAGAAGTCCTGACGATCCGAATACGATTACAATAATATGTAACTACATTCCTTTTGAGTTGCCTGAGGGTGGCCCAAACTGGGGAACTTTTGGTACTAATATTCGTTACGAAGTACATATTAAAAATAAAACAACAAGCAACGCAGATGATATTTTGTATCGTTTCACGTTTGCTCAAACAAACCAAGATCCAAGTACTTTCTTCAACATCCGTTTAGGTCAGCAAAATATTAAGACTACCTACACTTGTCAGAAGAGTGTGAATGGCGGTGCATTTGTAGATATTGTAACAAATGGTATTGTGCCACCAAATAATATCGGTCCACGTTCTATTGGTGGTGCTGCAGGTTTACCTACACCAAGCTACGATGCCCTAATTACTGCTGCTATTGCAACAGCAACTACAGGCGAAAGAGTATTCTGCGGTCCTGTAGATGATCCATTTTTTGTTGACCTTGGCGGCGCATTTGATGTAGGTAACTTCCGCCCAGAAGGGAATACAACAAACCCAACTATTGATGGCTTAAACAGATACAACGTACACAGTATAGCGTTAAAAATTCCAATCAATCTTTTACAGAAAGATGGTAAAACAGCAGCACAGGCTACAAGCATTTTAGATGGCGATTATGTAATTGGTGTATGGGCTAGTGCCAGCAGACAACAAATTAAAACTCTTACTGCAGGTAGCGGTACAGAAGCTTATTCTGGCCCATGGGTACAGGTTTCACGCCTTGGTATGCCATTGGTAAACGAAGCAATTATACCGATAGGTTTAAAAGATAAGTGGAATGCTACCACACCTGCAAACGATTTACAGTTTGCGCAATACTTTACAAACCCTGAGTTGGCTTTGTATATGGATGACAGCCAGTTTGGTACTGCTGTTCCTTCTTTAAATGCTTTAAGAATACAAGCTCGCTCATTGGGTAGCTTTGATTTTAGAAACGGCAAACCTGGTTTGTTTAATTTAAAAGGTACAGCTGCCGTAAATGGTACTGCATTATCTGAAGCCGCATTTGGAAGTGTATTGTTACCAAATGCTACTAGCCCAAGAGCTGTAGATATTTTACCTATTTTCTATACAGGAGTTCCAAACCTTGCGCCTTACCAATTAGCTACAGGCAAAACAGGTGGTCCACTTTCAGTGGGTAAACCATTTATCAATAACTTTTTACCAACCCTTGGCGATATGCTTCGTTTAAACATGGCTGTACCGGTTACACCACGTAACGATCCTAAATTTAGTAGCCTTGGTATTGTAAGTGCGGCTGTACTAGGTCTAACAGATCCTGCATACAACGGTAGCAATGCATTGCAATCTATTCCAAATATGGATGGTTTCCCTAATGGCAGAAGATTGGAAGATGATGTAACAACCATCGAATTACAGGCAGTTGGCGGTGTAGCTTTAGCTGCAATCGGATTGTTTTACGATGATTACATTCCTGGTCAGTCACCAGTTACTAAAAACTTGGTTAATACATTAACGTTTAACGCAGGCCCTACTAAAAACGATACAACGTTTAAAGCAGCGTTCCCTTATGTACAAACACCATGGAGAGGATATGATTACACTATCAAACCAAGATTCTAAGCATTATTTAAATCATTATAAATACAAGTTAATATGAAACAATATTTTAAAAAACTTACTGCAATGTTGCTATGTGCTACCACATTTGCAATTACTGCTTCGGCATCGAGCCACAGAGAGGCTCCATTGATCAGTAACGATCCTTTAGCAGATAACACGGATGTGTATGCATTTCGTAGCCCTGCAGATAGCAGCAAAATTATTTTAATTGCTAACTATATTCCTTTCGAACATCCGGCAGGTGGTCCAAATTATTATGATTTTGGAGAAAACATCCGTTACGAAATACACGTAGACAATAATACTGCTACAGCGGGCGATGACATCATTTACCGTTTCACTTTTACATATGTAAATCAAGATCCTACAACGTTTTTTAATATCCGTTTAGGCAAGCAAAACATTAAAACAACCTACAGGTGCGAAAGAAGTACAAATGGTGGCGGTACATTTACCACTATTGTTGCGGCAGGTACAGTACCGCCAAACAATATTGGCCCACGCTCTATTGAATCAGGTGTTGGTTTAGGCGCAGCTAATTACGAATCACTTGCTGCTGCAGCTATTGCTACAGCTACATCTGGCGAAAAAGTTTTTTGTGGTCCGAGGGATGATCCGTTCTTTGTTGATTTAGGTGGAGCATTTGACCTAGGTGGCTTTAGAACTGCAGCTCAAGGTGCAAGGGATGGCGTTGCAAAATTAAATTGCCATTCAATTGCTATTGAGGTACCAATTAGCACATTGCAAAAAACAGGTAGAACAACTGCAACTGCAACAAGTATATTAGATGCTGATTTTATTATAGGTGTTTACGCTAACGCAAGCAGACCAGCTATTACCACTTTAAGTGCAAATGGTGACAAACCATCTACTTCAGGTGCATGGATACAAGTGTCAAGGTTAGGTATGCCATTAACAAACGAGGTTATTATACCAATTGGTCAAAAAGACAAATGGAATGCAGTTGGTCCATCAGCTGATGGTCAGTTTATTCCATTCTTTAAAAATCCTGAGCTTGCATTGTACATGGATGATTCTCAGTTTGGAACTGCAGTACCAGGTTTGGCTAATTTAAGAATCCAATCAAGATCTTTAGGAGTCTATGATTTTAGAAATGGTAAGCCAGGTTTATTCCCTTTAAAAGGTAATCCTGCATTAGATGGTACTGCATTATCTGAAGCTAACTTTGGTAGTATTTTGTTACCAGATGCTATGAGCCCAAGAGCGGTAGATATCTTACCTGCATTTTATACAGGTGTTCCAAACTTACGTCCTTATCAGTTAGCTACAGGTAAGCCAACAGGCGATCCATTAGCAGCAGGTAAGCCTTTTATCAATAACTTTTTACCAACCCTTGGCGATTATTTAAGGTTGAACATGGCTGTACCGGTTACGCCACGTAACAGTCCTGACTTTAGCCCACTTGGTATTGTACAGGCAGCTGTATTAGGTTTAACTGATCCACGCTTTACAGCAAGTGGTACAGCGTTACAAAACATTCCAAACATGGATGGTTTTCCTAACGGAAGAAGATTGGAAGATGATGTAACAACAATTGAATTACAGGCTGTTGGTGGCGTATTCCTTGCTGCTATTGGTTTGTGGTACGATGATTATGTTATTGGCCAAAGCCCTGTAACGCCACAATTGGTAAAAACAATCTCTTTTAAAGAAGGCGTATTTAAAAATGATACAACTTTAAGAGCAGCGTTTCCTTTTATGCAAACACCATGGAGAGGTTTTAGAGGAGCAAGTTATACAGGTCCTAAGAGTGACAATATTGGCTTATCAATTTTGCCTGGATATTTAGGTTTGTCAGCTTATCCAAATCCATTTAAAGCTTCTACTAGAATTCGTTATAAGTTAACAGACGATGCAAATAATGTACGTGTAGAAATTACAGATGCATTAGGTAGAAGAATAGCAGTGTATGAGCAAGGTAAGAGACCTAAAGGTGAATACAACTTTGTATTTAGTAAGCCAAACTTAGCTGCAGCATCTTATTACGTAAGAGTTTATGCAGATAATTACAAGTCGCCTACAATAGGTATTGTAAAAACAAATTAAGCTTACGCTGAAATTTATCATATAAAAAGAAGAACTTCGGTTCTTCTTTTTTCGTATATCAAAAAAACTAAAACCAACATGAAACGTTCTTTAACCTTTTTTACATTTCTTTCCATCGTACTCTGCAGTGCACTCTTTGCACTAGGCGGTTGTCAATCCAACGAAAAGAAATTACAGCAATACATAAGTGAGCAAAATCCAATGGAAATACCTGATCTTTTAGAAAGAAAAGGACCTTTGGCAACTGCTACAGAATGGACAAAAACAAAAGAGAAAATTGCCGAGCTTAAGCAAAAAATTGCTGCTAAGCCAGAAGATACAAAACTTCGTTTGCAGGCTGCAACCATTTTTATTACAGAGCAGCGTATTACCGGCGAACACCATTTTTATTACATGGCAATTGAAAAAATATTAAACGGTGTATTGAGTATTGACCCAAATAATTTTGAAGCGAAAGTTTATTTAGCATCTTTAAGATTGAGCCAACACCAGTTTGCTGAGGCTAAAAAAATTGGTGAAGAAGCCAGAGCACTTAATCCTAACAATGCCTACATATATGGTATTTTGGTAGATGCAAATGTTGAGCTTGGCAATTATGCAGAAGCCGTTGCAGCATCAGATAAAATGCAGGAGCTAAAACCATCTTTAGAGTCTTACGCAAGAGCATCGTACCTAAGAGAAATATATGGTGATAATGATGGTGCAATAGAAGCTATGAAACTTGCTGTAAAAGCAGGGTTACAGGGCAGTGAGCCACAATGCTGGAGCAGAAATATATTAGGAGATTTGTATTACAATACTGGTAAATATGCTGAGGCAGAAGCCGCCTACGCAGAAAATTTAGTGATGAGGCCAAGCTACGCACAAAGCATGGCAGGACTTGCAAAAGTTGAAACACAAAAAAAGAATTATCCAAAAGCACTTGCATTATTAGATTCTGCAAGCAGTATAATGGAAGACAATTCTTTTGTAGAACAAAAAGCTGATGTGTATGCTGCAATGGGTGATAATGTAAGAGCTGCAGATCAATACAAAAGAGTTCAGAATTTGTTAATAGCAGATGCAAACACACCACAGCACTCCGTTGCATTGGAACTTACAAAGTCATTTATTAAAACAAACCAATGGGACAGTGCACATAAATATGCGATGATGGAATACAACAACCGTCCTAAAAATATTGATGTAAACAAAGAGCTTGCATGGATTGCTTTCAACCAAAAAGATATGGCAAAGGCAAAAAAATATTTAAATACAGCCATGAGTACAGGCAGCAAAAACCCTGAATTGTTGAAAAGAGCTGCAGCCATTAACAATACCAAATTATAATAACAGCGCAGGTTTAAATGAAAAAGCTACTGCTATATATTGTTCTCTTTAGCTATGCAATAGTGATGGTTAAACCTGCGCTTCCTTATGTGTCAGATTTTATTGGGCACATATTATTTTACAAACAACACATGGCAACCGTGCATTTTGAAGATGGCAAATACCACGTTCACAAAGAAGTTGTAAAAGATGTAAAAGAAGAAAACTCTGGCAAAAATGCTCTCCCTGAGAAAAAGAAAAGCAGCTCACAATATGAGTATGTTGCCATAACAAACAAACAGTCTTTACAAATAACAAATCTACTTTCTACTGCATATTCAATGTATCTGCAGCAAAATAGCAGCTCACCATACATAGCATACAATTACCCACCTCCGAGGGTTTAAGCAAATAATTTATTTTGTCGTCACTGCGTTCCTTTTGTAATGAGAGGCATGCTGTGCTATTATTTATTTGTTTAAAATATTGTATGAAATATAAAATTTCTACAACACTTCGTTTATTATTCCTGCTGTGTACTTTTTACAGCAATGCTGTTTTTTCTCAAACAGTAATAAAGGGAATTGTGTTAGATGCTGCCAGTAAACAACCGTTAGATGCTGTTTTTATAAGCATCACAGAGAGTGCTACAGAAAAAGCTGTTACGGATAACACCGGTAATTTCTCTTTAAAGATTTTTAAAGAGAGCGCTACAATTACAGCTACGCATATTGGTTACAAACCGATGAGTGTTTCTATAAATGGTCCATCAGCAATAAAGATTGTTATGGAGCCCGAAGCTATAAACCTGCAGGATGTTAGGTTGCAGGCAGGGAGTGTGGGTAAATTTTCCTCGCTCACTAAAGTGGACCTTGCCCTTAACCCTGTAAAAAATACACAGGAATTGTTGCGCTTGGTACCTGGTTTGTTTATTGCACAACATGCAGGCGGCGGCAAGGCAGAGCAGATATTTTTAAGGGGCTTTGATGTAGACCATGGTACAGATGTACAGGTAAGTGTTGATGGTATGCCCGTGAATATGGTGAGCCATGCGCATGGACAAGGGTATGCAGATGCACATTTCATTATCCCTGAAACTATCAATAACATTGACTTTGGTGCCGGTCCTTATTACGCAGGGCATGGTAATTTAAACACTGCGGGTTATGTTGCCTTCTCTACTTTTAAAAATATTGCCACAAGCAAAATACAAACGGAAGTAGGAAAATTTAATACTTTTAGAACAGTTGCTTTGTTGGATCTTATAAAAAAGGATAAAGAAAAACAAAGTGCCTACATAGCAGGTGAGTTTCTTTACAGTGATGGACCTACAGAAAACAAACAGGCATTGAACCGCTTTAATTTGTTTGGTAAATACAACGCTGCATTATCTCCTAAAACCAATATGTCATTCTCTGCTTCTGCATTTAAAAGTAATTGGAATGCCAGCGGACAAATTCCTGAAAGAGCTGTAGAAGATGGAACCATCACCCGCTTTGGAAGTATTGATCCAACAGAAGGTGGCAACACGGAACGTTACAACAGCAACCTAATAATCACCCACCAGTTTAACAGTGGTAGTACATGGGAAAATCAGGTGTTTTACAACAGGTATACATTCAGTTTGTTCTCCAACTTCACTTTCTTTTTAAATGATACAGTAAATGGAGATGGTATAAACCAGGCAGAGGACAGAAATATTTTAGGCTTTGTTTCTACCTTAAAAGAAAAGCGATTTTTTGGTAAACTAACACTTACATCTACAGATGCTATTGGTGTTCGTTACGATGCAACCAACAACAGCCAACTATCCAACACAGTACAAAGAAAATTTTTGAGTTATGTAAACCGTGGTGATATAAAGGAAACCAATGCTTATGCATTTACACAACAGCAAATAAATATCGGTAAATGGGAATTCAACGCAGGACTAAGATTTGACTATTTCAACTTTAATTATTTTGATAAGCTGACCAATACCGGTTCACCCAAACAAAACCAATCTATTGTGAGCCCCAAGTTGAATGTGCAATACAGCCTTGGTAAAAAGGTGCAGCTGTATGTAAAGACTGGCAAGGGTTTTCATAGCAACGATACAAGGGTAGTTACAGACAATACAGCCCAGCAAGTATTGCCTGCTGCATACGGTGCAGATCTTGGAATCATTTTAAAACCAACAAACACCCTACTCATAAATATTGCTGCATGGAATCTTTACTTGCAACAGGAGTTTGTATACGTAGGCGATGCGGGCATTGTGGAAGCAAGTGGCAAAAGTAAAAGGCAGGGCATTGATATTATAGCTCGTTACCAGTTCAGTCCAAAATTATTTGCAAATACAAACATTAATTTTACAAAACCAAGAGCCGCTGGCAAACCAAAAGGCGCCGACTTTATACCACTTGCACCAACTGCTACAAGCACGGGAGGATTATTTTATAAACAGCAGAAAGGTGTAAACGGGGGGCTTAGTTACAGATACATAAAAGACAGACCTGCCAACGAAGACAACAGCATTGTAGCCAAAGGTTATTTTTTGTTGGATGTAACATTGAATTACACCAAGCCAAAATATGAAGTAGGTCTGGCTGTAGAGAATGTTTTTAATGTAAGGTGGAATGAGGCACAGTTTGCTACGGAAAGCAGGCTAAAAAATGAAATAGCGCCGGTAACAGAATTACATTACACTCCAGGTGTGCCATTTTTTATAAGAGCAAAGCTGGCTGTATTTTTTTAAAGAGAGCTGACATCTTTTTAAAAAGCTTGTATTTAAATTTGATAATTTTATAATTCACCGGAAGAGCAACTTTGCTAATCCGGTTTTATTAAAGCTTAATGATAGACAACAAAAAATACCAATTTCATTTACGTATCATAGGCTGTATGATACTGTTTTTTCTGGCAAGCCAATCATTAATGGCGCATGATGTGGAAGGACTTTCAAAGCTCAGCAAAACAGATGTTGCGCTTATCTACATGCAGCTTGGCTTTACGCATATTTTGCCGCTGGGTATAGATCATATCTTATTTGTACTGAGCCTCTTTTTACTAAGCCCAAAACTAAAACCGGTTTTGTGGCAGGCTACAGCATTTACTGTTGCACACACCATTACCCTTGGCCTAGCCATGTACGAGGTTATAAAACCACCTACCAGTATTGTTGAGCCAATTATTGCACTTTCGATAATGTATGTGGCTTTGGAAAATGTTTTTTCAACCAAATTAAAAGCTAGCAGAATTGGTGTGGTATTTATTTTTGGGTTAATACACGGAATGGGTTTTGCAAGCGCCCTCACAGAATTAGGGCTACCAAAAAACGGGTATTTTACTTCTCTTATTATGTTTAACCTTGGGGTAGAGCTTGGGCAGATCACCGTTATTTTAGCTGCATATTTTTTATTGGCAAAGCCATTTGGCAACAAACCATACTACAGAAAGAAGATAGTTATACCGTTATCTATCATTATTGCAGCCATTGCTTTGTATTGGACGATAGAAAGAATATTTTTTGTGTAGCGCTTTTCACCGAAGCTGATATTTTATAAAAATTCACCTATTTATTGAAGTAATCACCTAATATTTGGCTTGCTTACTTTTAAGGGGAGTATCCCATTTCGTCATTCGTACCTCGTACTTCCCAAATCATACTTCCCAAATCCTATTTCGCCTATCTTTGCGCCCAAATTTTGCAACTATGAAGTGGATGAATACCCTTATCAAATACCGTCTTTGGCTTGGTATATTGTTTTTAGCATTGGCTGTTTTTGTTAACTATCAAACAAGCTTTTGGCCTTCATTTATTTTATACTTGCTTGCTGCAATATTAATATTGGGTCATTTTCTTTTTGGGCCAATGAGGCTTATACAATCCCACATGGAAGCCGGTGATATGGAAGCCGCAACTAAAGTTGTTGATTCAATCATATTTCCACAGTTGCTTATTAAGCCCATGCGTTCTGTTTATTATACCATTAAAGGCAACCTCGCTATGGTATCGCAGGATTTTGACACCGCAGAAAAGCACATGAAAAAAAGCCTTGATTTGGGTGGTGGTGCGTTAACCAAACAAGCAGAAGGGCCAAACAAATTACAACTTGGCATGCTCTGCATACAAAAAGGAAAAGTAAAAGAAGGAGAGGCTTATATACGTGCAGCTATTCGTGCAGGCTTGCCCGATAGCGAAAACAATGCAGCAGCCTATTTACAACTGTGTTCTATTATGATGAACAAAAGAGAATTCCGTTCAGCCAAAGAATATTTCAAAAAGGCAAAAAGTTTTAAAGCTACTACTCCACAAATTGTAGATCAAATAAAGCAGATTGAAAAGTATATCACAAGAATGCCGGGGTAATAGCCTTCTCAGTTTATTCCTTTATCAGAAAGACCTGTGCTCTTGCATTTAACAAGATCTGCTCAGGATTTTTGCCGGTATTGATAGGTCTTCGGTTGCTATAGCTGTCTATAAACAAAATTCGTGTAGGTACAATACTGCGAGATAAAAAGTATTGTTTTACCATATACGCACGGTCCTCTGCAAGGCCCTTGCAAAAGTTATTTATTCCTTCTGTTTTATAAGCATGTCCTTCTATCTTTAATTTGAATGAAGGATTTTCCTGTAAAATTTTTACCACCTTGTTTAATGCTGAATAAGATTTTGATGCCAGCCACGCACCATTGTTTTCAAATGGAATTATAATGGCATCTCTATCCGGACAACCAATATTTTCGGCGTATCCAAACTCGTCCGGACAAGCATCAGTACTATCTGCAACGCCATCTTCATCTCGGTCATAAATAATGGGTGGTGGCGGAGGGGGATAATTTACAATAAGTTCCGCACGGCATATCTGTGAACGACCGTTTATATCTACATCACTGTTGCCAGATTTGGTTGCACCCATGCCTTTTATCAGCAACAAACGATCTTCATTTACCCCACGGCCAAGAATATAATCTCTTACAAACAATGCCCGGTCTAGTGCTAGATATTTGTTGATACTGTCATTCCCTTCTTCAAAATGTGAATACCCAAAAACAGATAATGTAATACGCTTGTCTTTATACAAGAGATTGATTACACTGTCAATCACTTTGAACGTTTTCGGATAATATAATGCAGACTGGCGATACTCAAAAGGAATAAGAATGAGTCCAGAACCCTTTGTAGGATTTTTTGGAATACTTAATTGAGAAGGCCCTTTACCGATTCTTACAGGAACTGTTTGCGCAACGAGTTGGGTGAATAAGCAAAGGGTTAACAATAAAATGTATAAGTGTCTCATGAAAGCAGTTTACTACAGATCCTGCGCATTTGCAATAATTGTACCGATTAAAATACAGAAAAAAACAAAACTTTTAAGCGCTATCATCTAAGGGTTTAAACCTTAATAGAATTTTCAGATGTTAGTTGTCCAACCTTATTACCTCATCATCAACTAGTGAGGTATATACTAAACACATGGGTAAATGAGGTAATAAGGTTGGCTATATTTGTTTATTTATTCTACTAAGGTTATAGAACCAACAAGTATCGAGAGTTTAAAAGAAAAGCATCGCATACAAAAATCTTTATTCTAAATTAATCATTAAATCCCCTTTATTACATTTCTAGAATAAAGTAGTAATTGAATTGAACATGAGCAATAACGATGTACGGTATTTATTGATAACAGGCATATAGGTAAAATTAACTTTATGAAATTATTAGTGAACTTTGATTCTGTAAACCATTGTTTTTAAAGGCAATTCTTCATGAAAACAAATTCTCCTATTCTTAAAATTGCTTACGATCCCATTTATGCGCATCCTTTACCGGAGGGGCATCGCTTTCCTATGCTTAAATATGAGTTGATAACCGGGCAGTTGTTATTTGAAGGAACCATTACCGATGAAAATATTTTCGCTCCAGAACCTTGCAACAGAGAAACGATTTTACTCACGCATGATGAAGCATATCTGGATAAATTAATGAACCAACAATTATCTGCCAGAGAGCAACGGGTAATTGGGTTTCCACAATCGCCTGCCCTTACACAAAGAGAATTAATAATTGCACAGGGCACCATTGACTGCTGTACCTATGCCATACAAAATGGCGTAGCTATGAACATTGCGGGCGGCACGCACCATGCGTTTGCAGACAGAGGAGAAGGTTTTTGTATGTTGAATGACCAGGCAATTGCAGCAAATTATTTATTGGCAAATGATCTTGTAAAAAAAGTATTGGTTATCGATCTTGATGTGCACCAGGGTAATGGCACAGCCAAGCTATTTGAAAATGACAACCGGGTTTTTACATTCAGCATGCATGGCAAGAACAATTATCCCTTTCGCAAAGAGAAAAGTGATGTAGATGTTGAATTGCTTGATGGAACAAATGATGAAACGTATTTAAAATTATTAGGCGATGCACTTCCTGATATAATAGAAAAAGTGAAGCCCGATATTGCCTTCTATTTATCTGGTGTAGATATTTTGGAGACGGATAAATTTGGTAAATTAAAAGTAACCATGCAAGGCTGCAGGCAAAGAGATGAATTTGTTTTTAATCAACTACAACAAAATAATATTCCTTGTGTTGTTAGCATGGGTGGTGGTTATAGCGCAGATGTAAAAGTTATTACAGAAGCGCATTGCAATACATTTAGGGTAGCAAAAGATTTATATGGTTTATAACTTTAACCATCCTTGTTGGTTTGAAGGGTTACCTTACCCGAATGCGGGAAGATTACAACCGGTTTGATATTTTAATAGATACTTATCTCGATAATAAAATAGGAATTGATGTTGATTTTTTAACAGCTGATTTATCTGAAGGGCTGCAACAAAATATAGCCCAATTGCAAAAAGACGATATGATGAGTTTTGCTGGTGTTGGAAACGAAAAAGTAATGGATACCAAACAGCAAATGCGTGGCGATAAAATTTATTGGATGGATAAAAGCCATGATAATGTTTTTGAACAGCAATTTCTAACCCATATAGAAAACTTTATCGATCGGTTGAACAATACCTGTTATACCGGCATAAATGATTATGAATTTCATTACGCAGTTTATGGCGAAGGCAACGGTTACAAACGCCACAAAGACCAGTTTAGAAATGACAGCAACAGAAAGTTTTTGCTGATCAATTATTTAAATATTGATTGGTTGCAAAAAGATGGAGGTCAACTATTGGTTTATGGCGATGATGAAACAAAAACGATACAGCCCGAATCTCAAACAGCCGTGTTTTTTAAGAGCGATGAGCTAGAGCACGAGGTTGCAACCTCAAACCGAAGCAGGATGAGTATTTCAGGTTGGTTAAAGCAGGTTTAAGCGGGCCAATATTTAAAAACTATCTTCGCAGATAATTTTTACAAATGACTTTTGAAGACCTCAATCTAAATAATGCCTTACAGTCAGCATTGACTGATCTTGGCTATACCAACCCAACCACTATACAACACAAGGTTTTTCCTGTAGCTATGAGCGGCAGAGATGTTTGTGGAATTGCACAAACCGGTACAGGTAAAACGTTTGCTTACCTACTCCCTTGCCTCAAGCAATGGAAATTCAGCAAAGAAAAAACGCCACAGATTTTGATTGTGGTGCCTACAAGAGAATTGGTAGCGCAGGTGGTGCAGACGGTAAAAGAGTTAACTACCTACATGAGTGTTGTGGTAGTGGGTGTATACGGTGGCGTAAACATAAATACACAAGCTGCTGAAGTGCACAAAGGGGTAGATGTATTGGTAGCAACACCCGGCAGGTTGTATGATCTGTGTATGAACGGTGCTGTAAAAACCAAAGCAATAAAGAAGTTGATCATTGATGAGGTGGATGAAATGCTTAACCTTGGGTTTAGAACACAGCTAAAAAACATACTTGATCTCTTGCCGCCAAAAAGACAAAACCTGATGTTTTCTGCAACCATTACACCGGATGTAGAATTGATGATGAATACTTATTTTAATGACCCCGAAAGAGTGGAAGCTGCACCTACGGGAACTCCGCTCGAGAATATAGAACAAACGGTTTATGCTGTTCCTAACTTTTACACGAAAGTAAATCTGTTGCATTTATTGCTTACGGAAGATGAAAGCATGACCAAGGTATTGGTGTTTGCTGCTACAAAAAAATTGGCTGATGATCTGTACGAGCAGTTGGAGCCAAAGTTTCCTGAAAAGGTTGGTGTGATACATTCTAACAAAGAGCAGAACCACCGTTTTAATACCGTAAAGCAATTTCAGGAAGGGAATTATCGATTTATTATTGCAACAGATATTGTAGCCAGAGGTATTGATATATCTGAAGTAACTCATGTAATAAATTTTGACACACCAGATGTACCTGAGAATTACATCCACAGAATTGGTAGAACCGGTCGAGCAGATAAAAAAGGTATTGCCATTACTTTTTTTACAGAGAAAGAAAAACCTTTACTGGAAATTATTGAGACTCTGATGCAGTATACGGTTCCGGTTACGCCGTTGCCTGAACACTTGGTTATATCAGATATATTGACAGAAGATGAAATACCGAAAGTGTTCATGAAAACATACCAGGTTCGGCTTCCAAAAAAAGAAGAAGTTGGTCCTGCTTTTCATGAAAAATCTGCAAAGAACAGCAAGGTGAATTTTGTAGTACGAAGAAAAGACAGGATGATGAAAAAGTACGGAAAGCCAATTACGAGGGGACAAAAGAAAAAGAAATAGATGATAGGATCGAAATGTAAATGCCCATGTAAAGAATGTC
>JANOTH010000091.1:0-1585 GCA_031416275.1 Ferruginibacter sp. | reverse complement strand
TCGGCAATCGCTTTGACTGGGCCGTGACGCTCAAAGGTACTGCAAAAAACAAGAAACCGGGGTTTGAGCGGCGCCGCTCGGGCCTACGCATCGACAGAGTGCTCGACGCCAAGGTACAGGGCGTGGATCTCAAGGATCCGTCTCAGACACTAGCCTTACTCGCAATTGGATATGAACCGGGTTCGGATCCAGACGGTGTGGAAGGTCATGTCACGTTGACATTTTCGGGCGGCGCGGCCATCCGCCTAACGGTTGAATGCCTGGAAGTCGAGATGAAGGATTTGGGGGGGGCCTGGAAAGCCAAACGTACGCCCGTGCATCCCGATTACAACAGCAATTGAAATTTTACCTTTGGACAATAATCCACTTCTTAATATCTCTCAAATTCCAGTAAATTTTACTTGATTAAAATAGGTCATTTCGGCGCACCCTGCCAACCCCATTCTAGAAGTTTAAAAAACGGGGTCAATAACTCACCCTATAGAGGTAGACCTATGGTTTTCAGTGGTGGGGGGTAACGGGGGGGAAAAATATTTGGTTTTAGGGGTTTTTAATGTGGGTGTAAATAAAATCATAGGAATCAGCCATATCCATATCATCTCCCCATAAATGCTCGGCTATTGTTTCCTTGGTTAAAACTCTGTTTTTGTTGCTAATTAGAAAGAGAATCAGTTCGTATTCTTTTTTGGTCAAGGTTAATGAAACGTCTCTCACATAAACAGCTGATTCATTTGTTTTTATAGTGATTTCATTAAAAACAATTTCATTATTTCCATCAAATTTTCTTCTCCTTAAGACTGATTTAATTCTTGAGTTAAGTTCAGCTAAACTAAAAGGTTTTGATAGATAATCATCCGCCCCTAAATCTAATCCCTCAATTTTATCATCGACTGAATTTCTTGCCGAAATGATTATTATTCCAGCTTTTGCTTTTAATCTTTTAAGAGATTTAACAAGATTAAGCCCATTTCCATCAGGCAGGTTAATATCCACCAAAATACAATCGTATTGATAAAGTTCTATCTTTTCATCGGCAGACTTAAAGTCTTTTACAACTTCGCACAAATAACCCTCCTGTTTAAGGTAGGTACTTATGGAATCCGAAAGCCCTTTTTCGTCTTCTACTAATAGAATTTTCATGGTACAAATGTCATCTTAAATTCTGAAGCAATTCTGTACCCAAAACTTAACATCAAGAATCTTAGATATAAACGACAACTAATTAATTCTTTTTTGCCTCTGTGCTTTACACTTCTAATCTTTCCTTTTAATGTTAAGAAATTGATAAGAATATAAATATACAAAATGCATTATATTATGAACAATATAAGCGGGTTTAGAACATGTCAATAAATTTTATAAATCAGCCCAATGCTCGCTAAATTCGTTTTATACCCTAAACACCCGTCAAAATAGACCCCAAAATCTTTATAAAAATAATAGCGGAGTGTTGCTGTAATACCAAATGCAGGTAGAATAGTTGTTCTGTCAGAACTATTTTTAATATCTTTATCATTTATTGTTTTAGAATGATAATATTTTATTCTTGCCCCAACTAAAAAGCCACTACACATATCTAAATTTT
>JANOTH010000090.1:0-7565 GCA_031416275.1 Ferruginibacter sp. | reverse complement strand
GAATATGGCGCACCATCGCAGCTGGAAAAAATAAACATGCTGGATTATGCTGATGTGATTTGTCTGAACAAATTTGACAAGGCTGGTGCACTCGATGCATTGCACGATGTACGCAAACAATACAAACGCAACTACAATTTGTGGGATGCAAAAGATGAGGAGCTTCCGGTTGTAGGAACCATTGCTGCACAGTTTAACGATGCCGGTGTAAATAACTTATTTGATAAGCTGATAAAAGTAATTGCTGAAAAAACAGGTAACGATTTTGGCTCACACGAAGCATTTGCAAAAAGCGGCGGTATGGATGGTTCAATTATTCCACCGAAAAGAGTACGCTACCTGGCAGAAATTTCTGAAACCATTGCGGAGTACGATTTGTGGGTGAAAGAGCAAAGCGCATTGGCAACACAATTGTATCAAATAGAAGGCGTATTAAAAACGGTAACAAGTGCAGATGCGGTTACTGAATTGAATAAAATAAAAGCCAATATTGAAGAAAGGCTAACGCCGCCAAACAAAAAATTACTTGCCAACTGGGCTACGCTTTTAGAAAGCTACAAGCAGGAATTTTATGAGTTTAAAGTAAGGGATAAAGTTATAAAGCAACCGCTTACTTTTAAAAGTTTGTCAGGTACAAAAATTGCAAAAGTTATTTTACCGAAGTACAAAGACTGGGGTGATATTTTAACCTGGCAATTGCAGGAAAATGTACCGGGTGAATTTCCTTTTACCGCCGGTGTGTTTCCATTAAAGAGAGAAGGAGAAGACCCTACAAGAATGTTTGCAGGCGAGGGTGGGCCTGAGAGAACCAACCGCCGTTTTCATTATGTAAGTGTTGGGCAGCCTGCAAAGCGCCTCAGTACTGCATTTGATAGTGTTACATTGTATGGCGAAGATCCTGCACACCGTCCGGATATTTATGGAAAAGTTGGAAACAGTGGTGTAAGTATTGCAACGGTGGATGATGCAAAAAAGCTGTACAGTGGTTTTGATCTGTGCGATCCAAAAACTTCTGTGAGCATGACGATCAATGGTCCGGCACCAATGCTGTTAGCATTTTTTATGAATGCTGCTATTGATCAGATGTGTGAAAAATACATCATCGAAAATAATTTAAGGGAAGATGTAAATAAAATTATTGAGGCAAAATATGATATTGAAACGCTTCCAAAATATATAGGTACGGACGGTAAGCCCGTGCACCATTCCAAATTGCCCAAAGAATTAAATACTGCAAAAGTCCCCTCCTCGGGAGGGGATTTAGGGGAGGCCTTACCTCTCGGCAATGACGGTCTCGGCTTACGTTTGCTCGGACTTAGTGGAAAAGATGTTTTACCTGCCGATGTATATGCAACCATAAAAGCAAAAGCATTGTCATCTGTTAGAGGTACTGTACAGGCAGATATTTTAAAAGAAGACCAGGCTCAAAACACCTGTATTTTTTCTACAGAATTCGCTTTAAAATTAATGGGCGATGTGCAGGAGTATTTTATTACTAATAAGGTTCAAAATTTTTACAGCGTAAGTATCAGCGGTTATCATATTGCTGAAGCGGGCGCCAATCCTATAACACAGCTTGCGTTCACTTTATCAAACGGGTTTACTTATGTAGAATATTATTTGAGCAGAGGAATGAATATTGATGACTTTGCACCTAACCTTTCGTTCTTTTTTAGCAATGGTATGGACCCCGAGTATTCTGTAATTGGAAGAGTTGCACGCCGCATTTGGGCAAAGGCCATGAAGTATAAATACAAAGGAAATGACCGCAGCCAAAAATTAAAATACCATATACAAACAAGTGGCAGAAGTTTGCATGCGCAGGAAATTGACTTCAATGATATTCGCACAACATTGCAGGCTTTGTATGCGATTTATGACAACTGTAATTCTTTGCATACGAATGCGTATGATGAAGCCATCACAACACCTACAGAAGAAAGTGTACGCCGTGCAATGGCCATACAATTAATCATCAACAGAGAATTAGGCACTGCTAAAAATGAAAATCCAAACCAAGGGTCTTTCTTGATTGAAGAAATGACTGACCTTGTAGAACAAGCTGTGCTGGCGGAGTTTGAAAGAATTACAGAACGTGGTGGCGTGCTTGGTGCTATGGAAAGAATGTACCAGCGTAATAAAATTCAGGAAGAAAGTTTGTATTATGAAACGCTCAAACATACAGGTGAATTTCCAATTGTTGGTGTAAATACGTTTTTAAATAAAAACGGTTCGCCGACAATTTTACCTGCAGAAGTTATACGCAGCACCACAGAAGAAAAGGAGTTGCAAATAACTATGCTAAATGCATTTAAAGAAAGACACAAAGAATATAGTGCTGCCATGTTGGTTCGTTTGCAGGAAGTTGCCATTGCCAACGGCAATCTTTTTGAAGAGCTAATGGAAACGGTAAAATTTTGTTCGCTTGGCGAAATCACTAATGCGCTTTACAGTGTTGGCGGGCAGTACAGAAGAAATATGTAATTTATTTTTTAGAAGATTGGGAGCAGGAACTATATACCTTTTTTCAGCATTTGAATCCTGCTTTCCGTAGTAGTGCCGCAGAAATTTATAATTATTTAAAGTTTATTCTGCGGCAGCTACTACTGTCAATCAGGGCTAGGCTCATCTGCAGTATCCTTTTTCAACATTTATTATGTTATAGATTATTTATCAGGTACACAATTGGGAACGGTTTTCCCGCCTTTCCTTTTTGTTCCTACTTGTTCATATCCATCCCAACAAGGATCGGCTTTTTTCTTTTTTGTTGCTGCTTTTTTAGGAGTTGCTTTTTTTGTGGTTGCCATGGAGGTTTTACAATTCAAAATCAAAGAACAAGCCAAATGAAGTTGATAATAACATTATATCTTGCATTTTTTTACATGTAAGAGAATAACTTGATCACTACGCCGAAGTGAAATGGCTACTTTTCTTTAATTACAAGTAAAATCGTTCTTCCCATTCCTTCATTCTCCATTAACTTAGAAGTGATGGTTAAATCTTTGGTTTTAAAATGTCCGTTCTTGTATTTGAAAGGAACGTTTTTCATAGAGGTATTCTTTACTAAAATATCAGTTATCTGCTTTTTTACCTCTGCTGTTTTCCAAAATGGATTCTTAAGTTTTAAAAGTTGTACTTCTGTAACGTCTGCTTTTTTTAATTTAAACATACTTAAAAACATTTTGTTAGCCCTAAGTATGCGCAACTCTGAGTTGAGAATTACAAATGCAGCATCTTTTACCGAGTCAAAGACAGCATGTATAAAATCATTACTTTCCAGTAAAAACCCCTCTAGTTTTTTTTGTGTATTTATATTCTGAATTATTTTTACAATGTAACTTTCTCCCTCGTTGTTTTTTACTAAAATAGATTCTCCCAAAACCCAGATAGGAACTGCTTCTTTGTTTAATAAGTAATTATTATCGCTGGATGAGCCGTTAGTCAGCGTACGTTTTACTTCCAGCCCTGGCTTGTTTTGATCTCTATCTGCAGGTGTAAAAAGTATTTCAAAATTTTTACCTGTCAAATCTTTTTTACTATAACCAAATGCGTTTAAAAAGCCTTTATTAAACTCTAAAATTTTTCCGGTTTTATCCATTAAAATAATGGAGTTTTCTTTTGATTTTTTAAATATTTCATTAAAAAATCCCTCAGTTTTAATCATATCCTTTAGGGGTTTCGATATATAAAGATAAAATTAATACACTTTGTGGCGCAATTGTGTAGAAGATTTTACATAAATATTACCACACTCTAATAAAAGACTCTTTATTTGTAAGAGATGTATAATGGACCAACATTTGGGATACTAAATAAAAATAATTTATGAATACACTGACTAACAAAAGAGTAGCAATACTTACAGATAATGGTTTTGAAGAAATTGAACTTACATCACCGAAAGCAGCACTCCTAGAAGCCGGAGCAGAGGTGGTTATCGTTTCATTGCAACAAACTGTGAAAGGATGGGGTCATGATAATTGGGGAGTAGAAATAAATACAGATGTTAATCTAGCAGACGCAAATCCGGAAGATTATGATGCATTAATGTTGCCCGGTGGTGTTATGAATCCGGATAAAATGCGAACAGAAAAAGCGTACGTATATTTTGCTCAACATTTTTTAGAAACCGGCAAACCAATTGCGGCTATTTGCCATGCCCCACAATTATTGATAGAAACAGGTATGCTTGCAGATAGAAACATGACTTCCTATCCATCAATTAAAACGGATCTAGTTAACGCAGGAGTGATATGGGAAGATAAAGAAGTGGTGACAGACAATGGACTGGTCACAAGCAGAAGTCCGGAAGATTTGCCTGCATTCAACAAAAAAATGGTCGAAGAATTTGCCGAAGGACAACATTTAACTGATGGTTCTTTTAAAAGAGGAACTACCTCCATGGGCTAACATGTAGAACAGATTCAAATGTAGAAAAGATTCAATTAGCGTTGAATCTGTTCTAATCGGTGTCTGCCTCACTATAGCCATTGTTCTCTTCATCTTCTGCACCAATGATTTCGTTTTCATCATCATCTTCGGCGCCTGGTATGTCGAGATCTTTGCCGCTATTGTCTTCAGCTATTGAGATCTCGTTTAGGGTATCGCCGTCCTCATCAATATTATCCAACCTTGCATGCTTTAAATTAATTTCATCTTTTGATAGCGGATCATAATTCATGGCGTCATCTAACATTGCTTTTTCCGCAGGAGTGATCGAAGAATCATCTTCGTTATTTTCTGGTGTTTTCATGAGTGCGTTTTTCTTTATTGTTCAAAGCATGTGCCGCATTTGGCATAATTTTATAACCATTACCTACAAAATTTATGATATGAAAATGTTTAAAATCCTGGTTTTGCTTTCCGTACTTTTCTTTTCTTGTTCAGAAAAAAAGAATAGTGCAACTGACCCAACTAATATAGCCATTACAAAAATTACTGAGCCTGCAAAGTTAGACGGCTGTTATGAAATGGTGATTTCGGGTGATACAGCTTTTCTGAATATTGCAGAAAGTGGGGATACGCTGTTGGGTGACTTAAGGTATAAGAGAAAAGAAAAGGACAGTAATAAAGGTGACGTCGTTCTTAAAAAAATCGACGGTCGGGCAGAAGGTTATTACACCTTTGAATCTGAAGGAAAAACTTCTGTTAGACAAATTATTTTTAAAATTATAGGCAACTCGTTTGCCGAAGGCTATGGAAACATTGAAATGAAAAACGACACCGCCGTTTTAAAGTATCCGCATGCGCTTAACTTTGAAGAAAAGCATCCATTTAATAAAGTAAACTGTAAATAGATTTATGCATTCAAAATTGGTGAGTACAATCTGTGTAGCTTTTTCATTATTGTTATTTTCATGTAGCCCAAAACCTTATAGCGCTACAAACAAAGTGTATGCAAAACAATCAAAGTTATTTGCTAAAAAAATAACTGCTGCACCTAATAATTTAATTGTTGCAGATTCTTTAAAAACGCCTATGTACATGGCTTATACAACCAATTTTGGTATGAGAAAACCCAATATTGTTGTAATACATTATACCGCACAAAACAGTTGCGAGCAAACACTGCAAACTTTTACTAAGCCTGCAACGAGCGTGAGTGCGCATTATGTAATTTGTAAAGATGGCACGCTACACAACATGCTCAATGATTATTTGAGAGCCTGGCATGCAGGTGCCGGTAAATGGGGCAACAATACTGATGTAAATTCATCTTCTATAGGTATTGAAATTGATAATAATGGCGTTGATAGTTTTTCAACAGCGCAGCTAAATACTTTAATGGGAGTATTGGAATTTTTAAAAAAGGAGTATAACATCCCTTCAGAAAATTTTATTGGTCACAGCGATGTGGCACCTGCACGCAAAATAGATCCGGGCTTACTCTTCCCGTGGAAAGCATTATCAGAAAAAGGTTTTGGGTTGTGGTATAACGATACAACAGGCGTAAATATTCCTTCAGATTTTAATGCGAAACATGCGCTAAAGATAATTGGGTATGATGTGAAAAATCTACCAAATGCAATAGGTGCTTTTAAAAGACATTTCTTAAATATTTCAAACAATCTGTTGTTTACTAAACCAGAAGAGAAAGTACTGCATGCAGTAATGTTGAAGTATTTAAACTGATTTACAAATCACCTAACAACTCTTCTAATAATTTTTCTTCCAATATTTTTCTGGTAATAGTTTTATTGTCTTCATGCCATTTTATTAGCCTGATATAACCCTTATCTATTTCAATTCCTGTTATGTCTCCATCATCAAAACAGCAACAGCCGGTATTGAAATAAGAAGGCTTAATAAGATGTTGCTCTTTACCTGGAATTTTATTTGAGGGATGATTGAAATACCTGCCTGACGCAAATACAGGTACATGTGTATGTCCTGTAACGAGTAGCAAATTCTGTTGTGCTCCACTCCACTCACTCATCATAATATTGTGGTCGTTTCTTAATGAGAAATCATTGCTCGGCGTATTGATGTTTATGTTTAAATAACGCTGTAACGGTAGCCAAAGGTGAGCTACAACCCATGTGCTGAAAGCATTGTTGTCACTCATTGTATCACCTTGGTGACCATGCGTTAAAAAAACTTTTAGTTCGCTTGTTGCGGTTTTTATTTTAATTAAAATGCCTTCATTTATTACCAGCGGCATGGAAAAATATTTTCGTAGCCATAAAAAAACATCGGCTTTGTTTTTCCATATCAAATCGTGGTTACCAAAAGTTTTATAAAATCTATCAGGTTGAAAAGCTGCTTCCTTCCCCAATACTTTTTCGTTTGCCGGCAATAATTTATCAGCACTAAATTTCCAGAGTTCTTCGCTGTCTCCCAGATTAATAAATGTAAAACCGTTTTGTAAATAATGATCTAAAGCAGCTGCATAATTACTCTCGGCATTTCTAAAATCATCTGCTGCACTTCTATCGCCTTTATGCTGATCGCTGAAGATGATAAACTTTGCATTTTCTGAAGTTGTTTGTAGGAACTTTACTTTTTGATCGCTTTCATCTTCGGCAGTTGCAAATAAATCTGACAGAGATTTAAAAACAATTGTTTTTTGTGGTGCAGATGAATATCTATCGGCAATCCATAGCAATGGTCGCCGCAAAATATATAAGAGCATCTTACGCACCTGTACTCAATTTTTTTGGAGCAAAGTATTTTCCTACAAATGGCAATCTTGCAAATTCTTTCTGCTCTACCAATGCTAAAAACTTACAATAAATGAAAAGCAATACAATGGCAAGCCCGATATTAAAATAGTTGTTGGTGTAAAAACTTGTAGCAGCTTTGTGAATTAAAAATATTACAGTTACAATTACCAGAAATGCTATCAACTTCTTCCATGCATAAGGAATACGGTAATATTTTTGACCAAAATAATTGGACAGAATCAGCATAGAACCATAAGCGGCGAACGTTCCCCAGGCGCAAGCTAAAAGCCCAAAGCGTGGAATAAAAATATAATTTATCAGAACAGAAAATGCAGAACCTATTAAAGTGATGTAAGCACCGTAAATAGTTTTATTGCTTAGTTTATACCAAACAGTAAGGTT
>JANOTH010000089.1:0-4182 GCA_031416275.1 Ferruginibacter sp. | reverse complement strand
CTTTTTCCTGGAAAACTTTCACCAGGTCCAGTTTATGCTTTGGATTAACCCGGGCAAAAACCGAAGTATTGATCCAGCGCTGTTTTTCTTCTTCAGTTAACTCCTCAAATTCTTTCATATCCTTTCCAATCACAGGCACTTCATCTTCTTTTGATATCCCCAATTGAGTTCCTATATAATGAGCGGTGGAAGGATGATCGCCTGTGATCATCACCACTTTAATGCCGGCTGTTTTACAATCATTGATGGCAGCCTGAACTTCCGGCCTTGGTGGATCTATCATACCAACAAGCCCGAGATAAACCAGGTCATCTGTTAATGAAGCAGGCGCACTATCCGTCTTTCGGTATGCCATGGCAATCATGCGATGCCCGGATGCGGAAAATTTTTCTGCTGTTGACAACCATTGTTCCCTTTTTGTTGTGTCCATCGCCACCTCGCTATCTTCAAAAATCTGTGTACACTTCAGCAATAATTCTTCGGGAGCGCCTTTTGCAAAAAGATAATATTTACCATCGTGTTCATGTAGCGTACTCATGATCTTTGTTTCGCTGGAGAAAGGCTCTTCCTCTTTTTTTAAAAATTCTTTACGTATTTTATCAATGTCTTCGCCCTTATCTATTGAAAATTTTAGAAGGCTATTTCCAGCGGATCGCCTATTTCCTTTGCTTCTTCCCCGGATGAGTGAATGTTGGCTGTGTTGCATAAAACAGCACATTTGCTGATCCATTCTAACTGCTCCTTATTGCCGGTAAAGTCAACATCTTTTTTCCAGGTGCCGGAAGGGGTTTCAACTAACACGACCTCCATTTTATTTTGCGTGAGCGTACCAGTTTTATCGGTGCAGATCACATTGGTGCCTCCTAACGTTTCAACAGCAGACAATTTTTTTACAATCACTTTGTAGCGTGACATTTTAAGCATGCCCTGCGCTAAGGTCATCGTAGCCACAATCGGTAATCCTTCGGGAATAGCTGCCACTGCAAGTGCAACAGCTGTTTGCAACATGGCAATAATTCCCTCGCCATTGATTAACCCTATAATAAAAATGACCAGCACTAGCGCAAGGGTAATTTTTATCAGCTTTTTACTAAACTCTTCCAGTTTATTTTCTAATGGCGTGGCAGCCTGCTCAGATGAATGAACGAGGTTGGCTATTTTTCCTAATTCGGTTTTCATGCCTGTAGTGCCTACCAAAATGTGGGCATTGCCTTTGGAAACATGGGTTGCTTTAAAAGCCATATTGGTACGATCTCCAAGGATGGCTGATTCGGCAAGAACAGCATCTTTTTTCTCTACCGGAACTGACTCCCCGGTGAGTGCCGATTCGTCAATCAGTAATTGGGCAGCTTTATATATTCTGCCATCAGCCGGTATCATATCACCGGCTTCAATAAATACAATATCGCCCGGTACAATTTCTTCAGCGTTGATCTCAAACAATTTGCCGCCACGAAGTACTTTTGCAGGTATAGAAGAAAGTTTTTTTAAAGCTGCCACAGACTTGTGCGCCTTAAACTCCATGTAAAAACCTATGGCTGCATTAATCACAAGCACGAGTAAGATAGCAGTACCATCCAGCCATTCCTTAAACCAGAAAGACATGCCTGCTGCAAATACCAACAGAAAAACTATGGGGCTTTTAAATTGGTTTAGCAATATTCTTAGTGGATGGATAGCTGTTGCTTCGGCAATGGTGTTTAGCCCGTGGCGCTCCAGCCTTTCCTTAGATTCATCAATGCTTAAACCCTGCTCTGTATCACTTTTAAGCAATAGGGCGGCCTCTTCAATAGTTGTGGTATGCAGCTTAAAATCGATTTCTGTAGTAGAATGAATGTCTTTATTTTTTGTAATAGTTTTCACAGCTAAAGATGTTTTAAAATGAAATCGACCCGTTCTCCCGCTGGAAGTACAGGAACATGAACGATTGGAAATCCTAAGGACCCGTATACCTCAGTAAGTAAAGCATGAATTTTTTGCTGTGCCGCCGCATCTTCGGTGCGGGCATAATCTTTCATCATGGGCAGGCAATCCAGAATGAAAATTTTTTTGTACGAAACGGTAAGCAAGGCACCCCTTAATTTTTCATCTTCCGGAATATTTAAAAAACGATAGTAAGCCAGTGCATCCGGAATTGCCCGGTCAAGAAAGACTAACACATCCGGAGCAATCTGACGCTCCTGCTCAATCTGCATTTCTAAAACCCGCAATTGAAATTCTTTCTGGTTTTTTCTTGTTTCTTCAATTGTTCTACCCTTCAGTCGCTGTGTATCCAGGTAATGCCGGGCATGTTCAAAGCTGGTTATGTATCCCCTTTCTTTGAGCAGGTTGACGGTAGTAGTTTTACCAGAAGACGGGCCGCCTGTGATGACATACCAGTTTGTTTGCTTTCTCAAATTTTTATTGATTTAGTAATACTTTTCTTAAGCCCTTATTGGATTTACAAGTCTTTACATTGCAATATGCATTTGTTGAATTACTGAAACAATGAGTTTAGTCAGTGCCTGTAGTGATTTTTATTGTTCAATTGTCTTTTCATGACCAAATACACCCAAACTAATCGAAAAGACAGTCTTCGAAATCAAAATTTCGTTCATAATAAATAGTTTAAGGCTCCCGACAAATTGGTACCGGCTTAAATTAAAAATGACTTCTGTTAGATAATAAGTGTTTCAATTAGGATGACCTAAGATGGAGGTAGACATGTTAATGCTCACCGTTAGTGAACAGCAGATATATGTGTGGGTCTATTCTAATATTCACATAAACCAAGCCACTATTTAACAAGGCAGATAACAGTTCTGCTGATAATGAAAGCCGAGATCACATTAACTTCCAAAGAAATCATCAAAAGAATTTTAAGATAGAAGCATCTGGGAAGTTGCCTCTATTCACCATGAGTTGCCAAAAATTTATTTGTAATTTTTAAAACAACCTGATTTAACTGAAAAGTTACCGCTTACTCAGATTTAAATACCTGATCTGAACTTATTACCCAAATAATAGAGCAAAGAAGAATACAAGGCATGAGATGATGTGATGAATAACGATGGGATTTTTTCCATCGGTTCATATAAATAACATGAAAGATTATGAAACTTATACTGATGCCTGTGTAGGTTGTGTTGAAGCTTATGAAAAATGATTTGCAAAATGCTTGAATACGGAGGGACAGACTGAATGTGTAATGCTTTGCAGGGATTGTGCTGATAA
The DNA here is from genome assembly GCA_031416275.1 of Ferruginibacter sp. GTDB lineage: Bacteria > Bacteroidota > Bacteroidia > Chitinophagales > Chitinophagaceae > Ferruginibacter. Next base: position 969 of record JANOTH010000089.1, on the reverse strand, counting down.
AGGTGCTTGTGCACGTAACTATGTGCGAAGGACTCACAATCTGCAGAAGCTCTTTATGCCCTTAGCGTAAAATGTTGTAAAGCGTGCGCTGCAGAGTGTGGCAAACATGCTGAACATTGAGCATATTGTAACGCTTGTGCTGAAGCATGTAAAAAATGCGCAGAAGCCTGTAAAATGTAATGCAAAAAATTTAAAATGGCTGTTACGATGTGATGGCCATTTTTACATACGTGAACGCTTACGCATAATTGCTGATCTTCCTTGTACATCACAAATGACGGGCATTCTAAAAGGAAATAAAAAAGGGGAAATTAGTTCTGAACTAACTTCCCCGGGTTGTGGAGAGTATCGGGGTCGAACCGACGACCTCTTGCATGCCATGCAAGCGCTCTAGCCAACTGAGCTAACCCCCCATTAAAATTGGACTGCAAATATAACCGCAACTTTTATGGTAACAAAATTTATAATTGTAGCTATCGTTGGGGAAATTTTCAAACGCACACATGATGGTATTTTTTCCTTTGTGGATTTATTTCCCACTAACAATGCGTATTTCATATGAGTTTTTTCTGGCTCAATAAATGATTATGCATACTTGGTTTTTCATAGGATATTGGATTTAATACGGGACTTTATTTCTATTTAGTCCCTATTTTTTTGCCCCTACCTCATCATAACATTTAGTTGATCATAAAATAAATGCCCTGACAAAGTCAAGGCATTTATAATCAGTTATAATAGAACTTATTCTCCCCAGATGTTGTCTTTTCCTTCCAACCAAAGTTTTACAAGATCGGTTGTAATAGACTTTGGTCTTTCCAGCGGGAAGCCCAGAGCTCGGTCCCAGCAAAGGCTGGCCAAAACACCGAGAGATCTTGACACACCAAACAATACGGTGTAGAACTCGTATTCTACCATACCGTAGTGAACCAGCAAGGCGCCGCTATGTGCATCTACATTGGGCCAGGG
>JANOTH010000088.1:0-16099 GCA_031416275.1 Ferruginibacter sp. | reverse complement strand
ACGTCCAAACATCTAAACGAGCGAGTTCAAAATCAACAAGTGTTGTATCTTTCGGTGCAACAATTGGCGCTGTACCAAAAAAAAGTTTTTTACCATCCCTGCTAAATTTTAACTCTGCATTTTCGCTGATGGTATAGCCACCTACAACACCGCTTGTATTCCTGTCAGCCTGCAGCATTGCGCTGTCCAGGCCATTTTTATGATACCATAACTTATAAAATTTTTGCAATGACTTTATGGAACTGTCACGCTCAGCTACAAACGCTATTTGCTGCCCATCTTCATCAAATACAAAGTTCTTAGCATCATTAAAACCCATCATGATGGTTTCAACTTTATCAGCCTGTAAGTTGTAAAGCAGCACACTTGCCTTACTTAAAGTATCTTTTGCAATCTTTGTGGTTTCAATGATTAGGTTATTACCTTTTTTATCAAAATAATACTCTGAAACCGATTTAAAGATTTTGTTCTTTCCTGTTATAAGATTTTTTACAGAAAGCTCAGTTCCCTCAATTGCTTTATCGGCAGCTGGCTCATCACCTTCTGCATCAGAATATGCATCATTGGCTTTTTTATAAATTTCCTCAACAGCTTTTTGCGAAGCAGCTATTAATTCTGTTTTTTCAACTTTTCCTTTTACAGAATCCAACGATCTTCTGATAATTGAATCTGCAATTTTTACAAATGCATCTATTTTCAGTTTCAAAGAGTCTGGTAGCATTTTTCTTTTTGAACTGTCAGATGCAGGTTTCTCAGCCAAATAAGCCATCCACCCGTTACCCTTTTCAGGTACTTTAAAAGATTTTACGAGAGCAATTTTTACAATACTATCTGTGCCAAGCAGCACCATTCCCAAAGAGTCTTTAGGCATTTCCTCAGGCTTTCTCTTTTTTATGCGAGCCTGCCTAGTGTCTTGATAGCGAGACTTTATTTTAAAAAATACATAGCGACTGTCTTTGGTAATAATAGGTGCGTAGCCTCTTTCTATAGAGAGCTTTTTACCCGTCTCCAAATCATTTATTACCATTACACCGTCACCTTCTTGCGGTAAAATATTGTACACAACAAAATTGCCACTATTGCTAATGGCTCTTTCACCTACTGATTTCCAACCATCGTAAACAGCGTGGGTAAGTGGTTTTTTTGTTTGAGATTTAGCTGCTAGGCAAAAAAATAATAACAGCGTAGATAGTAAAGTTCTGATCATGATTTTTGTACAATTTTAAACGAGAATTTAAGATAATACAAAAATATTCACCATCAAATTTTTAGCGCAAAAAGTTCAATACCGTTTGCTTTTCCTTTTAGTTCAACCATACCTAGGTCTTCCAACTGAAAACTTTTTAGGTTACTTTTTTCAGCAAAATCTTTTGAAACAATAAATTTCTGGTTGAGTTCATTGCAAGCACTTCTTATTCGTGCAGTAGTATTCATAGTATCGCCACTCATGGCAAGGTCTTTTTTAATAACGCCAATCTCTCCTACTGTTACATCACCTACATGTATGCCAATCCTAAATTCGGGAATAATCCCATACACTCTTCTATAATGCTCACTGCGCTTTTGTATGTTTTTTCTACCGGTAATGATAGAAGCCAAACAGTTTTTCATATTGTCTTTATTATACTTCCACGAAACTACAATTTCATCTCCTACATACTGGTAAATAATACCGTCGTGTTCTATCAAAGAAAGAGATAAATCATAAATAAACTCTCTGATAAATAGAAAGTAAATTTGGTGGCCAAGCTTTTCTGCTATTGGTGTAGAATCCTTAAGATCAATAAACATAATGATCCTATTTTCAATTCGGGGTTTAATATATTTTCCTGCAAGTATGTCTAGAAAAACTCCGGGAGCATATTTATCATTTATCTCAAGATAAAGTTGGGTAATAGCAAACAATATAAGCCAATAGAGGGTTCTCCTTAAAAGCCAGTTACTCGTCATTGTGTACTGGTAAAAATCAAAGAGACTTTTTGATAAATTCAATTTATCAACAAAAATATTATCGGCTAAATGAGCCAAAAAATTCATTGCCAAAGCTGCAAAAAGTAGGATAAAAGTTTTTGCAAAAAAGTTTATTAATATGGGGCGGTTTTTAAATACATTTCTAAGTGTATAAACAAAAAGGTACCCCATAATAGCACTCATAAAAAAAACCAAAATTGCCCGGGTAAGGATCGATTTTGAATGATCTTCAGCTGCGCTGTAATTTAAAATTGTAGAAAGTGTATCAATTATGGTCCAAAACAATGCAATAAAAATTACCCTTCTTATGCGGTATTTTTTTATTCCCTGAAAAATGGAAAATTTGGGTGTAGAACTTAACATGATATTTGTTTCAGGTATTCATACATTTCGTTCTGCGCATTATGATGTGAGCCTTCATCTTTAATACGCAATTGCTCACCATTACTTAAAATACGAGAGGCCTTCGTGTTATCTTTCCATTGAATTTCAAAATTATCGATAAGCTGTTGCTTGCAATTTTGGTCTTTCAATTCAATACAAACTTCAATTCTTCTCCTCAGGTTTCTTGTCATTAAATCAGCAGAGCCCATTGCAACAGTAACATCATCATCAACACCAAAAATAAATAAACGGGTATGTTCAAGGTATTTATCAACCAACCTTTTTACAGTGATGTGTTCGCTTAATTTTTCTCTTTCAGGAATTAAGCAGCATATACTTCTAATTAACAATTCAACCTTAACGCCCGCTGCACTTGCTTTGTACAACAAATTAATAAAGTGTGGCTCTTCCAAATTATTTACCTTAATTCTTATTCTTGCGGGCACCCCACTTTTTTGTTTTGCAATTTCTTTGTTTATCAATAACTCAAACTGATCAAGCAAATTGAATTGTGCAACCCATAAATTATCAAATACTATCGATTTTTTTGAAGGATGATTTTTTTTGCTTTGCAAATAACCAAACAAAACTTCCAACTCATCGCAAACAGCTTTTTTTGTGGTCATTAGTACATGGTCTGTGTAAAACAAGGCGGTACTTTCATTAAAATTTCCTGTACTTAAAACGGCGTAACAAACGCTTTTTCCATCCACTACTTTTTTTACAAGCGCAATTTTTGAATGCACTTTAATGGACGGGTCACTGTAAATAAGTTTTACGCCTGCATCCTTCATTACCCTGCTCCACTTAATATTATTTGCTTCATCAAACCTTGCTTTTAACTCTATAAATGCAGTTACTTTTTTACCGTTTTTTGCTGCGCTAATAAGTGCATTTACAATATGCGACTCTGCAGCAACCCTGTATAAGGTTATGTAAATTTCTTTTACATCTGCATCAACAGCAGCCTGGTTAAAAAAACTAAGCACAGGAATGTAAGACTGGTATGGCAAGTGTAAGAGTACATCTTTTGAGGCTATATTGGCAAAAATATCTCCGCCTGAAATTGGTGGATAATGTATGGCTTCTTGCTTTTTGTAAAATAATGTTTTATCAAAAGAAGGAAAATTATATAAATTACTAAGGTTGTGGTACCTGCCACCTTCAAACATATCTTTCATATCTGCCTTGAACAAAGTAGATAAAAACATTTGTAAATAAGTAGGCATTCCATGCTCAAATAAGAAACGAGATGGCGCCCCAACATCTCTTTTACTCAACTGCTTTTCAATTTTTTCTAAAACATTTGCTGAATACTCATCATTCAGCGTAATTTCTGCATCTCTGTTAAACTTAATACTGTAAATGCTTTCAATGGTTTGCCCCGGAAAAAGCATTCCTATATTTTCTCTGATGATGTCATCAATAAAAACAACATAGTTCATCCCATCAATTGGGCTAAGCACAAAAAACCTGCTTAATTTATGTGATGGAATATTTATTGACACATGGTTAACCATATTTTTATGGCTATTTGATAATGTTACAATAAAATAGAGATGATTGTTTTCAGGCAGAAAATCGTAAGCACTTTCTGCACTTAAAAATATAGGTTGTATAAAAGATAAAACCCTTGAAAGGAAAATCTGTCTTGCCTCGGCAATATGCTCAGGTAAGAAAGGTTTATTGTAATAAAAATAAATTCCCTTTTCTTTTAAGGATGGAATTAATTCGTTGATTAAAATATCTCCAAATTCGTTCAGTTGCTCATTTATACAAACCTGAATTTTTTCAGAAACATCTTCTTCACTTAAAAAAGACTCTTTCTTAATCGTCTTCTTGTTGAGTTTAGAAAAGGCAGCTACAACAGGATATCTAACCCTAAAAAACTCATCTAAATTAGAAGAAAAAATGGAAAGAAAACGAAGTCTCTCATACAAAGGAACAGCTGTATCCCTTGCCTCGTGCAACACTCTATGATTAAACTTTAACCAGCTAAGATCCCTATTGAACAACATCGTTATAAAAATTTAGAATGGAGAACCGGTGCTGTTGGTTATTACAGTTTCTGCAGGTGAAGTGTTAAACAAAGCTGCAATAGTAAAAGCCAATACTGATGCTATTATCCCTAACATGAAAATGTTATAAGCAAGCCTGATAAGCCTATATTTTTTACCTAAAACCTGTCCCAAATGAAAAATATCTTGTACAATAGATGTGTACAGGTAATCAGAATCTCTCATCATGGTACGCATGGCAGTTTCATATTGTTGGTATTGCATTTTATGAAAGTTGCCAAAAAACAGTAGGTTAGTTTTTTTATTTATGATGTCCTCGTCCTCAAAAGTGCCCGAATTTAACTTTGGTCTTGTTGCTAAAATTGCAACTACAATAGTTATAACCGAAAATGCAAGAAAAGTAATAGTCGGGATAGTTAAATAGGGATCAGTAGATAACTTTCGCAGCAAAACAGAAAGAATAACAGAAATGATAATTGCGTTAACTGAAATAAGAATATTCGCCTTGCTATCTGCCATTTCACTTAACTGGATATGGTTAGATGAAGTGAGGCGCAGCATCGTTTGCATCCCCTTTGTTGTACCATCTTTTTCAGTTATTTCAACACCGGCAGGATTTTCCTTTTCTACAACCTTTATATCCTTTTTTACTTTTTTTATATTATCTTTTTTCACATCGTTAAGTATTTCTTTACAATAGGTTGTGTAGTATTTGTGTTCGCTCAGCAATTTTACGGTTCTCTCGTCAAACACGTTCTTGGTAAGTTTTAAATCGCTAAAATAATTAGCCTCATCAAAAGCAAGCTTATTCGTTCGCTTAAATTCTTTTTTGCTCCCAAATTGGTATGTGTCTGCATCGCAGAGTATTTCAGCATTTAAATCTAATGGCTGCCTTGGTGCTTTTGTGGCCAATATACAGCTTTCAATTTTTTCAATTGTTCCCTCATCAACACTTTGAGCTTGCATAAATTCTTTCATCAACTCTATGCTTCTCAATTCATGATCTTCAGGCTTTCCATTTAAATATCCTGTATCATGAAACCAAGCTGCCACAAATACCACAAGCATATCCTCCTCACTTAAATTATAATGCCCTGCAATTTCATTTGTTTTTTTTACAACACTTTCAGTGTGATCAAAATTGTGAAGCACCAAATGAACGGGATGCTGCTTCTGAAACATTTCAGTTACGTGAACTTCTGTTTTTTTGTATAAAGAATTATATGCAGACATGAATTTGCTTTAAAATGTAAGATTAAATTTAGTACCAACAGAAAAGTTAAACAATTTATCTTCTGTTGATATACCAACGGTAGCTGATATTGCCACTAAATTAAATGGAATAAAATACAAACCACCACCAAACGAATTATGCCATTTTTTCGAATTTTCATTATCCTGCCAAACCCTTCCAAAATCTGCAAAGCCAAGGACACCAACATCGCCCGGTAAAACAAACGAGTTAGATTTAAAAACTTTCACCCTTACCTCGCCACTTGCATAGGCCATTCCCCTACCCGAGAATCTATTTCTTCTGTAACCTCTTAAGTAATTTTGAATACCTAATGTTTTTGCCTGAAAAAACTCAAAGTCTTTTGAAAATATTCGTCCGCCACCAAAGCGTAGTACACTTGATACCCTACTTAGATCTGATATTGCGGCATATATCGTCATATCTGATTGTATTTCTGTAAAGGCATTTGCGCTTTTATTTACACCCTTTAGCGCTGTAAAACTTGTAAACCATGTAACACCTCTCGTTGGAAAAACCTCGTTGTTTATATAGTTGATATCAAATTTAGCCCTGCCTCCAAGGTATTCTTTGGTGGAATACAAACTTGCAGAATCTTTACCGATATTGGTTGGTGCAGAAAGTATTCGGTCTTTGTTATCTGAAAAATCGTTCCAATAACGGTAATAAGAAGGACCCATTGAAAATTGAAAAATATCATTTAATCTTTTTCTTATTGCAACATTAAGCGCTCCATATTTATAGCGGGTACGGTAATAAGTTATTGGTAAATCTTTATTGTATGTTGATTGGTTACCGTAACCGAAAAAGTTGGTAAGCGTTGGTGTTACAAGCTCTGCATTTACAAGTAGATCTTTATTAAAGATGGATTTATTAAAAATACCCTCATACCTTACCTGAAATGCACCTCTATTCACTGCAGCCAAGGTTGTAAGCTTTTGTAGGCTTGCGTAAGGGTCTTTTCTAAACCCAAACTTTTTCGATGTAAAACCAACACCAAGCAGCAACTTATCTTCTGCATTAAATCCAAAGTTTATTTGCGGAAACACAAATCTGTTATATTGAAACCCTGTATTTTTGTAGTCTAAAATTTGCGGATTTTTCGAAAATATTTCTTCCGTTTTTCTTGACTTTTCAACAATGTTTTTTTCTGTTGAAAGTTCGTAAATACTTTTTTTCATGTTACCACCAAGGTTAAACGAATCACTTCCCTTACCGCCTACAATTCTCAATTTTATTCTAGATGAAATATCGTCATCAACAACAAACCTATCATCACCGTTTAACCCATAAACTACAAGTTCTTTTGTTTCGTCATGAACAAAACTTCTTCGGTAAACAAGTTCAGAAGTATCGCCTACTTTCGTTTTGTTGTAAACACTCAACCGAATACCAGCACTATCTTTTTCAACATGATAAAATTCCGCTTCATTACTACCGGTAACTGTAACACCCTTCGCCAAAAAATTATAATACTTCATGGCATTTTTTGGCAAGTTATCTCTCCTACTTCTCAATTTTTTTGCAGTAGTTGTTGAGTCAAAGTTTTTTATTTCTTTAGGATATTTTGAAACGGCTTTTCTGATAACATCATCATTAATTTTATAAGCAAAACTATCAGAGATCGTTTTCCATTGTTCTCTATTAAGTTGGTTCATAAATGTTCTATCAAAATCTTTAGCAACAAAATTTAACCCATTAATATCTTTTATTTTTTTAGTAAACCCTTGCAAAAACGGCATTGAGTTGGCTGACAAATATTTCAGCAACAAACCGTTTGAATTAAAATATGCCTGATCTCTATCCTTAGGTACCGGGTAATACAATTTTCCTTTGCCTGTATCTTTTGTACCCCATGTCCATTGGTCTGCATGTCTATCAAAATCCCCTATCAACATATCAAGTAACCTCGCATTTAAAACTGCAGGCTGGTCAATATGATGGTCATTTTGTTCGAAAAGTTTGTTGATAATTGCATTCGTACTTTTTGTGTCTGTCTCATCAGGTGTTGGCTGTTTTTCTTCTAACATACAAACGGTATTTGCAAACACTGGTCTGTAGTAACCAAAAGCCGGATCGTCAGGCACAAAGAAAAACCTTGGGTTTGCTGCAGGTATGCCTGCAGCCTTTGCAAGAACCGGTATGGTTAAAGGAGCGTAAGGACTGCTTGCGCTAATTACATCTACAACAATTGCCTGACCTATTGTTCCTCTTAAGTTTTCAGGAACCGCTTTTTCGGGGTCTTTGTCTATTGTTCTCAACGTCCATTCTTTCCCGTTTTTATCTTCAAGTTTCAATGATTTTGTTTGCTTGCCCCCACCTATTCCTTTTATGACAAAACCACCATTTTCTCTTCTTAAATTAAATACTTTAAACTGTACAGGTGTGTTCCAATCTCTTCTGTAGTTTTTTCCTAGAATTGCATTTTTTATATCTTTTTGGTCTTTGTATTTATCGCTTGCTGAAATAACTACGCTATCCTTAAATACAAAATCAGGTTCCCTTAACGTATCAGTTATTCCTGTCAGCGCTTCCACTTTAGAAAAGTCCAAGATGTTTTGTGTGTAAACTTCCTTTACTTCCTCACCATCTACTTGGTAAAAAGTTGACCGAACCGATTTGTTTTTTAAAACATCTAATGTTACAAAACCATACTCGCCTGAGGCAAATATTGTATTTCTACTTTTTGAAACCCTGGTACTTTTGCTACCATTACCACTTACTATATTAATGTAATTGGTATCTTTTATTAATTGCATGGAGTGCTCATGGCCACTTACGAAAATCACATTTTTGTGACCTTTCACCACGCTCTCAAAAGATTTTATCATATCCTGATAAAGTGGATGTTTAATATCTTGGGTTGTACCAAATACTGCTCTTGTTAATGGATAACCTGATCCAAGTATTGGCAATGGTATATAAAGACTTTTCAGTGCATCTGTAAAAGGGAAAATATGTTGCTTTAAAGTAAAATAACCACCATGCGGCCCATAACTTCTTATAGGATGATGCATAGCGAAAATCACAAATTTTTTATCATTCTTCTCTAAAATATCTTCTAGTTGTGTAATTACTTCAGCCTTTGTTTTGTAGGGACAATCTGATTCAACACCGGGCTTTTCAAACTCCTGCAACCACCACTGAGAGTCTACCATTACCAAAGTAACATCATCATTTATTTTTTGTTCAACCGGCCCAGGGCAACCGTTTCTTGGCAATTGCTTAATGTATTTGTTGCCTAAAACATCTATATAATTTTGAACCCTTAAAATTGATTCATAACCATTTCTAGACCCGTTGGCCCAATCGTGGTTACCAGGTATAAAAAAAATATTTACAGGTGCTTTGCCGGCAATTTCAATTTGAGAATCTAATGGCGCTTTTGCTATTTCATAAGTTGGCAATGCATCATCAGGCAGCCCTGTTTTGTATAAGTTATCGCCTAAATAAACAATAGTGGTTTTGCTGTCCATCGGTACAATTTTCCTTGCAGCATTTACCACTGGGTGTCTTCCCTTTATTAACTGTCCACCATCGCCAATCAACAAAATTTTCGCCTGTATGCTGTCATCTCCTTTTATCATTTGAGCCTGTAAGCCTGGAATTTTTACAAACAGTATCAATATAAAAACTAGCTTCTTTATCATTTATTTTTCTTTTTGTATTTTAAAAGTAATAGCGTGGCATATCCTTCTGCGGCCACTTCATTAGATATTATTAAATCTCCATCAGGTGTAAATGCCATGCCTTCGGGCTGTTTAAAAATTTTGGGGTTAAGTTTAATAACATCTTTTATTTTACCATCTGCAGTTTGCGTAAAAATCATCTTGTTAACTGAACACAGCACATACAATTCCTTTGTTATAGGATTTACTGCAGCTGCCGATGGTTTTATCTTGTCTTTATTGCTTCCTAATTTTTTAAATATCGCATCTGTTTCTATCGTTTGATAATTGACAAATTGCTTAGCGGAGTCATTAAAGAAATAGGATGTTAGAATAGTTTTTTTGTCATCCTCGCATTGCTTGCATAGTATAACCATTTTCGTACTATCCGCAGAAAAGAACATGGATTCAAATTCATTAACCTTTTTAGATGCATTTGGAAAATCTGCTTTTTCAACTGTAATCTTATCATTTACAAAAGTGATTTTATCTAAATCACCGTTGCTTATCATAACATAAAATACGCTATCCTTATACAAAATATCTTCAAAGTCTCTTTGTTTATCAAAGCGCCATTCTTTTACATTATCAGGGTTATTCAAAGAAATTTTAAACATTAATCCATCTTCATCAATTACAGCAAAAACGCTTGTGTCTTTTGGGTAGTAGGCAATTCCTGAAATTTCATCTAATGCCTGTGGTAAATTAATAACTTTTGGCTTTGCAAAATCATAGCTTTCTGTATTATCAAACTTCTCTTTTTGTGCTTTGGTTGTGCACCCAACGAAAAATACGGCAAGAATAGCAATTGCGACAGTTAGTCTTTTTTGAAATACGTTTTTCATTTGGTATCGTTTATGAGCTAACCCTAAAACCAACAAACATGCCAAGCCAATTTATAGCTTTGGGGAATGGACGGGATGTGTTTTTAAATTGAAATTTTGGCCAATGGGCAATAAAATACTCAAATTAATCTTTAAAACCCCATTGCGTTTTTAAGGTATTATATGCTTCGTTTGTTAATTTTATATCATTAAAATGACCTGCAATATTTTTCTGCCTATAGGCTTCGTACAATGAAACGGCGCATGCAACAGAAATGTTTAATGATTTTATGATGCCTACCTGCGGTATAATAAAATTGCCATCGGCCATTTTTATTATATCATCACTTACACCGCTGTGCTCATTACCAAAAACAAGTGCCACTGATGTTGTCAGGTCTAATTCATATAAGTCTACAGCATCAGAACTTAAATGTGTGGTATATATTTTTGAGAAGTTTTTTCTAAGTTCCGCAAAACATGCTGCTGCATCTGTATACTGGTGAACCGTTAACCATTTGGCTGCACTTGATGAAGCTTTTTCGCTCCACATTTCGTGGAGGGCTATTTTTGTATTAAGAATATATACATCTTGAACACCAACGGCATCGCAGGTTCGCATTACAGCAGAAATATTATGCGGGTCACTTACATTTTCCAAAACTATTGTGAGCCCGGGTTGTCGCTTCGCCAACACATTGTTCAACCGCTCAGATCTTTCAGGAGTCATAGCGGCGAAAGTACGAATTAAAACAACCTTTGTAAAAAGTGGCTCTACCTAATTGTCGAGCAAGCCCCAATCTACCCATCGTCCATTGTTTTGCCTGATACGATAAAAGCGGCAATTTTTAAAAAACTGTACCATTCTATTGTGTTTAATATCCCACGTTTCACATTTGGTGAGGCGTAAAAAATTGGCAATGATGATTTCTCATCTCCGGCTCCATCTTAAAACCATGCCTTTACCCACATGCTCCATAAATCTTTTATTTTAGCGGTATCGTTAGAGATTTTTACTTCGGAAAACACATTTAAATATTCGCTACTGCCTGTATTGGCAAAGAAGTTTTTTACCTGCGGGTTAGTTTTTATTTGACTGTTTCTGTCAGAATCTGTTGCATTAAAAATAGATGCTGTCATGTTCTTTACAGCCTGCAAATGCATTGGTATATAGGCATAGGCGCTTCGTTTGTATATGTAGTAAACATTAATATTCTAGCACTTTTAGCAAGTTCTTTTAATTTGGCCATAGCCTCTTTGCCTGCTAGATCTTTTACATTGTTTTCTTCGTCATGAAAAATATATTCCAACTTAATTTTAAAAAAAGCGATTTAAGAATTGTAACCACTGCCATCATCAAATACTCTAAATAAAAAAGCCACCATTTTAAAATGGCAGCTTCTCTTTCAAACTTTTATGTTGTACAATTTATGGCTTTACTTTTACAACAGGACGCAAAATATAAGCACCTGCGCCATTTCTACTAACTGACATTGCAGCATCAAAATCTATTAACAACGGGTTTATGCCTGTGTTAAGTTTTTTACTGAATTTAATTTTTAAACCTGACTCCGCACCACTTGGAATTGTAAGTGGATAAACCACACCATTTTCTTTAACGGTATTGTTTGTGCCAAGCTTCAATCTAATTTCTTTTATTTGTCTCTCAGGTACTACACCTGTTGCAAGCAGTGTATCAACACCATTTTGTAATGCAAGTAAATTGTAAATGCCTGCACTCGTGTTCAAATTAACCCAATTTTTTGTTGAATCGTTATCGTCATCTCTGTACTTTATACTTACAGATTGTATGTCAATGTTTACCTCATCAAGTGCGGTAGGTGCATCGGTCATTCTAACCTGCAAAGTTGAGGGTGCATCATTGTCGTTTTTTGTACAGGCTGTATAGCCTAAAATACTAACAGCCGCAATGGCAAGGGATAAGATTTTAATTTTCATAATTTTGATTTTTACCCTATTAGAAAATTTTATGCCATAAAACATTTTTAAAAAGCTAAGATTTTATATTTACAAAAAAAATATACCTACAAATCTCATTTATAATAAAATAAGCACCCTAAAACCACTATATTTTTTTTGAGGCTTAATAGTTGTAGGATGTAGAAGTAGTAATATAAAACGGTTTTAATTAACATCCAATACGCATTTACCCTAATGAATGAAATAAATTATCAATCCTTACTTGAACAGTTACCGGCATTACAAATAATAATTGATGTAAACTTAAAAATTGTTACTGCATCAAAATTATTTTTACAAACTGTAAACTTAAAATCAGAAAAAATTACAGGAGAACACATTTCTTTTATATATCAACAAACAGCCAATGATGTTAATGAATGTAAAAGGATTGAAACATCTTTAAAACTCGTTTTACAAAACAAAACACCAGATAAAATATTTGTTTTAAAAAATAAATCATCAGTACCTGAAAGTGGGACAAATACAATTGAAAACAAACTGTGGCAAATAACACATACCCCTATTTTTAACGAGGTAAATGAAGTACAATATCTGTTGCAAACAATAGATGAAGCCGTAATTGACGAAAGCATTGTAAGTAAACTTTTAGCTGAGAAAAAAAACCTTTTTCAAATACAAGAAAATAATGAACGGCATTATAAAATGATGATGAACTCCCCATTTGCATTTGCTATAATTATGGGGCACGATTTGGTTGTTACAGCTGCAAACGATTTAATGAAAACATTTTGGGGTAAGGGGGAAAATATAGAAGGCAAAAGCCTGTTAGAAATATTACCTGAAATAAAGGACCAGCCTTTTCCTGAAATGTTAAGAACTGTTTTAAAAACGGGTAATGCTTTTCATGAAAACGAGACACTTGCTAAACTTTCTTATAACGGTGTTTTACATGATAAATATTTTAACATTGCCTTTCAGCCTTATGTTGAGGCTGACCAAAAAATAACAGGTATCACCATAACTGCTTATGAGGTTACGGAAATAGTTTCAGCACGAAAAACGATACAAGAAAATGAATTGTTTAACCGATCAATAATTGAAAGCAGCCCTGATTGTATAAAGATTATTGATGAAAACGGGAAGATAGAATTTATGAATGAAAGAGGGCTTTGTCTTTTAGAGATGGATGATATAACACAGGCTAGAGATAAATATTGGTGGGACCTTTGGGAAGAGCAGGATAAGCCGATGATAAAGGATGCAGTTGCTAAAGCACTTGCAAAAGAAAAAGTACATTTTCAGGCAAGCGGCATTACTTTAAAAGGGAATAACAAATGGTGGGATGTTATTGTGCTTCCGCTAAAAATAAACAAGGGTTCTCAACAAATTGAAAAACTGCTTACCGTATCTAGAGATATTACAGATTACAAAATTGCAAATCTAAAAATTGTAGAAAGCGAACATAGATACAGAGCTATGATTTATTCCTCCCCTTTTTTAATAGCTATTTTAAAAGGCAAAGATTATATTATTGAAATTGCAAACGATGCAATTATACAATGCTGGGATAAGGGAAAAGATGTTATTGGAAAATCAATGCTTGCAATTTTACCTGAAATTGTTGAGCAGGGTTTTGAGGAGATTTTAAAAAATGTATATGCTACCGGAGAAACATTTGAGGCAAATGAAATGCCAATAACATTGGAAAAAAATGGAGTTCCTGAGTTGAGGTATTTCACTTTTGTTTATCAGGCACTAAAGACTTTAGATGGCGTAATTGAAGGGATTTCAATAATAGCAAATGAAGTAACGCCCCAAGCTATCATTAATAAAAAGATAAAAGCAAGCGAGGAACAATTTAGGTTACTTGTACAACAGGCACCTGTTGCTATATGTGTATTAATGGGTAAAGATTATGTAATTGAAACCATTAATGAACCGATGGTGCAAATGTGGAACAGGAGCATGGCGGATGTATTAAATAAACCCGCTTTTGAAGTTTTAAAAGAATTAAAAGACCAGGGTTTTAAACAATTGTTAGATGATGTTTATAACACAGGTATCCCGTTTGTGGCGGAAGAACTGCCAATAAACTTGCAACGAAATGGAAGGCTCGAAAATGTATTCGTAAAATTTGTTTATGAACCGCTAAGGGGCGTAGATGGCGTAATTAACGGTGTTATGGCGCTAGCCATAGAGATTACCGAGCAGGTTGTTGCACGCAAAAAAATTGAAGGGAGTGAGCAGCACTTTAGAAAATTGGCCGACATGATGCCATCAAAAATTAGCAATGCACACCCAAATGGGAATGCGATTTACTTCAATAAAAAGTGGCTTGATTATACAGGTAAAAGCTTTGAAGAAATAAAAGACCTCGGTTACTATAACATTATGCATCCAGATGAAATGGAAGAATTTGCAACAAAGTTTTCGCATGCAAATGAAACCAAAACGCAACTTAAAATGGAAATGCGTTTTTTAAATAAACATGGAGAGTATAAGTGGCATTTAAACAACGCTTCCCCCATAATTGACGAAGCGGGCGAGATAAGTATGTGGGTTGGGTCTACTACCGAAATACATGAACAGGTAACACAAAAAGAGCTGTTAGAAGCTGCTGTAAAGGAAAGAACAATAGAACTTGAAATACTCAATAAAGAGCTTGTTT
Organism: Ferruginibacter sp.; assembly: GCA_031416275.1. Lineage (GTDB taxonomy): Bacteria > Bacteroidota > Bacteroidia > Chitinophagales > Chitinophagaceae > Ferruginibacter. Next base: position 1,370 of record JANOTH010000088.1, on the reverse strand, counting down.
ATCAAAATGCTGAAAAAGAAAAAAGATCAGAAGAGCTAGGTATTGCAAATGTAGAGCTGGCTTACCAAAATGATGAAAAAGAAAAAAGATCAGCTGAGCTAGGTATTGCAAATATTGAACTGGCATTTCAAATTGAGGAAAAAGAAAAAAGAGCGGTGGAGTTAAATAACTTAAATAAAGAATTGCATTCATTTACTTATGTTGCTAGCCACGACTTACAGGAACCACTTAGGAAAATAAAGCTTTTTGCGGAAAGAATTTCAGACTCTGAAGGCGAGCGTTTATCTGAAGATGGTAAGGATTATTTTCGTCGTATAAATAAATCTATTAACCGTATGCAGCAATTAATTGAAGATTTGCTCGCATTTTCACGCACTAGTACAGCCGATAGAACACTTGTGTCTATTGATTTGAAAGATATAGTAGAGGAAGTAAAAGAAGAATTAAAAGATACTATTGAAGAAAAAGATGTGATTGTAGAATATGGGGAAATGTGCCAAGCGAACATTATTGAATTTCAGTTTAGACAATTAATATTTAACTTAATTAGCAATGCTGTAAAGTTTTCAAAAAAATGTATTGCGCCACGTATTTTTATTAGTAGCCAAAATATTAAAGGAGATGGTGCAGCAAACGAAAATCTGTTGCCAGAAAAATCGTATTGCCACATTCAAGTAAAAGATAATGGTATTGGTTTTGAGCAAGAACACAGTCGGCGAATTTTTGAAGTGTTTCAACGATTGCATGGCAAGGAGGAATACAAAGGAACAGGGATTGGATTAGCAATTGTAAAAAAAATAGTAGAAAACCACGATGGGTTTATAAGTGCAAAAGGCAAAGTAGGCCAAGGTGCTGAATTTAATATCTATCTGCCAATAAAATAATAGCCTGCGTAAAATTCGATAAGTTATTTGAAAACGATTACTTAGGGTTAAAGTACAAAATTAGCTCGTGTTGGAGAGTAACTTTTATTTTCGGTTACAAAGCACAATGCTTTATGAATTACATTTTTAATTTCTGAAAAACCAACAGGTTTTTTTATATAAAAATTTGCGCCCATATTGAATAAAACATCTGCAACAAACTCTTGATAACAGGTAGAATACATCACAATCGGTATCTTATCTAGTCTTTTAGATTCTTTCATTTCAATTACACAGTCATAACCATTTTTACCGGGCATATTAACATCCAAAAAAATGATATCAGGGACCGGCAAACTCTCGTCATTAAGAATTTCAGTTAATTTATCGCCACTTATAACTCTACTAAATTTTGTATTGAATACTTGATTATCCAATGCTTTTTTAAAAAATAAAAAGTCATCGCCATCATCATCAACTAATAAAACATTTATCGGAGAATTTTGG
>JANOTH010000087.1:0-2400 GCA_031416275.1 Ferruginibacter sp. | reverse complement strand
CTGTTTAATACGCCATATCATCACCTATGCACAAAATGAAAGGCTTGCTGGTAAATGGTTATGGCATCTATTCAGACTCAGTAAGTAACGACATGCTCGAAAAATTACAAACCAAATAACTATTTTATCAAAGTTCTATATTCATCATTGCTCACAGTTAATAAATTTACTTTAGGCAATCTTTTTGTAAGTTCTCTCCAACTAGCATCCTGCAAATAAATTTTTTGTAGCATAAGTGCAGCTTGTTTTACTTTTTTATTATTGGCGAGCGTAATAGCAGTCCAATACTGCATTTCGAGGTTTTTAGGAAACATTTTCATGGCAGCACCATATTCATTCATCGCCAGTTTCATATCATTTTTTTCTGTAGCCAGATCTCCTTTGTCCATGTGCTCATATGCTCTAAATAAACTTAGCAATCTTTCAAGTTCTGTAATGGGAGAAGTATTGTCATCAACCCTTAAATCAATTAATTTATCGTTCCAAGGCTGTGCACTTGCTTTGCCTGCTACTACTAAAATGGCAGCAGATTGTTTCCCCCTTATATCACCGCCTACTGCCTGTGCAGCTTTTAATGCAGCCATTACTCTTTCTGCAAGGGGTTTGCCGGCACTTGCTTCGTACGCTTTTACCATTGCAGGGCAAACCTTGTTGTTTAGCATCATATTACTTTGTACCGAAAAGTTTTTGCCCGTAATATTCGATGCGTAATCGATACATTGTTTGCCGGTATAACTTTCAACGTTACCGTTTACATCAATCATAGCCACCTGCCTCACCTCCCTTCCTTCATCTTTTGCGAGTAATTCCTGCAAAGCCTCGGGCGCCGTTTTGCCATTCTTCATTAGCGCCAAACCATTAGCACCATAACTTTTGTTTATAAATGCCTGTGTGGCAACAACACCAACGCCTGCTGCACCCCAAGAAACTGAGGTACCAACACTAAACCAGTGGCTTTGCACGCCCACAGCCATTTCGCCGGTAGCCTCATCTCGTGCAACAATTGAAAAAGTGTGTGCAAACGATTCATCTTTTTTGAAAAACTGTCCGTAAGAAATATTTATAAAACAAACCCCAACAATAAAAACGAAAAAGCATTTTTTCATACAACAAAGTTTTTAATTAAAGCTACATACATTTTAAATAATCTTGAAAGAATGCAATAGTTTACGATAAGTTTATTTGGTTAATTTTACCCTTCATTATTAAGGAAGCATGACAACAGAGAAAGATTTAATTGAGGATTTATTTGCAACATTTAATTCAGATAAAATCTTCAGTATAGAAAAACTACCAAAGAGCGGTGGCGATAGAGTTTATTTTAGAATAGAAACTGAACAGCAGAAATACATTGCTACCTACAACCAAAATATAAAAGAAAATGATACTTTTTTTTATTTTTCAACCCATTTTAAATGTCTTGGTGCGCCCGTTCCTCATATACTAGCCATCAATACAGATAAAACAATTTATATTCAGGAAGACTTAGGAACAGAATGCTTGCTTGATATTCTCGAAGCTAAAGGTCACACCGAATACAGCAAGGAATTATATAAAAGATCACTGAGTGCACTTGCGCATTTACAAATAAAAGGGCATCGAGAGTTAAATTATGATCAATGTATAACAAGTAAAGAATTTGGTAAACAGGCTATTTTAAGTGACTTGCTTTATTTTAAATATTACTTTTTAGATACTTTAAAAACGCCTTACGACAAAGAAAAATTAGGTGACGATTTTGAAGCCCTCAGCTCTTACCTGAACCATGCAGATTATAAATTTTTTATGTTCCGGGATTTTCAAAGCAGAAATGTGATGATAAAAAATGGGGAACCACATTTTATAGATTATCAGGGTGGAATGAAGGGTGCTTTACAATACGATGTAGCATCATTACTATGGCAGGCAAAAGCAGATTTATCTGATGAATGGAAGGAAGAGTTGCTGAATTATTATATAGATTGTATTGAAGCTGAAATGAACACAACCGTTGATAGACAAAGGTTTATAAGCCAGTACAATGGCTATGTACTTATAAGGTTACTGCAGGTTTTAGGCGCTTATGGTTTTAGAGGTTTGTTTGAAAGAAAAGCACATTTTCTTACCAGCATTCCGTTAGCTTTAAAAAATTTAAAAACATTTTTATTACACCATAAAATGGGAATAAGTGTACCTGAATTTGATAGGTTACTTTCCTTAATTGTAGAAGAGGAAATTATAAATCGTTTTGAACCTGTAAAAGCAACAGAAGAAACGCAGTTGATTGTAAACATAAAAAGTTTTTCTTTTTTAAAAAGTGGGTATCCAAAAAATGTTTCAGATAATGGCGGAGGTTTTGTGTTTGATTGCAGAGGAATTTTAAACCCAGGCCGTATTGAAGAACATAAAAAAGAAACAGGA
>JANOTH010000086.1:0-3210 GCA_031416275.1 Ferruginibacter sp. | reverse complement strand
AAGTTTGCAACTCCAATAATCCTAATAAAAAGCGCCCAACGTTTTTTTAAAAATAAAAAGCAAGCAGTCGAATACATACAAAAGCATATTGCTATAATGTAAAGGTAAGTCAGCACTGTTTCAGGCATTCCTACAACATCGTTATGCTGCCGCATTATTGCAAACAAGATAAATGCTGTTAACATTGCTCCTAAGCTGTCAATAAGAAAAAGCGTCTTGGGTTTTCCTGCTAAATGATTTATCAGTTTATTTATAATTCTTTGCACACAAAATTTAATTAAATTTTTTTAAGCTTTATTTGAAATAAACGAAAGCATAAAAATACATTACTCCTTTGCTAGTTGGCGACTCCAATTTAATGATTGTCATCATAGTATCCCTACTTAATTATGCCGCGGCCATTTAATGTTGTTGGTACGCTTAGCTACCTCCTTTGCTGCAAACCAAAACGGCGGTGGGTATTATTTTGCAATGGCCTAGAGTCGTACATCTTATCCCAACAAAGTCGGTAATGAATGATTTTCGCTGTTTAAAAATCATGTTCTAAATTACGTATTTATTTACTGAAGCAATTACCAATACGAATGGAGTGGTGACACGATCCTGGGCAGAGGCGGGGGCTAAAAAATAAACTTTGTTGTAAAACTAGAAACCGGAAATTACTGCAAATAAACTATTGCATATTTATAAAATAACAACGCACTTTTAAAATACTATTTATGAAAAAAATACTTTTTTTGTTTATCTCCCTTCTTTTTTCTGCTTTATTTGTTTCGGCTTAAAACACAAATAAGGCCGATGACATAATTGGAATTTGGCTAAGTGAAAACAAGAATGGAAAGGTTGAAATTTATAAAGCAGGTAACAAATATTATGGAAAACTTATTTGGGGTAAGACGATGTATGAAGCTGATGGAATAACATCGAAAAAAGATGTAAAAAATTCAGATGCAAGCTTAAGAGGAAGGAAGTTGAAAGATTTAATTATTCTTACAGATTTCGTGTTTGAAGATAATGTTTGGACCGATGGAAAAATATATGACCCACAGGCAGGTAAACTTTATAGTTGTACAATGAAACTCAAAGCAAACACGCTTAATATTCGTGGCTATGTAGGTATTTCTTTATTTGGGAGATCGTCTGCATGGACTCGAATTAAATAGATTTCTTCAACCCATTTTACAGTTGTCGCCCGAGCGGTGTTTTCACAAGAATAAGAATTAAGGTAAAACACAAGTAACTATGAAACCCTGACGCACACAAGAGAATTTAGCAAAATAATTAAGTCAGGGCACAAATCTTTATGGTGTTTTTTGTTGTCTCAAAAGCTGAAATTAATTTATCTCCGCCCAGGTTCGTGTCGTCGCCACGAACTCTTCGCTTCAATCCCATCAAACATTTGAATGTGAAACAACATGTGCGAAATAAAAGTTGTCAAGATCTGATAATGCTAATTGCTGGTAATTTAGGGAAGTAAACTACGGTAACTTTATATTGTTCTTTCAGGTATTGTTTGCTATTGGATACATGTTGGGTGAATACTTTTCCATTGACAACATATTGGTAAAGACATTGCTTACCCTGCTTATTAAATTTGCAGTCTACGATAACTCCTTTGGTTAATTTTCCATATGTCCTTAGCAAAAATTGGTTAATAGTTAAAGATCCGAAGTAAACTGCTACCATATGAATTGTTCCTAAAGTCATTGCAATCGCATCCCCTGCTCTGCCCCTAGCGGAAGGATCGAGGTTAAGTTTTTGCTTAATTTTATTTAAGAAAGGAGTTTGATTTACTACCTGCAAGAAATAACCAAAACCGCACAATATGAGAATGCCCCTAGCTACTCCGAATTGAATTCCGTATATCATAGGTTTATCAAATAAAATAACCTGCCAGTAGTATAATGCTGAAAGCAAGATGAAACCAACTAACAGTAAGACACGATTTATAACTTTATTTACCATGTGAAGTATAATTTTGCCCTAAACGGCACATTGAATTTAATAACAAATTTTATAGTATCTCTGCTTAATTAAGCCGCTGCCCATGTCATAAGTTGTTGGTACGCTCTGCAACTTCCTTTGCTGCAAACCAACAACGGCGGTCGTTATGATTTTGCAATGGATGGGAGTAGTTGAATGGAAAGCCAACAAGGGCGGGACTATATTGGTCGCCGCCACTTTTGGAACATGGAATGTAAAAATTCCTAGGCAAACCGTTTTCGAGATTTATAGATCTTGTTTTTCTCAAATTACAATCTTCTGAGTTTTCCAGATAAATTAATTTATTCCCTCGTATTATATCATGTAAGCCTTCAGGCATGCCAACATAATATTCACCAACATATCTATTTTTTGTATCGAAAATTTTAATGTTACTTGTTCCATGGCAAGTTGAACTAGCACTCCGCCCAGGTTCGTGTCGCCACGAACCCTTCGCTTTAATCTCCATCAAATATTGTAAAAATGTTTTTTAGAAAGCCAAAATCGTCAACATCCGTTTCATAAAATCTTGCGGATGAGAAATGATAATCAAGATCATCTTTTGCTAAATTCCATTTGCCGGAAACAGGATTAAAATGTATATAGTCTAGTTTTTGTTTTGCAACTTCACGACTATATATTTCTACGCCTAACGAATCTCTTTGCCAAATTTCATGTTTCTTGTTGGCTTGATTTACTTCATACAAATTTAAATTACCATTTACTTTCAATTCTTTTAAAAACAAATGTGACGAATGTTTTAGCAAACTCCCCTTTGGAGTTTCCTTGCCATTCAAATTGTTTTGTTGCCAAATAAGATGAATATGGTTAGGCATTATTACAAAACCATAAACGGTAATTAATTCTTTATCCGACAAATATTTTAGTGAGTCAACAATAATCTGTTTATTAGTTGTTGAATCTAAAAGTGGTAACCATTTATGAACGGTGGCTGTCCAAAAATAAATTTTGTTTATTGCTGTGTATGATTTGCGTTGTTCAGTAACCATGCTTTAAGTTACATATTTATTTGACTCAAGCACTGACCTAAGCGAACGGTTCGTGGCGACACGAACCGAGGCGAGGGAACGTGATTTTTGGAAAAGTTCAGCCATTTGGTCAATAGTTAGCCAAACGGTTTCATCCTCTAAACGGGTTTCAATTTTTGTATTTCCGTCTTCGGTTTGGTATATAATAATGTCTGAACTATGATTTTTTTGATTCATT
>JANOTH010000085.1:0-8958 GCA_031416275.1 Ferruginibacter sp. | reverse complement strand
GAGGACTTGAAGATTGGAGCGAGGATTGCCTCACCATCGGCCCTTCTCCCGAGGATAGGGAGGACTTGTAGATAGCTTAGAAGATGAGCTTGAAGCTTGTAGGGAGTTGAAAACACAATGTTGATAAAAGTTGAGAAAAGAATAACTGCTGAACCTAGCCCCGATTGCAGCAAGTACCCCGCAGCGAAGTGAGGAACGAACGAAACGAGGAGTACTGCGTAAAGCGGGTACAATGTTGATTAGAAATCAATCTGCCGATGGCTTCAAATAAAAAACCCTCCGAAAATAATCGGAGGGCCTTCATTGTTATATTTTCACATTGTTTTATCCGTTCATACTGGTTAAAAACTCTGCATTGTCTTTTGTGCCTCTCATATTTTTTAGCAAAGTATTTAATGCTTCCTCCGGGTTCATGTCTGCCATGTGCTTGCGCAATACCCACATGCGCTGGAAGGTATCTTTGTCCAACAACAAGTCATCTCTACGTGTGCTTGATGCAACAATATCAATGGCCGGGTAAATACGGCGGTTAGATAATTTACGCTCTAACTGCAACTCCATGTTACCGGTTCCTTTAAACTCTTCAAAAATAACTTCGTCCATTTTACTACCGGTATCGACAAGTGCAGTTGCTATAATTGTAAGCGATCCGCCATTTTCTATTTTACGTGCTGCACCAAAAAACTGCTTTGGTTTTTGCATAGCGTTTGCCTCTACACCACCACTTAAAACCTTACCACTGCTTGGCGCTACAGTATTGTGCGCACGTGCCAAACGGGTAATTGAATCTAATAAAATAACCACATCATGTCCGCACTCTACCAAACGTTTTGCTTTGTTTAATGCAATGGTGGAAACCTTTACGTGCTTATCTGCGGGCTCATCAAATGTAGATGCAATAACTTCTGCACGTACACTGCGTTCCATATCTGTAACCTCCTCGGGGCGCTCATCTACCAACACGATCATCAAATAACATTCAGGATGATTTTCTGCAATAGCGTTTGCCAATTCTTTCAACAACATTGTTTTACCGGTTTTTGGCTGCGCTACAATTAAGCCACGCTGGCCTTTACCAATTGGTGTAAACAAATCCATTATTCTTGTGCTGTAATTATCAGACCTTGTTGTAAGGTTTAATTTTTCGAATGGGAATAACGGCGTTAAGTAATCGAAAGGCACACGGTCACGCACTTCTTCCGGCGATTTGCCATTGATGGTGGTCACCTTTAATAATGCAAAATATTTTTCGCCTTCTTTTGGTGGACGAACGGAACCTAAAACAGTATCACCGGTTTTAAGTCCGAATAATTTTATTTGTGATGGAGATACATAAATGTCATCGGGCGAAGAGAGGTAGTTGTAATCGCTGCTGCGCAAAAAGCCGTAGCCATCGGGCATCATTTCCAACACGCCTTCGCCTTGTATAATACCATCGAACTCAATGTTAAAAACGGGTTGTTCTCTGGGTTTAAATTGTGGACGAGCAGGTGCAGTTTGTGGAGCTGGCTCCTCTACCTCTGGTTGTTGTATATCTTCTTCCTGTAGCAATTGTGCAAAAGCAGCAGGTATGGTTGTTTGTTCGCTTGTTATGGGTTGTAATTCTTCCTCGTCCTGCGATGGTTGCTCTTCTACCTTTTCTTTTTTAAACGGTTTTCTTTCTGCATCTGCAGGTTTTTTGCTGCGCAAAATTGGCTCTCTTTTTATGGGAGCTGGTTTAGGAGCTACAGTTTCTGCAGGAGCCGGTACAGCTGGGGCAGGTGCTGCATTTGTTTCGGCAACGGGTGTAGTTGCTGAATCTGTTTTTGCAATTCTTTTTCTTTTGGGTTTCTCTGCACCGCCATTTTCTGCAGTGTTGTTTTCTGTGTTCATATCTGCTTGGTTTTGAAGAATAGCTGAAATAAGATCAGGCTTACTTAGCTTTTTCATTTGGGGAATGGTGAATTTTTCTGCAATGTCGTGCAGCTCAGGAACGAGTAGGTCGTTCAGTTGTGATATGTCGTACATAAATTGTCAGGAATGCGTTTCAAAAAAATTCGCTGTTGAACTGTTGTAAAATTGAAGTTGAAAATTGATCTTTGGTCGGAAAATGTTTATGCGAATGCAGTTTAACAGAGCAAATAAAACTCGTTTTCCATTGCAATAATACATATAATTGAACAAAATGAAGTAAAAATGTTTTAAACAATAAGTTTCTATTGCCTATTAACTAACTTATTTTTTATCGGTGATCAGTATTTTATAAAACTTTACAAGTTCTTCTTTATCTGCCGTTCCCAATATGCCTTCTTTATCGAAAAATGTTTTAAAAAGTACAACACTTTTATGTTGAGGGAATTTGCTCAAGATTTCGGTAATCATTTTGCCAGCTTCTTCGTCATTTGTTTTTACTGTAGCTGTTATGGTAGCTTCTGAACGATGTGTAACATGCTTCTTTTTTATAATAGCTTCAAGTGTGGCAAGCTTGCCTGGAGGTATTCCTGGAACTCGGGCAGCTTTGCCCTGCAAACCTTCCAATTGTTTCTTACTAAGCCCACCCCGTTCCATATATTGTATGCGAATACTTTTACAAAAAGCATCGTCAGGCTTGGCAGCCAGAACCGCTTCAATTATATCAGCAACTATATCAATATCTGGATTTATGCGATTCAAGCTGTAAAGGTAAGTGCATCTAAAGCTTTAAATACCCACCAATGGGTACAAAATGTAGTTGATTAATAAATGTAATTTGTGGTATACCAATTATAAAACTGACTGCATGAAAAAATATTGGCTGCTATTATTGCTTTTATCACAAACGGTTTATTGCCAAAATAAAAATATGGTGGATAGCTTACTGAAGGACCTAGCTATACAAAAAACAGATACGGGGAAATTGAAAACATTATCTGAGCTAAGTTTTTTTTACGCAACAAATAATCCTGCACTGTCATTAAAGTATGCTAACGAACAAAAGCAAATTGCAGAGAAAGTAAACATACCAAAATTCACCGCTAATGCTTACAACGATATTGCAATTGCACAATATTACGCTGGAGATTATGGGCTGGCATTGCAAAACAATAAGACCGCTTTGGCTATTAGAGAAAAGCTAGGCAACAAGGGTTTGCTCGTTAGCTCGCTTAATAAAATTGCCATTATTTACCAAGAGCTTGGCAATTATGATACAGCTGCAGTTTATCAGTTTAAAATATTAAAACTTGCAGAGGAGCTAGCGGATGATGGTTTTATAGGCGTTACATATAATAACATTGCAACTATCTATCAAAACTTAAAACAATACGATAAAGGAATTACCTATGCCAGAATGGGATTGCAAAAAGCAGAAAAGGTAAACGATAATTGGCAGGTGGCAAGAAGCTATGGTACTATTGCAAGTAACTACGACCAAGTAAAAAAATACGATAGTGCATTAATTTATTACTTTAAAAGTTTAAAGATATTTAAAGAGGAAAATGACTTAGGCGGCATTTCAGCAGCGTACAGCAATATTGGTTTTGTGTATAGAAGAAATAAAAGAAACGCCGATGGTTTAGCAGCATACAAAAAAGCGTATGAAACAGCGATAGAAATGGGCAACGAAAGCGATAAAGCTTTTTATGCAGCGGATATCGGAAATGTGATGCTTGATTTGAAACAGTATAAAACAGCTTACACGTATTTGCAAGAATCTATGATAACAGCCAAAAAAGAAAATTATCTTGAAATTTTGAAGATGACATACAGCGGTTTGAGAAATTATTTCTTGGTGGAGCAAAACGTTGACTCTAGTAGTTTTTACGGAAGCAAATATCAAGATGTGGTAGATAGTTTGTACTCAACTACCACAACAAAACAAATTAGCGAATTGCAAACTCAATACGAAACCGAGAAAAAAGAACAGCAAATAAAATTACTCAACAAAGAAAACATCATACAAAAACTCACCATTGGTAAAAGCAGATTTTTTATAGTTGTTGCAATAGGCTTGCTGTTAGCGGGTTTGGCGTTTTCGTATTTGTTATATAATCGCAGCAAAATTAAACAACAGGCAGCTATCCAACAGGCAGTTATGCGCCAACAGGAATTGGCAACCGAGGCAGTAATTGAAGCAGAAGAAAATGAACGCAAAAGAATAGCAAGAGATTTGCACGATGGTGTTGGGCAAATGATGAGTGCCGCTCGAATGAATTTATCACTATTGGAAGAGCATATAAAATTAAATACCGGCGAAAAAGCAGCTTATGAAAAAGCCGTTGCGCTTGTAGATGAGAGTTGCAAGGAAGTAAGAAGTGTATCGCATAATATGATGCCAAATGCGTTAATTAAAACCGGTTTGGCATCTGCCGTTCGTGCATTTATTGAGCAGATAGAAAGCCCATCTTTAAAAGTTCAGTTGTACACCGAAGGATTAAATGAGTCTATTAACAAAAACACTGAAACAGTCTTGTATAGGGTTTTGCAGGAGTGCGTAAACAATGTGATAAAACATTCGGGTGCAACCAATTTAGATATTGCACTTATAAAAGACGAAAGTGGCATTAATGCAACCATAGAAGACAATGGAATAGGCTTTGATACAAATGATAAAAATAAGTTTACCGGTATTGGCTTAGACAATATTCAAAAACGAATAGATTTTTTAAAGGGAACCATTGAGTGGCAATCATCGGCAGGTACAGGTACGCTTGTCGCTGTGCATGTGCCGCAGCTTTAATAAACTGTTGCTGAATATAGTTGTGAGCGTTTTATAAAAACCAATTGTCGTGTAAATTTTGTAAATTACAATTACCCGTTAGATTGTTTTTTTTAAACAAGTAAAATTATTTTTATGCACGCAAAAGACAACAAAGATGTAAAAACCGATTTACGTCATGACAATATGGAATTTTCGGCAGCAACCGACGGTGATGATATTTTGGATGCAGATGATTTTAACCGGGAAGAAGATGGCATAAGTAGCGAGGAACTTGATGCATTAGAAAATGAAAGCGACCTTGAAATGGCTGCAGCTTTAAATGCAGTTGAAATGGATAGAATGGTTGATGCAGATAATTTGCCTGAAGAAAGTGATGAAGACGATTATTATGATAATGATGAGGTTGAGAAAGACCAAGAAAGACTGTAGTGTATTTTAAAAAAGTAGAATCCCTGGTTTTGATAGGTAGTTTGCAATTAAAAACTTTTTAAATAAATATATAAATTTGTATATGCCGGTTAGTAAATAGCCGGCTTTTTTATTAAACACGTATGTATTTTCAATTTGGTTTAAGAAGCTCGCTGTTGCTTATATTTTTTGTACACGGTTTGGTGTATTCCATATTGTTATGGCGAAAAGGAATAAAAAATGAATCTGTTTCTGATAAATGGTTGAGTGCTTTTTTACTTTTTTGCGTTTTGTATATTTCCCCCTGGATGCTAGGTTTTGGTGGTTGGTACGATAAACAACCTTTTCGTGATTTTCTTTTTTACATGCCCATGCAACATCTTTTTTTGATGGGCCCTATTGTATTTTTTTATGTACAGAGTTTATTAAATCCCTCTTTTAAATTTGGTAAAAAAGAATGGCTGCATTTACTACCCGGCTTGCTTTATATAAGTTATAGCATTGTAATGGTTGTTACTGACAAGCTGATTTTAAAGAAATATTTTTTTCTTGCAGATGGCTTTGATAGAGACTTTGATGCGTGGTATCAATTTGCGGGATTTTTTTCGATGTTATTTTATTTTATTATAAGTATGCGGTATTATAGCCTGTACAAAAAATTAATGTTACAGGTTATTAGCTATGCAGATATTGTTGTTTTTAAATGGATACGTAATTTTTTGTACGCCTTGCTTTGCATGCAAATTTTGCAGATCGTATTTTTTGTACTCGGTAAAATCGATTCATCCTTTATGGACTATGTTGGCTCGTGGTGGTACTTTTTTATGTTTGCCATTATATTTTATTACATAGCAATAACGGGCTACTCCAATAGTATTGAGACAAAAGTTCCTTTCAAATTAAACCTGCTTAAATATAAATCCGCTTTGTATTTGGGACCATCATCTCAAACAGAAGAAACAGAAAATACTTTTTATGAAGATGCTGAAATTATAGAAATTGAAAATGTGCAGCCGGAAAAAAAGGAAGACGGGGATTTGCTAAATGAGTGGAAGCCCAAGATAGAATCGCTGTTAAGAAATGAAAAGTTATATGAGGATCCTGAACTTTCGCTCACGCAAATGGCGAAGCTTTTAAAAACAAACCCATCGGTTATTTCTAAAGTGATAAACCAGGGTTTTCAAATGAATTTTAATGACCTTATAAATTTTTACAGGGTTGAGGCCGTAAAAGAAAAATTAAATGCAGGCGAGCAAAAAACACAAACATTGCTGGGTATTGCTTTTGATTGTGGGTTTAACAGCAAAGCAACTTTTAATAGGGCATTTAAAAAGTTTGCTTTGGTAAGTCCGAAGGTGTGGAGTGAAAAAAATGATAGGGCTCTATAGTTATGAAAGAAAACGAAGAGATTATTTTATATCCTTATCCCACCCTAAAATACTTTTAAAATCAGCCGCGGATTAGCAGATTAATTGACAGACTAATCTGCTAATCTGCGGCCAAAAATACTAACATTTATTTTGCTTTGTTTTCCCCGTAAGGCACCGCCCACTCTGAGTTACTTACTACAATTGCATATTGAAAATAGTTGGTGGTAGCTGCGTTTTTATTACCCTGCCAGTTAAATGATTTATCAAATTGTGAACTCGATTCAACAAGTGTTAATCCTTTATGGTAAGGTGATGAAGCTGCATTCAATTTGAAAATTACGTTTTCATTTTTTCCAACAAACTTTCTAGCTGTTTTTATACCATCTACCACATAAATAAAACTATCATCGTTTACCATTGCCGCACGGCTAAAAACGGTTCCTTTGTCTCTTGCCATTTCAGGCAAAAATTGTGTTGGCAACATAGATGAACTTTCTACACAAAAAACAGGAATAGAAATTATTTTATCTGCCAAGGGCAAAATGCTTTTTTTAAGCATTGCTGAAAATGACATGCCAGCATTTATACTATCCTGCATACCATGAAACCTACCCCAAAAGCCATACATTTTTTGATCAGCTAATTTGTACTGGTTGTAAAAAGTATTAAAGTTTTCAAATATTTTGGTTTCTCTGCCTTTTTTGGACGCTATGTTTTTTACTATAAATTGAAAATCAAAATACCTGCTTTTAAATATTTTTTTATACGTTGTTTCATTTGCAGCAATATCAGTTACCAATCTTCTTGTAAATTTTATAAATGATCTGGTTGAATCATTATCTAAATTTAGAGTAGCAAAAGAAAGCAAACTATCAATCATTTTGTTACCGGCTTTATATCTAACCTCGGTAGCTATTTCTCTAAGTAACTTTTCATTCATATTTAAATCTTGCGCCTCATCTAATCCTATCACAATTATTTTTTTGCCCTTAGCTAATGTGAGGTTATAATTATATAGGTTCTTCCATTTTTCAAACCCAGCTTTGCAACCCCATTGTGCCTGTTTGTTGTACCAATTTTGGTAAATAGCCTTTAAGAAATCCTCGTTGCCGGTGCTGAGGTATTTATTTATATAATGTGCCTGGCTAAAATCTACCTCAGCCACATAATACCTTACGCCATTTTTCTTATTTATTTGTTTGAAAAGTTCCGCATCTATTTCGTGTGGTTTGTAATACCCATGCGATTCTGTTACGAGAAACAATTGGTTATTGTAAAAAGCCTCATCAAATATGGCAAAACTATTATTGCCACCAATGGAATTTTCTCGTTGTTTTTGGCAAGGTAGTTTGAGTAAGTACTATCCTGTGCCGCTGCATGTTGACTAATAAAGCCTGCAACAACCATTATAAGTAGGTGAAGTTGGTTGGCTAAAAAGTGGCTGATGTTGGAAACGATTTTTTTCATGTTATGTATTTTTTTAAATTTTCGTGGTTGTTTTGTTTTGTAAAAATACATTGGCGCATTAGCCTCTTCCAAATGCAAGGGCTTAATGGTAGTGGGTTTGGGGCGAATTGCATTTTTGGGGTGAGGAGTCCCTCTTATTCTTTCCTAAGGGAAGGGATATCTGATAGATTGGGGCGAATTGTTGTTATGTAATGGTTGCAAGGTGAGATTTTTATCGCTGCTGCGCAGTTACACCCACGGTGTTTCACCCATGGTTACTCAAGGTTGAACCCCTTCGGGATTCGAAGACAAGTTCAATAATTTAAAACAATACTCTCTTTACTCTTCTTGTCAATCCTCTAATCAATCTCCTCGTCCTCCCTCTCCTCCGGGAGAGGGAACGAGGGTGAGGCTACCAAGTTTCTCTTTCAACTCCCTATTCAAATTTCTCGACACAGGTATTTCTTCTCCCATAAAAGCAATTTTTAATTTGTAGCCTTGTGCAGTACCGTTTACTTTTTCTACATGCGCAAGGTTTACAAGGGCGGTTCGGTGGCTTCGAAATATCTTAGTATGGGTAAATGTATTTTCTGCTGCTCTTTTTAAGGTAGTTCTTATAATAGTAGTTTTCAATTTATCGTTTTCTTGATAATATATCTTTACATAATTATCTGCTGAAGTAGCCGCTAAAAAAGCATTTGGCTCAATTGTTAGATTTTCTTTTTCATTTTCTGCTGTAAAAGTAACATGGCCTGCAAGCTCATCAATTTGTTTTTCAATGTTATTTTCTTCATTTAAAACAGCATTATAACCATCGTTGAACAGTTGTTTTTCAACGGAAGCCCTATTTTCTTCCTGCAAAACTCCAATAGGTTGCTCATCATTGTGTGGTAAATATTCATTTATAACTACCGCTTCTTTTCTGTATTTTTTTAATAGCCTTGCTTGGTTAAGTAAAATACTAATGGTTGCCGGCGCAATGCCAATTAAAGCGGTCACAAAAACCATCTTGATCCAGTTAAGAAACGATAGAGAAAAACCCCAAATAAATTTTCC
>JANOTH010000084.1:0-4554 GCA_031416275.1 Ferruginibacter sp. | reverse complement strand
CGCATGCTTACCCCGCCGAGTATACAGAAAATCACAGGGGCTATATAGATTGTATAATAAACGAGATGTTGCCGGTTATTGCAAAAGAAAAGTTGTCAGATTTTATTGATGTGTTTTGTGAGACGGGCTTTTTTTCGCCCGAAGAAATGGAAGAAATTTGTATTGCAGGAGCGGCTGTTGAATTACCACCAAAATTGCATGTAAACCAATTGAACAGCATTGGTGGCATAGAGGTAGGAATAAATCATAATGCACTTTCTCTTGATCATTTAGAAACATTAACAGAAAACGAAATTACATTAATAGGAAATTATAAAGGCTGTAGCACACTATTACCAACTGCTGCATTTTTTTTAAGAATGCCGTTTCAACCTGCCCGCCAACTGATACATGCAGGTGCAGCAGTAACGCTAGCTTCTGACTATAACCCCGGCTCATCGCCATCTGGCAACATGAATTTTGTAACTTCTTTAAGTTGCATACAAATGAAAATGCTGCCTGAAGAAGTAATAAATGCAGCTACTATTAATGGAGCTTACGCAATGAATTGCGAAAAGCAAACAGGCTCTATCATGATCGGCAAAAGAGCAGATATAATACTCACTAAAAAAATACCCTCAGTTGCCTATTTGTTTTATAGCTTTAGTACCAATAACATTGAAAAAGTAATGCTCAAAGGAAATTGGGTTTAAAAAATATTTTTAAGAAAGATCATTTTATATTTGAGTTCCTAAATATTAATCAGTTCATCCGCCATAAAACCAACAAATGAAGCACTTTAAATTTTACGGTAAAAAAGATTTTGTTTCCCTCACCAAACAACGACGCTTTGAAACAAAACTTGGTGAACGCATACAATATTTGTCAACAGGAGAATGGCCTGAAGTGTTAAACGAAAATGCTGCAAAGTATGTATTGGTAGGTATTCCCGAAGATATTGGTGTAAAAGCAAATCATGGTACAGGTGGCGCAGATTCAAATTGGTATCCATTCTTGAACGCTTTTTTAAATATCCAAAGCAATGATTTTTGCAGTGGCGAAGATGTATTACTATTAGGTCATTTTGATTTTGGAGATATAAAATACCTCATAGAAAACAATGCTTACAATGAAGATGAAAAAATAGATGCTTATCGCCATGCGGTAAATACCATTGATGATGAGGTAGAAAATATTGTGAAAATAATTTCTGCCGCAGGTAAAATCCCGTTGGTAATTGGCGGCGGCCACAACAATGCTTACCCATTGTTAAAAGGTACTGCCAAAGGACTTTTAAAAAACAATTTGGTACCAATTGCACAAATGAATGCCATTAATTTAGATGCCCATTCAGATTACCGAAGTATGGAAGGAAGGCATAGTGGCAATGGTTTTAGGTATGCAGAATCAGATGGCTACTTGGGCAAATACAGCATTGTTGGTCTGCAGGAAAATTACATTTCTCAAAATGTTTTGGTAGATGTGTTGTCAAATCCATTCTTACAATACACCTCTTACGAAGATATTTTTTTAAGAGAGAAAAAGAGTTTTATACAGGCTGTGGGCCAAGCGGTAGATTTTACTAGTGATAATTATACGGGCATTGAGCTTGATGTGGATTGCATACAGCATGCATTGTGTAGCGCACAGTCGCCGTCAGGTATCAGTTTGCTTTTAGCCAGACAATTTATTACATACACCACTCGCCATTCAAAAGCATGCTATTTACATATTTGCGAAGGCGCCGCACAACTTGCAGATGGTAGAAAAGACGAAACGACGGGTAAACTAATTAGTTATTTGGTGAGCGATTTTATTAAAGGGATGAATGAGCGGTAAATGCTAAAAACAATTTGGGCGTGCCCCTCCGGGTCGGGCTATTCGCTACAATCTTTTTTGTTCAAATGCAACAAAAAAGTATTTCCGCTACTATCCCTCACGCACAGGCGCAGTGTTTATTTAAAAATGTATGTATTATTTTGTTTCAAGTGTATTGCCTACAAATGCTCAAGAATTTTATTTATAAATGACAAAATCTGCCATTAGAAAATCTTATAAACAAAAAAGAGTGGATCTTTCACCAGGCGAAAAGGATCGTCTTGAAGATTTGTTATTGATACAGTTTCAAAGCCTTCATTTAGATATTCCAAATAATGTAATGAGTTTTTCGCCCATAGAAAAGTACAATGAGTACAACCCAATTTTAATAGAAGAATATTGTTTTTTTAAAAATCCAGCAACTACTTTAATATACCCGGTTACAAATTTTAAAGAAAACAGTTTAATACCTGTCGCCACTAAAGAAGATACAATTTTTGAAGTAAATGATTACCAAATTAATGAACCAATAAATGGTAATCCTGTTTCACCTCAAAGCATTGAATTAATGCTGCTTCCTTTGCTAGCCTTTGATGCTTACGGTTACAGAGTTGGCTATGGTAAAGGTTTTTATGATAAACTTATTAACGACTGCAAACCTACGATGCTCAAAGTAGGCTTTAGCTTTTTTAGTGAGGTGGTAATAGACGATATAAACGAATTTGATAAAAAAATGGATATTTGCGTTACGCCTGATCGTATTTTTCAGTATTAAAACCACTAAATTGCTTAAGAGTTTTAGGTATTTATTGTTTCCATTTTCACTTATTTACGGTGCCGTAATATTGCTTCGCAATTATTTATTCGATAAAAAGATTTTAAAATCAGCCTCCTTTAATTTCCCTCTAATATGTGTAGGCAACTTAGCTGTTGGTGGCACAGGTAAAACGCCGATGACCGAATACCTTATAGAAATTTTTCAGGACAAATATGAAACTGCTACTTTAAGCCGGGGTTATAAAAGAAAAACAAAAGGTTTTGCCATTGCGAACGCCAAAACAACAGCGTTAGAAATAGGTGACGAACCCATGCAGTTTCATGAAAAATTTCCAAAAATTACAGTGGCAGTAGGGGAGGAACGTTTTGAAGCAATTCCACAAATTTTACATGAAAGGCCACAAACAGAAGTCATTATCCTTGACGACGCTTTTCAACACAGGAGTGTGAAAGCCGGATTAAATATTTTATTAACGGAGTATAAAAATTTGTACTCAAGAGATTTTATGATGCCTGCTGGAGATTTAAGAGACGTACGTTTTAGTGCCAAGCGGGCCGATATTATTGTGGTGACAAAATGCAAATCATCAATAAATGAAGAAGAAAAATGTGCAATTAAAAATGAATTGAATGTATTGCCGCATCAACATTTATTTTTTTCAGAAATCTTGTATGCTCCACCCTACCACATTTTTAATAGAACGGTTTATAAAATGAGTGAAAGCAGCGATCTTCTTTTAATTACAGGTATTGCCAACCCAAAACCAATGCAAACTTTTTTGGCTGAGCATGTTCACAGTTACGATATGCTGCGTTACCCCGATCATCATATCTTTTCAAGCATCGATTTAAAAGACATTTTAAAACACTTCGACAAGATTAAATCAACAGATAAAATAATCCTTACAACAGAAAAAGATGCGGTAAGGCTCAAAAAATTTGAAAAGGAGTTAGCTGATTTTCCAATTTATGCACTACCAATAAGAATAAACATTTTGTTCAACGAAGAAGAATCGTTTACAAACAAAGTTTTAAACTTTGTTGAGCAATTTGATAAAATGACTTTATAATTATTCATTGGCATTGTCGTCTTTATTGCACCACAACCCATCTTATTTCTTTTCTATATTATTTTACAAGCGGTATCTACGACAACTTACGTATGCTTAATTTTGTAAAAAGTTGAACACATTTAAGCAGAGAAAAATGAAAATATTTTTTACACTATTAACCCTTCTTTCTATTTTAAACGTTAATGCACAGCAAACAATAACCGTTAAGGGAAGCATTAGAACGGACGATGGTAAAAATCTCAACAAAGCATCTGTCTCTCTTTTTTACACAGGTTTAAAGGATACTTTAAAAACAGTTACCAACGAAAAAGGCGATTATGTTTTTAATAGAGTTCCAGCAAGGAAAGTCAATATTTCCATTTCGTATATAGGTTATAAAAAATTTGCAGATAGTTACGATTTTACAAACGCAACAGGCGAAGTTGTAAACAATGAAGTTATTATGACACCCGGCGATAATACGCTTGAAACAGTAACCATTGAAACCTCTAAAATTCAAATAAAAGAAGATACTGTTTCGTATAAAATTGACAGTACCATGTTTCGTAAAATCGATAATGTAGAAGAGGTATTAAAAAGGTTGCCAGGCGTTGAAGTTGATAAAGACGGTAAAGTAACTGCTCAAGGTAAAGAGGTAACAAAAGTAAAAGTAAATGGAAAAGAGTTTTTTGGAGGTGATGTAAAAACTGCTACTCGGCAATTGAACGCAGATATGGTTGATAGAATTCAAATAGTAGATGATTATGGCGATCAGTCAGCTTTTACCGGAATAAAAGATGGCGACCCAACAAAAACCTTAAATATTCAGCTTAAAAAAGACAAGAACAAAGGTTACTTCGGTAATGTAACTGCAGGTGCGGGAACAGAAGATAGATACCTTACTTCTTTAAACTTAAACCGTTTTAAT
>JANOTH010000083.1:0-2040 GCA_031416275.1 Ferruginibacter sp. | reverse complement strand
TCAGGAGACCTCACCTGGCGCAAACTAATTCCTGCATTATACAATCTTTATCTTGACGGTTGGCTTAACGAAAAGTTTAGTATTGTATGCCTTGGCCGAAGCGAAATGAAGGACGGCGAGTTTGTAAAAAAATTAAGAGATGGTGTAGACAAGTTTTCACGTAGTGGTAAATCGGTTGCAGAAAAATGGGATAATTTTTCAAAATATATTGTTTACAAGACTGGTGATTTTAATAACAAAGGAACCTTTACAACTATTAAAAAAGATGTTGCTGCATTTGAAAAACTAGCAGACCAGCAGGTAAATAAAATTTATTACCTTGCTGTAAACCCTCAGTTTTTTGAAGCAATTGCTGATGGATTAAAGGAAGCGGGACTTAACGAAGATTGCGAACACGCAAGGCTCGTAATAGAGAAACCATTTGGTACGGATTTACAAACAGCAAAAGCTTTGAATGAAAAATTACTTTCTATTTTTTCAGAGGAACAGCTGTATAGAATAGATCATTATTTAGGAAAAGAAACGGTACAAAATTTACTTGCATTTCGTTTTGCAAATGCTTTGTTTGAGCCCTTATGGAACAGAAATTATATTGACAACATACAGATAACTGTAAGCGAAAAAATTGGTGTGGAAGACCGCGGTGCCTACTACGATCACAGTGGAGCTTTAAGAGATATGGTGCAAAACCATGTAATGCAGTTGCTTTGCCTGATAGCAATGGAACCTCCGGTATCTTTCGATGCTAATGAAATACGCAATAAAAAAGCTGATGTGCTTCATGCCATTAGAGAAATAAAAAGAGAAGATGTACATGAGTTTGCCAGCCGCGGGCAATACGCCGGCGGCTGGCAAGAAGGTGAACAGGTAAAGTCGTATAGAGATGAAAAAGATGTACCCAAAGATTCAAACACCGAAACATTTGCAGCGATAAAATTTTTTGTTGATAATTGGCGATGGAGCAATGTACCTTTTTATGTGCGCAGCGGCAAACGAATGCAGCAAACTATTTCGGTTATAACAATACAGTTTAAACCTGTTCCCCACCAGTCATTTCCTGATGAAGCAATAGAGAACTGGCAGCCCAATAGAATGATCATAAACATACAGCCTGATATGGGAATACGAATCCGTTTTCAAGCGAAAAAACCTGGTTTAAAAATGCAGCTAAATCCGGTAGACATGCTCTTTAATTACCACGATACATACAGCTCAGGCATACCCGAAGGTTATGAAACACTTTTGTTAGATGTAATAGAAGGCGATGCAACTTTGTTTATGCGTGCTGACCAAGTAGAAGCAGCATGGGAAGTTATTACACCGATTTTAGAAATGTGGCGAGATAACCCATCTGTAAATTTCCCCAATTACAGTGCAGGTACAAACGGCCCCGAAACAGCTGAGGCTCTTATTGCAAGAGATGGCAACAATTGGATCATTCTCCCTTTTGAAAAAAAGAAAAATGAATAAAGTAACACATTTTGATAGCCCTGATTTATTTACAAAAGCAGCAACAGAATATTTTATCAAACGTGCCGCAGAAGCTATAGATGAGAAAGGGAAGTTCACCGTTGCACTCTCCGGTGGTAACACACCTGCAGCCATCTATCGACTGCTTGCAACAGATTTTTATAGCACACAGGTAAACTGGAAAAAATGTTATTTTTTTTGGGGAGATGAACGTTGTGTTCCTTTAAACGATAAAGACAACAATGCCTTTAATGCCAAAAATATTTTACTGGATAAAGTACCTGTACCAAAGAAAAACGTTTTTATAATACCCGTAGATGAAAGCCCCGTAAACGCCGCCATCTATTATGAAGCTACCATTAAAATATTTTTTAAAACTGATAAGCCAGTGTTCGATTTAATTTTATTGGGCATGGGAGATAATGGACATACCGCATCTCTTTTTCCTCACACAACTATTTTGCACGAACAAAATGCATTGGTTAAAGAAGTGTATGTGGAAGAAATAAAAATGAACCGAGTAAGTTTTACCGCTCCACTTATAAACAACGCAAAGCATATTTTATTTTT
>JANOTH010000082.1:0-2320 GCA_031416275.1 Ferruginibacter sp. | reverse complement strand
CCGGGTGGTTACAAATCTAAGGTGGCTGCTGCAAGAATTAATGAGCAAATTGCTGCTACAAAAGTAGAATATCAACAGGTGCAATTAAACACTCAATTGGCTGCCTCCATTCAGCAATACAATAAGCACAAAAGTGCTGTTGACTATTATGAAAAAACAGGGTTACCGCAGGCAGAAAGAATCATTAATAATGCTGTTAAAAGTTTTAAAAGCGGTGAGCTTCCGTTTATTCAGTATCAACTGAGTCTTGCTACGGCACTTAAAATAAAAGCAGATTATATAGATGCAATTTATCTCTATAACCAATCTATTGTAACCATTGAAACCCTTAGCGGCATTAAATAATCTAACAAATACAAAACAATGAAACGTTCTATAAATATCTTATTAGCAACAATAATTACCTTATCATTTTTTATAGCCTGTTCTGATAATAAAAAAACAGAAACTGAAAATACCACTGTGTCATCTACTGAAACCAAAGCTGATAGCATTATTGCAAATCAAGTAACCCTAACTACCGAGCAGTATAAGATGGCTGAAATTCGTTTAGGTAATATTGAAAACAGACCACTAAGCGGCGCTATAAAAGTAAACGGTCTCATTGATGTAGCACCTCAAAATGCAGTATCGATCTCTGCACCTCTCGGCGGTTATGTAAGGAGTACAGGTCTGCTACCCGGGCAGGCAATTCGTAAAGGGCAAGTAATTGCAGTAATTGAAAATTCACTATTTATAGATATTCAGCAGGAATACCTTGAAAGCAAAAGCAGGCTTGTTTATTTAGATCAGGAACTAAAAAGACAGCAGGAATTACGCAAAGAAGAAATTAATGCAGGCAAAACATTGCAACAGGTATCATCTGAATACAACATGCAGCAGGCAAGGATTAGGGGCTTGGCACAAAAATTATCGCTTGTGGGTATTAAACCCGGCGGCATGTCAAAAACTGCTAATTTATATTCACCCATTACAGGTTACGTTAAAGAGAGTAATGTAAACATGGGCAAATATGTGCAGCCAAGTGATGTGCTTTTTGAGCTTGCCAATACAAATGATTTGCACCTTGCTTTAAATGTTTTTGAAAAAGATGTACGTCAGTTAAAAGTAGGACAGGTGATATATTTTGGCTTGGCTAATGAAACAAGTTATGTAAGGCAGGCAAAAATATTCCTTATTGGTAAATCTACAGGCACAGATGGAACCATACCTGTACATTGCCATTTATCAAATGCAGGTGATCCTGATTTATTACCGGGTATGTATGTCAAAGCATTAATAGAAACAGGCGCAAACAATGAAGCTGCTTTGCCTACTGAAGCGATTGTACAGTCAGATGGAAAAGATTACATTTTCATACGTTCTGATACTTTGCAGAATAAATTTATTTTTAAAATGATACCCGTTATTAAAGGCACAGAGCAGGAAGGGTATGTGGGCGTTACTTTACTTCAAAAGATTGACCCTGTGAAAGAAAAGATTGTAGTAAAAGGTGCGTATTCTTTATTATCAGCACTTAAAAATGTAGAAGAATAAAATTTTATAAATTTTAAAACCTGTTTGTTTCATTATCAATCTAAATATTATGACCATTACACAAACTTTTTTTTCACGACAATTTATTTGGGAAATTGTTCGTATTCTAACAGTTGGTATTATAAGTCTTTTATATTATTTTCAACTTATTCCCTTGCCTGTACTGCTTGCTGCAATGGCATTTGGGCTGTACTCGTTAGTAAAAGTAGCGGCTACCGATCTTTTTAACGAGCGGAAAATAGGCACGGAAATATTTATAACTATAGCCGTTATAATCTCAGTTTTTGGTAAAGAATATCTTGCCGGTTCGGTAGTACTGATGATTATCCTTATTGCAGAATATATAGCAAGTGCAAGCGGCGAAAGAGCAAGAGCATCTATAAAAGAATTAATAGGGTCTGTACCAAAAATAGCTATCGTAAAAAAAGACGGTAAAGAAGAAACGGTACAAATAGATGATTTAAAAATCGGTGATATTATTTTAGTGAAAGCAGGCGAGAAAATTCCGGTAGATGGGAAAGTTATCGGAGGTGCAGGTTCTGTTAACCAGGCACCGATTACAGGAGAAAGTGTACCACAGGAGAAAGTTGTAGGAAGCGATGCTTTTGCAGGAACAATTGTTGAGTTGGGGGCACTTGATATTGAAATGACCAAAGCCGGAAAAGACACTGTTTTTTCCCGCATTATAACTTTAGTGGAAGAAGCAGAAAATGAACAGGCTCCTATTGAAAAGTTTACAGATAAAGTAGCTTCATGGCTGATACCGGTTGTATTTATTTTTGTG
>JANOTH010000081.1:0-3099 GCA_031416275.1 Ferruginibacter sp. | reverse complement strand
TAACAACGAATACATATCTTACGAAACCCTCCAATGTGAAAACATAGCGAAGAAAATTTTGGATGTAGCCCACGAAAGAAATGACGATTTAATGATTATAAATGCTACGCTTGACAAAGCATGGTATAATTTTTTTGGTGGAAGTTTTACGCAACTAATTGTGAACCATTCAAAAATACCGGTGCTTTCGATAAAGCCCTCGCTAACGCCTGAATTAATTGCAGAAAGAGAATTATATTTTGCGGGCGAAGCAAGTTATTACCTGCCATTTCATTTAAAATCGTTATAACATTCTTGTAGTAAAAGATGTTTGCAATTTTGAAATGTGCCGCATTTGAGAAATGTATTTTACCCTTATAATTTTTAAACTTAATGAAGAGACTGCTTATTGCAGCGCTAAACTTGTTTTAGGACTTGAGGTTACTATAGGTTTCTATTTACAACAGCACATGTTGAATTAAAAAAAATAAAATGATTAAAAATATTGAGATATTACAATTAGAAATTTCGCACTACAAGCAATTGTTAGAGGCTATGAAGGCCGCCTACATTAACTGGACAGGCAGTTACTGGAGTGAAGCTGTTATTGAAAAACTTATAAACAAATTTCCCAGGGGGCAATTTGTAATAATAGCTGATGAAAAAGTGGTCGGCTGCGCATTATCCATCATTGTAAAGTATGATGATTATGGCGATGACCATACCTATAAACAAATAACAGGTAATTATACATTTTCATCTCACAACGAAAATGGACAGGTATTATATGGAATTGAAGTTTTTATAAGGCCTGAGTATAGAGGCTTAAGGCTTGGGCGCAGGTTATATGATGCACGCAAAGAGTTGTGCGAAAAACTAAATTTAAAAGCGGTAGTTTTTGGTGGTAGAATTCCAAATTATCATACTTACGCAGGCGAATTAAAATGCAAAGAATATATCCAAAAAGTAAAGCTGAAGGAAATATATGATCCTGTGTTATCATTTCAGTTAAGCAACGATTTTCATGTAAAGAAAGTTTTAAAAAATTACATGCCCGAAGATAATGAGAGCCAGGAGTTTGCTACATTATTACAGTGGGATAATGTTTATTATATACCTGAGTATTCGCATACTAACAGAATAAGAAAGAATGTTCGTTTGGGAATGGTGCAATGGAAGATGCGTTTATATAACTCTTTAGATGAGTTATTTCAGCAGGCAGAGTATTTTATTGATTCTATCTCAAATTATAAAGCAGATTTTGTTGTATTCCCTGAGTATTTTAATGGTCCATTAATGGCGGAATTTGAACACATGAGTGAGTCAGAAGCAATGAGAGCAATGGCCCAGTACACCCACCGAATAAGAGATAAATTTAGCGAATATGCGGTAGCATATAATGTAAATATTATTGCCGGTAGTATGCCTTTGTACGAAAATAATATTTTAAAAAATGTAGGTTACGTTTGTCATAGAAATGGTAAAGTTGAGATGTATGAAAAGCTACATATTACTCCTGATGAGGAAAAGTTTTGGGGGTTAAAAGGTGGTAATACTTTACAAACTTATGATACTGATTCAGGAAAAATTGGCGTACTAATTTGTTATGATATTGAGTTCCCCGAACTCTCGAGGTTGTTGGCCGAAGAAGGTGTTCAAATTTTATTTGTTCCTTATCTTACAGATACACACAACTCTTATTTACGGGTTCGCTTATGTGCACAAGCAAGAGCGGTAGAAAACGAATGTTTTGTAGCTATTACAGGTAGCGTTGGCATTTTACCCAAAATAGAAAATTTGGATATTCAATATTCGCAGTCGGCCGTGTTTACGCCAAGCGATTTTGCTTTTCCATCTAATGCGGTTAAGAGTGAAGCAACGGCTAATACAGAAATGGTCCTAATTTCAGATGTTGATTTAAAATTGTTAGATGAGTTACATGCTTATGGAAGTGTGCGAAATTTAAAAGACAGACGAAAAGATTTTTATCAACTTAAGCGATTATAAATCCATACCAATTTAATAGATCATCTTTAAAGTAAATGCTAGAACGAAATTTAGTTTAGAGAGAATAAATTATTTTTAACGGAGAACAAATTGTTTGTATAAAGCAATAGTATTAAAATTATCTTTCAATAACTTAAATTGATAAACAAGAAAGCTACCAAGGCTTATTTGTGGTTATTTATTAAAGTCAAAAAACTATTCATCTTCAATGTCAATTTATATCATAGGTGTTATAATTATCGCCATATCTGCCGTATTCGCTTACATAAACCAGCGTTTTATTAAAATGCCCTTCGTAATTGGGCTTTTCTTTCTATCTACATTATTATCATTGGTAATTCTTAGCTCAAAATTGTGGGATGTTAAACATTTCTACCAAATTAAAACTTTAATAGAAGGGCTGGACATCAGTAAATATATTATTGAATATATGTTAGGCTATTTGCTATTCGCAGGCGCATTGCATACGGAATGGAGAGATATAAAAAAGCAACTAAAAGTCATCTCTCTTTTTGCAGTTTTTGGGGTCATACTTTCTACCATCATTATAGCATGTTTGTTTTATTGGCTTTGTGGTTTGCTTAATATTCAAATTGATTTTATTTACTGTTTATTATTCGGCACTTTAATTTCACCAACCGACCCGATAGCTGTTTTAGGGATACTCACTAAGGCAAATGTTCCTAAAAAAATTGAAGCAACAATAGTTGGAGAAAGTTTATTTAACGATGGAATAGGGGTTGTAATTTTTATTGCTTTACTGGAGGTTTTAAAAAGTGATGGGTCAGCTATTGACTTTTCACATTTTGGAATTTTGTTTGTTCAGGAGAGTTTTGGTGGGATACTGTTTGGCTTAGCGGCAGGGTTTATTCTACATAAAATACTGTCATCAATAGACCATTACGAAACGGAAGTTTTACTAACCTTGGCTTTTGTAATGGCGGGTTACAGCCTGTGTTTATACCTGCATATCTCCGGTGCGTTGGCAATGGTTATTATGGGTTTATTTGTTGGCAATTACAACCATAAAAAAGCAATGAGTGATGTTACTATTGATTATGTAGATAAATTTTGGGAGTTAATTGATGTGGTATTAAATGCCGTACTTTTTGT
>JANOTH010000080.1:0-3535 GCA_031416275.1 Ferruginibacter sp. | reverse complement strand
TCCATTCTCTTGCACCAGATTTTTTATAGTTATCAACTACTTTTTTACCGGCGTATCTTTCATTAGCAGAAAAACCTAAATAAGGGAAATAAATAAATGGAACAAACACTGCAGCAGCATGATGTCCCAAGCCAAATCTGCCAAAATGTTCCGTAAATTTTATGGTTATCCAGATTGTAATAAAAACACCTGCAACAGGAATAAATTGTACAAAAAACCACCATTTCGGCAACTCCATTTTCTCCACCATGCACCAGGTGTTATAAAATGGTACAAGCGCTTTCCAAGGTTCTATTCCCGCTTTTTTAAACATTCCGTACATCCCAACATGCCAGCCAATTGCTGCTACAACAAAAATTATCCAGCCAATACTCATAAACAGTTTTTTATTAGCGCCAAAAGTAATATTTGAAAACTACAAATGAAGCGATTTAACATTTAAATAGTCAGAACATTCTACCCGGTTACGGAGTAGCATAGGTCTTTACATCATCAGCAGTAATAGTTTTACCGCCCATAATAATTAGGCGTTCAACAACATTGCGAAGCTCTCTTATATTACCTCCCCAATTGTAACTTTTTAAAATAGCCATTGCATCTTTCTCAATTTCTTTTTTGGGTTGCCCATACTCCGCTGCAATAATTTTGGTAAAATGTGTTGCAAGTTTTGGTATATCATCCTGCCGCTCTTTTAAAGATGGTACGTGAATAATGATGACACCGAGCCTGTGATAGAGATCTAGCCTAAAGTTTTTTTCGTCTACCTCTTTCAACAAATCTTTATTGGTGGCAGCTACTACCCTTACATCTACATTAATATCTTTATCCGCACCAACCCTTGTAATTTTGCCTTCCTGCAATGCCCGCAACACTTTTGCTTGCGCATTTAAACTCATATCGCCAATTTCATCCAAAAATAAAGTACCTCCATTGGCTTGTTCAAATTTGCCAATTCTTTGTTTTATGGCAGATGTAAACGAACCTTTTTCATGCCCAAATAATTCACTCTCAATTAACTCTCCAGGTATAGCTGCACAATTAACCTCCACCATTGGCCCTGTGTTACGGTTACTTTTTTCATGTATCCACCTTGCCACCAACTCCTTACCAACACCGTTTTCGCCGGTAATAAGTACACGTGCATCCGTTGGTGCAACCTTTTCAATAGTATGTTTTATTTTTTCAATGGCAGGACTGTCACCAACCATTTCAATCATTTTATTAACCTTACGCTTTAGCACTTTTGTTTCTGCAGTTAGGTTTGTTCGGTCAATAGCGTTGCGAAGTGTAATCAGTAATCGGTTAAGATCCGGCGGTTTGCTAATATAATCGAATGCACCTTTTTTTACAGCATCTACAGCTGTTTCAAGGTTGCCGTGGCCGCTTATCATGATAATTGGGACATCTGCGTTAATGGCTTTTGCTTTTTCTAAAAATTCTATACCATCAATTTTTGGCATTTTGATATCGCATAACACAACATCGTAATTTTTAAGCCCAAATTTTTTCAAGCCCTCTTCACCATCAGCAGCTTCTTCGATTGTGTAACCTTCAAAAGAAAGAATTTCTGAAAGGGTTTTCCTAATCGCCTTCTCATCATCAATTATTAATATATCTGCCATGTTAAAGTTTTATTTACAAAGATTAAAAATACTATTAAAATTTTGAGATTGGTGTGAAGTTCAATTTCATTGTTTTCTATAGGTTTCTTAATGAAGCTTGGGAGCATGAGCATAGCATATCTTCTCAGCATTTATTTCGTGCTATCCGTTGCTATCTTTTGTGTCCGCCAGGCGGAAACACAAAAGGATATCCACTTCTATCACGGCTACGCTCAGCAGCAAAACATTTTTCACTTTTATGCAAGCAAGTAAAAAAACACTTTTTGTAACCACACAAATTTTATGAGTCTTTTATTACTCTTTCTATCAAAAATATTAAAATCAGTTTTTTGTGATTTAACTTTAGTAGAAATTCGTAATATGTTTTATGTAAACCTTATTATCCTATCAATTATAAAAAGGTTTGGCTCCTACTTAATTATGCATACTAAGGTTGAGAACTATTAGTAACTTATGTAGAAACATATTGCAATTATATGATAGCGCCATCCATCAGTTGAAAATATTACAATAAAACACCCAAAACATTTCCAACTCAACTTTCCTATCTTTAAAATAAAAAATGAACCGCAAACATTTTCTTAAAATCAGTTCATTGGGTTTGTCTTCCTTGTCATTTAATACCTCAAAATCATCTCCTAGTGCGTCCACAAAACCAATTGTAATTTCTACATGGGATAGTGGCATGGCTGTAAATGCAGCAGCATGGATTGTTTTACAAAAAGGTGGGCGTGCATTAGATGCAGTTGAAGCGGGTGCTATTTCTATTGAAGATAAAATTGATTGCTGCGTTGGCTTGGGTGGCTATCCTGATCGTGATGGCGTTGTAACATTAGACGCCTGTGTGATGGATGAAAAATCAAATTGCGGAGCTGTTGCCGGATTGGAAGATATTAAACACCCAATTTCCGTTGCAAGAAAAGTGATGGAAAATTCGCCGCATGTTCTATTGGTGGGCAATGGTGCGCAACAATTTGCATTAGAAAATGGGTTTGCAAAAGAGCAAAAGGTTTTATCAAAAGATGCGCAAAATGCATACAATGATTGGCTAAAGAATAACGATTACAAGCCTGAAATAAACATTGAAAATAAAAAGAAATTTGGTGGCCCTTTTGCTCCTGCTTTTTTTGACGATGGCACACCAAACCACGATACGATGGGCCTATTGGCAATGGATAAAAAGGGAAACATGAGTGGCGGTGTTACTACAAGTGGTATGGCTTTTAAAGTGCATGGCAGAGCAGGTGATTCACCGGTAATTGGTGCAGGCCTTTTTGTTGATAATGAAATTGGTTGTGCTACAAGCAGCGGTGTGGGTGAAGAAGTAATTCGCATTTGCGGAACGCACTTGGTGGTTGAGTTTATGCGGCAGGGTTACAGCCCTGAAAATGCGTGCAGAAAGGCTGTCGAGCGAATTGTAAATAGAGACAAAGCAAAAGCAAAAACATTTCAGGTGGGTTTTTTAGCAATGAACAAAAAAGGAGAGCATGGCGCTTACGCTATACAAAAAGGATTCGTTTATAGCCTAAAAACCGCCACAGAAAATCGAATTGTTGAGGCAAAATATATTCTTGGGTAACTTAGCAATCAGCATTATTATTAAAAATTTATTTTTTGAAATATACACTTGAAACGATTGCTTTTAATATTGAAAGCTGCAAACATGCACAAAGTGCGGGTGCGAACAGAATAGAATTGTGCGATAATCCCGGAGAAGGTGGCACCACTCCCTCTTATGGATTTATTAAAGCTGCAAGGCAAATTTTAACTATTGATTTGTTTCCTATAATCCGACCACGGGGTGGCGATTTTTTGTATTCAGCCGAAGAGTTTGACATAATGAAAGCGGATATACAGGTTTGTAAAGAACTAGGTTGCGATGGAGTTGTTTTTGGAATATTGAAAGACGATGC
>JANOTH010000079.1:0-11236 GCA_031416275.1 Ferruginibacter sp. | reverse complement strand
AAATTACTTCTTCTTATGACGGTTTTTTCTTAAACGTTTTTTACGCTTGTGAGTAGCTATTTTATGACGTTTTCTCTTTTTACCACAAGGCATAATTGATCTTTTTTGTGTTTAATAAATAATTTTTAAATAAATATATTGTATTGCTACAGTTCGTTATTTTAATGTTTTAATCCTTGCATCTACCTCTTCGTTATAATGCGGATTATTGATGAGCCTCTTGCTGATGTTATACCATTTCACAGCATTTGCTTTATCGCCTTTTCCTGCATAAGCATCTGCCAAGTAGGCAACAGCCTCAGCATTTTGAGGTTGTTGGGTTACAACTTTGTTTAACCTTTCAATTGATTTATCAAATTGCCCTGAAACCAAACCACCAACACCAAGCATCATTTGAGCCTGCATATTAGAAGAGTCTTTTCTTACAACCGATAAAAGTTGTTGTATCCCTTGCATTGTTTCCTGTGGGTCTCCACTTCGGCCTTTGCCGTAAATGTAACAACTTCCCAAACCTATCCTTAAATCATCATTGTTTGGATTGAGTTTTAAAGCCCTTTCAAACAAATCGATTGCAGTTGTTGTTTCCCAATTTAGTTTCGCCTGGTCTTTTTCTCCTCTCAGGTTGTCTAAAAATATTCGGGCTGCAAAGGTGAGGTTTTTTTCTGAATTCTCCAACTTAGATGACTCTGAAATATAAAATGCGTAGGGTTCAAAGGATTTTATAGAGTCTTTCCAAAAAGCGGCAAGGGAATCGTTTGCTTTAATGACTTTAGCTGTATCATTTGTAGCCGAGATGCCATTCTCTAATGAGTTAGCTATAAGCGTTTGACTATTAGTAAGTTTTGCCTTTTCTTGTTGTATGAATTGGGCAATGTCGAATAATTTTACAGAACTGCTACCAGATTTTTCGGCAACAGAAACTAATTTATTATTTGTAGTTCTACCAAAAATAAAAAGTGCCAACACAAGGGCAACTCCCGAGGAAACGAGGATAATTTGTTTTTTCAAGATTAAAATTTGAGCGGCAAAGTTACATTAGTCATCGCTTTCTGCTTCAAATTTTGGCTCAACTTTAATATCCGCATTTTTTATGTCTTTCATAAATTCTTTCGCAGGCTTAAATGCAGGTATAAAATGTTCAGGAATTGCTACAGCAACATTCTTTTTAATGTTTCTACCAATTTTTGCAGCTCTTTTTTTAACTATAAAGCTCCCAAAGCCACGTACATAAAGGTTTTCGCCTGAAGCCAAGGATGCTTTTATTTCTTTAAACATTGTTTCTAGTGTAACTAATACATCTACTTTTGGGATGCCCGTTTTATCGGAAATCTTGTTTATTAAGTCAGCTTTTCTCATAGTGGAAAGTATTATAGTATGTAATATACAAATATATATATTAAACAAAAGAAAATGTATATTAAATTTTATTAGGATTTTGAAAGAGATAATTTTACAAAACTCTATGATTGCTCTATCTCACAAACAAATATTCACTAAAAATCTTTTGCTTTGGAACAAGAAAAGCAACCAACGCCAAATGCCATGGAAGGGGATTAGTGATCCTTATAAAATATGGTTGAGCGAAATTATTCTCCAGCAAACAAGGGTTGAGCAGGGAACGGCGTATTTCAATCGTTTTATAGAAAAATTTCCAACTGTTAATAAACTCGCAGTTGCTGAAGATAATGAGGTTTTCAAAATGTGGGAGGGGCTTGGTTATTACAGTCGCTGTAAAAATTTAATGGCTACTGCTAAAGTTATTGCTTTTGAATACCAAGGAATATTCCCTCAAAAACATGATGACATTCTAAAGCTTAAAGGTATCGGTCCTTACACCGCAGCAGCTATTGCGTCTTTTGCTTTTAAATTGCCATATGCGGTTGTAGATGGCAATGTGACCAGGGTTATCTCTCGTTTTTTTGGAATAGAAAAACCCATAGATTCAAACGGTGGTAAAAAATATTTTGCTGAACAGGCGCAAACGCTTCTTTACACCGATGATCCTGCCACCTATAACCAGGCTATCATGGATTTTGGTGCCACTATTTGCAAACCAAAACAGCCGCTTTGTGCACTTTGCCCACTGCTAAAACAATGTAAAGCATATGCAAAAAATATGACTACAATACTTCCCATAAAGGAGAAAAAACTATTAAAAAAACATCGTTATTTCTATTATATCATAGTTGAAAAAAATGGAAAAATATTTGTGAGAAAAAGGACCGAAAAAGATATCTGGCAAAATTTATGGGAATTTATTCTTATAGAAAAAGAGGAAAAAATAATCCCTCAAAAACTGGTAAAATCAATAGAATTTTCGTCCTTATTTAAAGGAAATAACACCAGTATTAAAACATCCCTTTTCTATAAACAGCAACTCACCCACCAAACAATAGAGGGACTATTCCTTTATGTAATGACAGACGCAACTTTTACAACAAACGGCTACACCGCCGTTAAGCATTCAGAGCTTAAAGCCTTAGCATTTCCGAGGTTTATTACAAGTTTTTTAGAGAAAAAAGTAGAACTCGAAAGTTTGTAGCTATAAAATATCGTTTGCAAATAAAATGTATCTTTAAAATACAATAATGATGCAATGCTGTCGCAGGCATTTTTTAAAATAAAAAATAATATTATGAGAGGAGTTAACAGGGTGATGCTTATTGGTAACCTGGGAAAAGATCCTGACATGCAATTTTTGGAAGGGAATATCGCTGTTGCTAAATTTTCATTGGCTACAACAGAGGCTTACAAAGACAGAAGCGGCCGCTTAATTTCTCAAACAGAATGGCATACCATTGTACTATGGAGAGGGCTCGCTGAGCTTGCACAAAAATACTTACACCGTGGCAGTTTGGTTTATGTAGAAGGACGTTTAAAAACAAGAAGTTGGGAAGACAAAGAAGGGAACAAAAAATTTGCGACAGAAATCGTTGGCGATAATTTGATAATGCTTGATAAGAGAACCGATGGCACAATGCCGGGCGGTATTGATGATCCGGAATTTACAAACGAAGATGTGCCACCACCAATAGATGAATCAGGTAACGAGCGTTTGCCTTTTTAAAAATGTAATTGTAGCGCTGTATTGTTCATAAAAATATTTTGTTTTGGATTATCATTCGGTAACCGCAAACCTTGTTTTGCATGTAAATTTTCTTTTAATAGTGCCCGCAGTAACGGGTGTTCTTATTTGTACAGCACTCTTCTTATTTATACTTTCTTTTTTAATTGCAGGTAGTGAGGTTGCTTTTTTTTCACTCAACCAAAAAGACATAAACGTACTTAAAACCCGGCAACAGCCCTCATTTAGGCGTATTGTTACTCTTTTAGAGCAGCCAAAAACTTTATTAGCATCTATGCTAATAACAAACAGTTTAGTTAACCTTGGCATTATCTTAATTTTAAATATTTTGATAGATGATTGGGTGGTAGTTTATGGCTTTACTTTTTGGCCAAAGTTTTTAATAAAAGTTATTGCTATCAGTTTTACCATTTTGCTTTTCGTAGAAGTTTTACCTAAGGTTTGGGCAACACATAATAAAATATGGTTCGCATCCACATCTTCTCTTGTGGTAGAAATATTCAACAGTATTTTTTATAGAATTAGCAAGAGGCTTGTAGGCTTTAGCGACAGGATGGAAAAGAAATTGTCGCCCGATAAAGGTAATACCCAAGATGGCGGCAACCTGGACCATGCTATAGATTTATTGCCTGATAACGAAGCCACCATTGAAGAAAAAAAGATTTTAAAAGGGATTAGAAAATTTGGAGATACGCCGGTAAAGCAAATAATGCGTACAAGGCTTGATGTAAGCGGAATTGAATATGCTACAACATTAAATGAGGTTATTAAAACAGTGGAAGATTTGCATTATTCCAGGTTGCCTGTTTATAAAAACAATTTAGATGAGATAGCGGGAATGCTTCACACAAAAGATCTACTACCTCATATTAATGAGCCCGAAAACTTCGAATGGCACTCACTTACAAGGCCTGCCTATTTTGTGCACGAACAAAAATTAATTGAAGATTTACTGCAGGAATTTAGAACAAAGCGCATTCATTTTGCAATAGTGGTAGATGAATTCGGTGGCACATCTGGCATAGTTACTTTGGAAGATATTATGGAAGAAATTACAGGTGAAATTAAAGATGAGTTTGATGACGAGGAAAGCATGAACAAAAAAATTGATGATTTTACATACATTTTTGAAGGGAAATTAATGATAAACGACGCCTGTAAAGCAATGGGTTTAAATATTGATGTTTTTGATGGGGTTAGAGGAGAGAGCGATTCCGTTGCCGGCTTGGTTTTAGAAATTGCGGGTGAATTTCCTCAAATAAATGCAGAACTTCAAAGTGGAGATTTTTCATTTATTCCTTTAGAAATTAACAAAAATAGAATTGATAAGGTGAAAGTCATAATAAAACCACCAATAGAAGAATAAAAATAATTTTAAAAAATAGCTTAGAAGCAATCATGTTTATTCTGAAAAAAAAACTCCTATTAGTTGTTTTTCCAATCATTTTTATTGCTGCGTGTAACAGTAATTATACATCAAAAAAAACAGGTTATTTTAGAATAGATTTACCTGAAAAAAAGTATGTTGTATTTAATGAGCCTGGTATTCCATATAGTTTTGAATACCCCACTTATGCAAAGATTGTAAAAGACAGTACATATTTTGATGTAAACCCTGAAAATGATTATTGGCGCAATATTGATTTCGTAAATTTTAATGCAAAAATATTTTTAAGTTATAAAATTATTGGTGGAAGAGCAGTGTATAAATTAAAACAGCAGGATGGTTCTTACAAAGATTCAGCAGGGGTGAATTTGTATGATAAAATGATTAATGATGCATTTAACCTTACCAACAAAAATGATGATGTGGCAACATCAAAAAAAGACAGCCTTTTTACAACAGCAAATAATGTATCGGGGCTGCTTTTTAAACTTGGCGGTAATGCAGCTACGCAAAGGCAGTTCTTTATGACAGATACTACAAAAAATTTTATAAGAGGGGCGCTTTATTTTTATGCTTCTCCCAATGCTGACTCGGTAAAACCGGTGGTTGATTTTATTCAGAAAGATATTGATCATCTTATCTCAACGTTTCGTTGGAAATAATTTTTAGGCACTAATCAACTTTATTTAAGAGAATACATCGATTCTCCTTCATTAATAAACAAGAGAGTTTTAAAAACGTAATTTTGCAACAATGATAGCCATTGATAATGTTTTGTTGAGTGATCAAATTATTAGTGATCAATTTGTGTGCGACCTCACAAGCTGTAAAGGCGCTTGTTGTGTAGATGGAGATGCAGGCGCACCGCTCGATGCAAAGGAGTTAATGAAAGTAGATGAAGTTTTTACAGCTGTGCTCCCTTATTTAAGAAAAGAGGGCATTGATGAAATAAACCGGCAGGGAAGATATGTGCACGACAAAGAATTTGGTTGGGTTACACCAACAATACAAAGTAAAATATGTGCCTACGGTATTTTCGATGAAAATGGAATTGTAAAGTGCGGCATTGAACAAGCTTATCTCGATGGAAAAACAACCTGGAAAAAACCAATTAGTTGCCATCTTTTCCCCATCATTGTAAAAAAAAGTAAAGATGGTGTAACACAATTCGCAAATTACGAACCACGGGAAGATCATTGCAAAGCGGCATGCTCACTAGGTACAAAACTTAAAGTTCCTGTCTATAAATTTTTGAAGGAACCACTAGTAAGAAAATTTGGAGAAGTTTTCTATGAAGCTTTAGATGCAACTGCAGAACATTTAACAAGTAAAAAATAATTCGAATTAGCGATAAATACTATGAAACGAAATAACACTATCACATCGTACGGCTTTTGTCTTTTATATTTCTTCTTTTTTCTTTCCTCCTGCTCGTTAAAAAAAGCCAAAATAGACAACGACATTAAAAAGTATTTTGATGAAAGAAATGTGGAAGGTTGCTTTACAATGATGGACAACAGCAACGGATCTATCACAGTTTATAATATGGGTATGGATACAACACGTTATACCCCGGCTTCAACTTTTAAGGTTGTCAACTCACTGATAGGTTTAGAAACCGGTAGGATATTGGATGAAAATATGGTTATAAAATGGGATGGCGTTACAAGATCAAATACAGCTTGGAACAAAGACCTTACCATGAAAGAGGCGTTTAAAGTTAGTGCAGTGCCATATTACCAGGAAGTTGCAAGAAGGATAGGAAGGGACACTATGAAAAATTTTATGGATTCACTTTCTTATGGCAATAAAGATATTAGTGGGCCAATAGATTCATTTTGGTTAAACAACAAATTAAAAATATCTCCCGACGAGCAAATTGGTTTAATGAAACGTTTGTATTTTGACCAGCTTCCTTTTAGGAAAAGCGTGCAGCAAACCGTGAGAGAAGTTATGCTTCAGGAAGATAATACCGCATATAAATTAAGTTATAAAACAGGATGGGGGTTTGATGAAACAAATAGTGCAATAGGTTGGGTAGTTGGATGGATAGAAGAAAACAGGCACGTTTATTTCTTTGCAACATTGTTAAAGTCAAAAGATCGTAATTATGATATGACAACTAATCGTTTGGCTATAACAAAAGATATTTTAAAACATTATGGTTTTTTTGAAGGCAAGCGATAAAAACAGTTTATTCTTTTTTTAACATGACCTGCCTTTTCAATCATTAATTTGCAGGATAAGATGATACTTCCTTTTCAATACACCTATTTATTGTGGCTGTTGCTTTTATTACCATTAATAATTGGTATTTATTTTTATGCCCGGCAGCGCCGTAAACTTGCTTTTAAAAAAATGGGTGATCCATTACTTGTAAAGGAGCTCACATCAAATTTTAATAACTCTTCTCCTTACAAAAAGTTTTTATTACTATTTTTTGCAATGTCACTTATTTTATTAAGTCTTGCTAATTTTCGTAGTCCGAAGGGCAGTGAGAAAGTAACAAGAAATGGCATTGATATTATGATAGCGTTGGATGTAAGCAATAGTATGCTTGCGCAGGATATTACCCCAAACAGACTAGAAAGGGCAAAACAACTTTTGAATAAGCTTATTGATAAACTTGATAATGATAGAATTGGCATTGTAGTTTTTGCAGGTAAGGCCTATTTGCAAATGCCTTTAACAGGAGATCACTCAGCAACAAAAATGTATTTATCTGCTGCCACTCCACAAACAATTCCTACCCAAGGCACAGTAATAAGTGATGCACTTAAAATGTGTTATTCGTCTTTTAATAGTAAAGAAAAAAAATACAAAGCAGTTATTTTAATTAGTGATGGTGAAGACCATGAAGAAAATGCCCTAACAGTTGCAGAGGAAATGGCGAAACAAGGTGTTGTAATAAATACGATAGGGATGGGTACAGTAGAAGGTGCACCAATAATGGATCCTGCAACAAACGAACTTAAAAAAGATGAGCAAGGGCTTACTGTAATTACAAAATTAAATGAGCAGGCTTTGGCTGATGTAGCCAAAAAAGGCAATGGCGATTATCAGCTTTTTAGCAATACAGATGCAGTAGTAAATGCCTTGTATAATAATTTATCTACGATGGATAAGCGAACGGTAAATGACGACTCTCTTGTAAATTACAAAAGCTGGTTTCAGTTTTTATTGGGTGCAGCTTTGTTATTTTTAATAATAGAATTATTTGTTACAGAGGTTAAAAAAGGGAAAGTTCAAAGCAAAAAATTGTTAGCTGCTGCTTCATTAATGTTTATCGTTTTTTCAGCTGCAGCCCAAGCTGACAACGAAAATATAAAACTTGGAAACGATGCTTATAAGAGAAAAGATTACGAAACAGCAATAAAGTATTACAATTCGGTTGCAGAAAAGAACAATGCCACAGCGAATTATAATTTAGGAAATGCCTTATACAAAACTGATAAAAAAGAAGAAGCGATTGCAGCATATGAAAAAGCTGTAGAAGTTATGAATGCGCCGCTTGAAAAAAGTAATACTTTGTATAACAAAGGGGTAGTGCTACAGAATGACAAAAAAACGGAAGATTGCATTTTAAATTATAAGAATGCTTTAAAGATTGATCCAAATAATGTGGATGCGAGGCATAATCTTCAACTCGCTTTGCAAAAGCAAAAAGAAGATAAGCAAAAGCAAGACGAACAAGATAAAAAGGATAAAAAAGACGATGATAAAAATAAGAACGACCAACAGCCAAAACCACAGCAAAGCAAGTTAACCCAAAAAGATGCGGAGCAAAAATTACAGGCGCTTTTACAAAAAGAAAAAGAGCTGCAAGATAAACTTCACAAAGTAGGTACCTCCTCTCCTGATAAACCTACAAAGGATTGGTAAGTTCATTTCCCCATTCTACAATACATATGTATAAATAGTTTTTTACCTTTACACTGATGGTAACCCAAGATCAAATAACACAATTGGTAAAAGAAATAGCCGACGGGTATAAACCTGAAAAGATTTATCTGTTTGGTTCTTATGCCAATGGCGTACCTCACAAGGACAGTGATATTGATTTGTTTATTGTGAAGGAAACCAAAACAAGAAAAATTTACCGTATTGAAGAGGTTCTAAATAGCTTAGACATAAATGAATTTCCCTTAATTGGAATTGATTTTATTATATACACGCCACAGGAGTTAGAAGGCGTTAAAAATCATGTTGTAAACATTGCAAATATTGCTTTAAAAACGGGTAAAATTATGTATGAAAGAATATGAGAAATGGTTTAAAAAAGCTGAGCAGGATTTATTTGTAATTAAAAACATTATTAATATTAGTGATGCGCCTTATGAAATTTGTTGTTTTCATGAGCAACAAGCTGCAGAAAAATATTTGAAAGCTTACTTAACCGCACATAATATTGATTTCCCCAAAACACACATGCTATTTGTTTTAGTTAAGCAATGTGTAGATTGTAACGAGAGATTTTTAGATATTTTATCTAATTCAAAAAAGCTTGAAAATTTTGCAGTTACTCCACGATATCCTGATGAAATGGACGACTTAACCTTAGTTGATGCTCAACAAGCTTATCGAAATGCTCTCACTATTAAAGAATTCGTAATCACCAATTTTTTGGATTAACACTACTATGAACTCATACTGCGAATCTGTCTCAAATTACAGGCGTCTAAAAACCAGAGAAGTAAAAGTTGGTAACCTAACAATTGGAGGTAACAATCCGATAAGGATACAGACCATGACTACTACGGATACCATGGATACCGTTGCAACTGTAGCACAAACGATCCGTTGCATAGAAGCAGGTGCGGAGCTTGTTCGCATAACAGCTCCCTCTAAAAACGAAGCGGAAAATTTGCTCCATATTAGAGATGAACTCCGCAGACTGGGGTACAATACGCCATTGGTTGCAGATATACATTTTACGCCCAATGCCGCGGAAATTGCAGCTAAGATTATTGAAAAAGTAAGGGTGAATCCGGGTAATTATGTAGATAAGAAAAAGTTTGAACAGATTGAATATACGGATGCAGAATATGCAGAAGAAATAGAAAGAATTAAAGAACGTTTTACGCCGCTGGTTTTGCTTTGTAAAGAACATGGCACCGCTATGCGCATTGGTACTAACCATGGTAGTTTAAGTGATAGAATAATGAGTCGTTATGGCGATACTGCAATTGGTATGGTGGAAAGCGCCATGGAGTTTTTAAGAATTGCAAGAGGAGAAGATTATCACCAGATCATATTGAGTATGAAGAGCAGCAATCCATTGGTAATGGTGCAGGCATATCGATTACTCATTACACACATGCAGGAAGAGTTTGGCGAATGTTATCCATTACATTTGGGTGTTACAGAGGCCGGCGATGGCGAAGATGGAAGAATAAAATCTGCCATTGGCATTGGCAGTTTATTGGAAGATGGCATTGGTGATACAATACGAGTGAGTCTTACAGAAGACCCTGAATTTGAAATACCGGTTTGTAAAGATTTGGTGGAGCGGTATTCGCAGACGACAGACAACGGACAACAGACCACAGAAGTTGCTCAACCATCAACCATCAACCATCAACCTTCCCTTTTCTACTCTCCGTTTGAATATAAAAGACGCACAACAATCCCAGTAAATGATATTGGCGGCAAAAATGTACCAATAGTAATGGCAGATTTTATGTTAGCTAAAACCGTTGCTGCTGCTGATTTACAGACAATCGGATATAGGTATGATGCAGTTACTGATAAATGGAATATTGCAGATGCAGCGGCTGATTATGTTTATACCGCAGATAAATTGATAGACTTTGCTTTGCCCGGCACTTTGAATTTTATTTGCAATTATAAAGTTTGGGAAAATGCAACTATTGATGAAAAGAAATGTTTCCCATTATTTACGCCGTATGAATTTTTAGCTGCAGAAAAAGTTCATACACAATTAAATTTTATTTCTGTTTGTGTAGAAGATGAGAATGGGGCGTTGATAAAAAAGCTTGCTCAGACAAACAATGTTGTGTTGTGTATTTACTCATCACAGAAGAATGCCATGCAGCAAATGAGGATGTTTATAAATGAGCTTGAAAGCAAGCAAATACATTGCCCTATTGTAATTGCAGTAGAAAGTATGAAGAATACTATTGACGCACAATTGATAGAATTTAGCGCAACAGCCGGTGGCTTGTTATTAGATGGAATGGGCGATGGCATTTGGTTAATTAATGATCCCTCACAAATTGTAAATGATAAAGTAAGTGGCAGAACATATTTGGCAGCAACTAACAATCATCAGTTTTTAAACAATACTTCGTTCTCTATTCTGCAGGCAGTGCGTACCCGTATTTCTAAAACAGAATATATAAGCTGCCCAAGCTGTGGCAGAACCTTATTTGACCTTCAGGAAACAACGAGCAAAATAAGAAACGTAACCAACCATTTAAAGGGTTTGAAAATTGCTGTGATGGGTTGTATTGTAAATGGTCCCGGTGAAATGGCTGATGCTGATTTTGGCTATGTAGGAAGTGGTGTAGGAAAAATAACTTTGTATAGAGGAAAAGAAGTAGTGAAGAAAAATATTAACAGCGAAGTGGCAGTAGATGAATTAATAAATTTATTGAAAGAGAGTGGAGTGTGGATTGAAGCGGAGTTAGGAATTAGGAATTAGGAATTAGGAATTAGGAATTAGGAATTAGGAATTAGGAATTAGGAATTAGGAATTAGGAATTAGGAATTAGGAATTAGGAATTAGGAATTAGGAATTAGGA
>JANOTH010000078.1:0-4809 GCA_031416275.1 Ferruginibacter sp. | reverse complement strand
TGCTTTACAAGCATCGATGGAAAATAGAATTGTTCTTTAAATGGATAAAACAACATTTAAAAGTAAAGTCATTTTGGGGGCATTCAGAGAATGCAGTTAGAGTACAAGTTTATGTTGCGATAATCACATTTGTAACCATTGCACTTGTAAAGCAAAAGTTGAAAACTCCACTTACGCAATATCAAATATTACAAATAATGAGCATTACCCTAATTACCAAAACTCCCTTAAAACAACTGTTTGAGGATGCTTTAATACAATATGTCAAAGAACAATCTCATAACCAATTAACAATGTTCTAATTATATTAGGACGCTAATGATTTCGCCTATATCTTCACGGCTCACAATTTTTGAACTATCATAGCTTGTCTTAAAAATTCTGTCCCAAATGGTGAGCCAGGCTCCAAAATTTACTTGTGCATCTTTGTAGTCTGCCCGGTGATGCCACCTGTGCAACTCTGCTACACAAAAAAACTTTTTAAGTATACCTGCTTTGTAATCTAAATTGGTATGCTGCATCATCATATTTATTGCCAATAAGGCTAATGCTGCAACTACTACTTCTTGCGATGCACCGATAACCATACAAATCAAAATGCCGGGTAAGCCTTCTAAAACTTGATGAAGCCCGTGGCGTTTTTCCCCGTTTAAAAAATATAATCTTTCAGAACTATGATGTATAGCGTGTAGTTTCCATAGCCATTCGTATTTGTGGCTTTGCCAATGAACAAAAAACAAGAAGAAATCAATTATTATTAAAGCAAGAATAACTTGAACACCAAATGGAAGATTTACCGTAAACCAATTTAATATTTGCAAATAAGCAGCCAGCCAAATAAAGCTGATCTGTGCAATCGTTTTTATAGCATAATTAATGATATAGTATGTCAAATCTAAATTCCAATCATTGCCATTCAGCCATTCATTTTCAAATGGTAATACTTTTTCAAGGAGTAGTATTATAAAACCAAACACAATAATAACAGGGATTGTTGCCACATATTGGTTTAGTCCACTCTGAATACCCCATAAAATTAACAGCCAGGCTGATAACATATAAATAGGGTAAATACCATACTGAAATGCTGTTTTTATTTTTGCAGTCATACTCTTTAAATTGTTAGAATGCAAAAATGAACCTATAATTATTATTTAACTTGTATAAACTTGCTAACTTTTTAAAACGGCTGAAGGAGTTATCCCAAACATTTCTTGAAACACGTTATTGAAGTGAGAGCTATCTGAAAATCCGCCATCATAACAGGCTGCCGTAAGTGAATTGCCTTCAGATAATGATTGAATCGTTTTTTGCATTCTTTGCCATAAAATATATCTCCTAAAAGGAATACCAACTGAAAATTTAAATAAATGAGCATACCTGCTTTCAGATAAAAAAATAGAATTTGAAATGCTCTTTATTGATATGTTTTTATGTAAATTTTCTTGTATGTACTGAAAGCTGTTTATTATACGAGTGTCTGTTTTGTTAT
This sequence comes from Ferruginibacter sp., assembly GCA_031416275.1. Lineage (GTDB taxonomy): Bacteria > Bacteroidota > Bacteroidia > Chitinophagales > Chitinophagaceae > Ferruginibacter. Next base: position 3,317 of record JANOTH010000078.1, on the reverse strand, counting down.
CAGAATTACCGGTGATTGATTGCAGTCCAAACAATTTAATTATAGTTTCAGACAAATACTTGGGTTCCATTTGTATCCACTGCTGCAATGTGGGAAAGTGGTCTTTACTCAACGTTTGGAAGTCTGTAATTATTAGTTCGGTCAATTCAAATTTTTTCTCAAGCAAGTTTGAGAGTTTATGAAATGGGTCAATAAAAATAAAGACTTGATGGTCATTTTTATTACCTAAAAATTGATGTTTAATATTTTTAGGAATAATTGCAAAATGGCAATTGTTGTATACTTTTTTACCTGTTGAAATTTCAAAAGGCTTATTCAGTGATAAGATAATTTCTAAAGCAAAATGTTTGTGAGGCTTTGTTGTAATGCCTTTGCCTAAATAAATGGCAATGCCATCAGTGAATTTAAGTTTATGTTTTAGTTCCGTCTTGGTCACTTACTGCATTCTATTTTCACGAGCTAATGTAAAATTTTAAATCAATTTACTAAAATCCCAAAATTCCTTAATAACTCTTATTAAAACATTCATAGCTCTTATTGACAGCCATTACTGATAAAAACGCAATCTATCGCATCTGTTGCCATGTGCATTAATAATCCCAGCGCTATAATTCTTATTTTGGGGTGAAGTAACATAGCGAAATAACAAACAATAGCAACATAACTATGCATCGGATGAAACCCAATACTACAGCGGCACGCATCAAAAAGCGGCGTTGCTAATAAGTGGTCAAGGTCTACAAGCATGGTAAGTAGTAATATTAGATAGCCTTTTATGAGCATCTTCCTATAAAAAAAGAAAGCAACTACAAACGGAAAAACAAAATGCAAAAAATAATGGGTGAACTGCTGCATGGTTTAACTACTTTGAATTAATTAATAATTCTGCAAATAATTCTTATGTTAAAGTAATGTTTTTATAAAACTAAACGTCTTACAAAATAGTAACTTTAATTATTGAAATTAATAGCCTACATATTCTCCTTTGTTTTGCTCTTCATGATGGTGCAGCCTGTGATAGGCAGTAATGGTAGTTCTATGGGCAAAAACTGTTTCAGTAAATGCTGCGATAAAAAACAGACCAAAAAGCAACAAAGTGAAAGTAAAGATTGTAATCCATTCCTTGCATGTTCATTAGCTGCTTGGATGCAGTCACCAAAAATTTGGGTTAGTCATCCTCAAAAGTATATCTACAAACAGCAATATTTTATATTTAATGACAATAGAGTTATTAAAAATTTGTCATCGCTATTTCATCCACCAAATATGGTGTAGTTTAATGGCAAATAATATTAATTTCAAAATTCAAAAAAATATAAAAAATGAAAAAAATCATCATAGGAATGTCAGCGTTAACGCTGATCACATCCACCATTGTATTTGCAAAAAACAGTAATGAACCAAAAAAAAACACTGTAACCTGTTCACAAGTTTGTTCTAAAGCAGCCAACTGTACTGCGGGTTCTACTTGTGCTGTAATGCCCGGTTGTGTTTGTAAATAGTATAAAGTTTAAAAAACAGAAGCCCGTTACTTAATTGTAGCGGGCATTTTATTTTATTACACTTTTCTTAATAATATTTGTGTAAAAATAAAATCTTGCACAAATAGAGTCATTTATTAATTTTTAGTGTTTACGTTTTAGAAAAAGTTCGTTTTTTAATTTTACATATTTATCATAGGCATTTCTTATGCATTTATTTTTGATTTCATTCAACTAAAACAAGTAACCTTTTAACGTAAATTACAGTACAAATAATTCTATTATGGACAGAAAATCCTTTTTGAAAGGCTCATTAGTAACTACAAGTTCAATTTTGTTGGCAGGTGCAAATGGTGTTTACGCTCAAAGTATCGAAACTACCGGCATTGACAAGCTAACTGATGCTTCTGGCAAATTCATTCACCAGCCACTACCCTACAGCTACACATTTTTAGAACCTTATATGGATGCTGAAACCTTGCAACTCCATCACAAGTATCATCATGGCGGCGCAGTAACAGGTGCTAATAAAGATTTGGCTATGATACAGAGTTCATTTGAAGGTAGTAATATGGAAACAGTGGATTATTGGACTAAGAAATTGTCTTATCATTTTTCATCACATATTCTTCATTCCATTTTTTGGACGAACCTTACCAATAAAAGGAATGAGCCAAAGGGTGAATTACTCAAAAGAATTGAACAAAGTTTTGGTTCTTTAGATAAACTAAAGAAATACATAGCAGCTACAGCAAAAAATGTTGATGGCAACGGTTGGGGCATATTAGCATACCAACCCTATTCAGATAGCCTCACTATTTTGCAATGTGAAAACCATGAAAAGCTAACACAGTGGGGTTCAATTCCTTTGTTGGTAATAGATGTATGGGAACATGCATATTACCTCAAATACAAAAATAAAAGGGGTGATTTTGTCGATGCTTTGTTTAACATTATTAATTGGGATAACGTAGCAGACCGTTTAAATACGGCTCTAAAGATTAATAAAGGATAAAACTCCATTCAACAATATTCTTTTTCAATTAAGTTTCTTTTTTTTAATTTTTTTTGACAAGGTAATTAGGTCTCACTACAGGCAGCTACCTATCTCCTGATTACTCACTTTATTGATTATTACCTCATTTTTGTTTTCATTACATTCACAAGCTCGACTCTTTTGCACCTGCAACAGGGTGTGTGTTATCGCCCTGCTGGAGAAGTGTTTTAAAAGTTATCAGATTGTGGTTAATATAAAATTTAAAAAAGGGCCAATTTCCATTGTTATCTTCGTTTAAAAAAATGCTAAAATACCTGATTGGCTTATTGATACTTTCAGCAGCATCCTGTAACGAAAATAAAAGACTGGATAAGAAAGCGAGTTATATATTAGCCCAAAGTATTGAAGAACACGGAGGTAAAAACTATAGCGACATGGATGTTTCTTTCGACTTCCGGCAGTTTAGGATACATCTAAAACAAAAAGCAGGTATTTTTCTTTATGAACGAACTTCAAAAGACTCTTTGAATAATGAAATTCATGATATTCTTACAAATGATTCTTTTACTCGAAAAATAAATGGAATAGAGCAAAACTTGCAGCAAAAGGATATAGATAAATATAGAGAAGGTATAAATGCTGTAGCTTATTTCGCCTTGCTTCCTCACAAATTATCAGAGCCGGCGGTCATTCTTAAGTACATCGGTGAAACAACTATTGAAAATAAAAAATATGATAAAATAGCGGTATCATTTGATGAAACAGGTGGCGGAAAAGATTACAAAGATATTTTCTGCTATTGGATTAGCCAGGTTGAGCATACAATGGATTATTTAGCT
>JANOTH010000077.1:0-27920 GCA_031416275.1 Ferruginibacter sp. | reverse complement strand
GGGAAAGACCGGGCAGATTATGGTAAGCAACTCTTTAAAGCCATTGCGGAAAGCCTTGTAAAAAAGGGACTGAAATCCATCCGTGAGCGACATTTATACCTTTGCAGAGACCTTTATGAAACCTACCCTCAGATTCTGCAGACAGTGTCCGCAAAATCATATTTGATTGATTTTCAGTACTCTGAAATTCTGCGGACAGTGTCCGCAGAATTGCAGAGTGATTAAAATCGATTAGATACGATTTTGCGGACACTGTCCGCAAAATCTGAGGATAGGCTTTATACAATCCTTTGCAAAGATACAAGTGCCTTTCCCTAATTGATTTTAAACCCTTTTTTAGGAGACTTTCAGCTATGGCTTTAAAAAGTTGTTTACCATAATCCGCACGATCTTTACCGGACTGTTCGTACTCTGCAATGTAAAAACCAATAATCCAGTTTCGAAGTGTCAAGGCAGTATTTACCTGCTTTTGAACTTTATTCAGGAAAAAAGTATTTGTATCCTGAATAGTGGTTGCCAAATTTTCAAGCGTATTTAAAGTTGGCAAATCTTTATTCGTTTTCATTTTATTCGATTTAATCTTGAAGATTTCACTCACTCAATAATTCCCTCTTTTGCCATTTCTTCATTTTTAAAAGAACTTAGTCGGTGTGCAAATTCCCTTTTTACATCTTTGCCAAAACTGTCAAGATAATTTTCAGTTGTCTTTACATCACTATGCCCGAGAGCTTCCTGTATGTATTCTGTGCTAGCACCGGAACGCTTTAGTACGGTTGAGAAAGTATGTCTTGCTACATAGGTGGTGGCTTTTTTATCGATACCTAATTTTTTCAGAATACGTTTCATCCAATCATTAATGAAACTAACAAATAACTGTACGAGTTCATATTGTCGTAATGGCGTAATTCCATCTTCCAAAACAGGAAATATAAAATTGTCTGGAGACTTCTCTTTATTACCCCATTTTTCGATAATTGTTTTCATGTCATCCGTTAAAAAAACAGTAATTGGTTTTGGCTCGCTACGCATAGCCCGTTCTGTTTTTGAACGGTCAAAAATGACATAGCTGTCATTGATGTTTTTATTTTTAAGGCAGGCAATATCTTTTGCATTCATCCCATTTCCGAAATAACTGAACAACCAATAATCCTTTGCTCTTTGTTCGCTTTCCTGATACGGTTCGCTATTATAATAATATATCTTTTTAATATCGTCTAAGTCAAGTGCTTTCTTTGTATTCTTTGAAGCTGGTATGCAATACCTGCGCCTTCCAAAAGGATAACATTTTTCTTTTTTTATAATACCCTCTTCTATTGCTTCATTAAAAATAGAACGCAGTGGTCTGAGATACATACCAACTGTAGTTTTTGAGACATTTTGCTTTTTTAGCCAGTTCTCGTAGTCATTAAGATAAGAAACGGTAATTTCTGAAAAACGAACATCCCCACGAAATTTCTTTAATGATATATAGCTACTATGATAATTTAAACCGGTGGAAATACGTCCTTCCCTTAAAACTTTTTTGATGTATAACTTATAAGTAACTGAAATATTACCTGGCTTTGTATTTTCTTCAAGCAGTAGAGGGAATTTTTTGTAAAAAGGAGAAAAATCAAATTCATTTATACACTTCGAAACTACTTCATCCTTTAATTTTCTTTTCCTGAAAAGATTATTATTATGAATAAAATCTTTTTCAAAATCAGTAAAACTAAAAGGGTCTAATTCATTTACCGCATTCTCAGCGGTTCTTTCAATCTCCTTTAATTTGTCCCTTATGGATTGAAGTTCATTACTAATTCTGGAGGCTGTAAGTTTATCAAATTCCTCTTTAGATAAATCAAAGATGGATTGATAATACTCTGTAAACCGTTCAAAAGTTACCCTTAACTTAACAGGATATTTGTATGATTTCTTAATCCTCCGAGTATCGAGAAGGATGCATAATGTTGTTGACATAACTGATAATTTTTCATTTTCACAAAATCTTTCCCTACAAAAATTGCAAACAATTTGCAAACAAAACACAGTTAAACGGCTGTAAAACGCCATTAAGCTGAAAAAGCAATTATCATGCAACAATTTGAAATCTAATACTTTAGATTAAAATTAGTTAAACCAAGCAAAGCTGAGTAAAGATTGTCATCCTTCTACGAATCAAAAGGTTTTAGGTTTGAATCCTAACGCGGTCACAAATGAAAGTTCCTACACAAAAAGTAGGGACTTTTTTATTGAAACAAGCTTTTTTAAGCCTTGCAAATAGATTATCTTTTACGGGATTATTAGCCATATCAAACCATAAACAAACTGCATAATTTAACTTACAAACATTATAATTTTGCAAATCAGCAGATACGTTAAACATGAAGACGCAACTTTTTTTAAAAGAAGAACGAGGCTTAAAAGACATTGGTTGGTTAAAAAGTAATTTCAATTTTAGCTTTAGTGATTTTTATGATCCAACAAAAAGTGCTTTCGGAACATTGTTAGCTTTTAACGACGACTATGTTGAAAGCGGAAAAGGCTTTGGCATTCACCCACATGTTAATATGGAAATTATTTCTGTGCTGTTAAAGGGTAAAATGAACCATATAGATTCTCTGGGTTACAGCACAACAATAGACGAAGGTGGCGTACAAATAATGAGCGCCGGTAGTGGTTTAAGGCACGAAGAATACAATATTGGAGATGGTGAAGTAAATTTTTTACAAATTTGGATTCAACCTAAGCTTCAAAACATTTCGCCAAGGTACCAACTGCGGCACTTTGCAAAAGCAAATAGAACAAACAAATTGCAAACAATCGTTTCAAACGAAGAAGGACTAAACCATTGTTGGATAAACCAAAATGCAAAACTTTCTTTAGGATATTACGACACCAAAACAACGATTGGTTATGAACTTAACCCAACAAATAAATGTGTCTTTATTTTTGTAATAAGTGGAAGTGTAGTAATCGATAACAAAACTTTAAGTACCAAAGATGCTATTGGTATTTGGGATGCCGATACAATTAATATCGCATGCGAAGCAGGCGCTGAATTTATCTTAATTGAAACTCCTATTAATCAGAAATAAAATTGCTTTTAAAAAGTATAAATCAAAGCACCGTAACCACCAGAGTCACCTTCGCTCCTTCCGTTTATATATTGGGAAAATCCTGCTGCTACACCGAATTTTTTAACAACAGGAGCAAATAAATTTATACCTATCCTTGAGTAGTTAACATTTGAGCCTGAAAATGCTGCAATATTATTTTGAGAATTTGCAGCAATATTTGCAGAGGAAGAAGCCTGTCTGGCTACGTAGCCATCAACATAAAAATGCCTTCCTGCAAAACCAGTTTTAAATTCAACAATTGCGGCGTTTGGTACATTATTACTTCGTAAACTATACCCCGCAGAACCTGTAAAAAACAAGCCCAAATCTAATTTATAATGTAAAAGAATTAATCCTGTTAATTGCGTACTTCTGCTGCCGATGGATACTGCAGATTGATACTCTTGATCAATTTCATAATCCCCAAATGGTGTACTTAAACCTGCCGCACCTAATATGGATAAATTTGATTTTCCAAATTTAAAATTGACAGGATTATATTTCAGATAAACAGAAATATCTTGTAGCCCGCGCTTTTCATTTTTTGGACCAATGTTGTCACGAATTTCTTTTGTAACCTCGCCAGTTGCTTTTGCGTATGGGAGGTTAATTTGCAAGTCAACTTTATTGCTCAAACCAAAAGTTGTAAACGCACTTACAATAGCTGATTTAACCTTGGTAGTCACTTGCACACCACTATTTACAGGAGCTTCATATGCACGAATATATTCTTCCGTATAATAGGAAATTACTGCACTGCCTTTCCCTTTGCCTTGCATAAAGCCATTAACAGGCGACTGGGCTTGGGCAGACTGCATAGAAATGTTACCAACAAACCACAAAAAAATAGCATGGTACCATTTCATAATTATTGTTAATTTAATTTGAGTTTATTGTACTTACGTGAAATTTGGGCAACCCTTACATAGAGAGCTGAAATTTTTAGGAAAAATTTCAATGTGAGTTGTGTCCCTTACTTATTTGAAAATATTTTATAGGGAACGATATTAAATTTATTTTTGAATAAAATTGAAACAAAATGTTATTTGAACAAATAAATGAAACTGCCACTTTTTTACAAACAAAAGGCATTATAAAACCAACAGTTGGAATTGTAATGGGCACAGGGCTTGGAGCAATGGCTGCTAAAATTGAAAACCAGATTGTAATACCATATAAAGAAATTCCAAATTTCCCCGAGGCTACAGTTGAATTTCACAAGGGCAATTTAATTTTTGGCAAAATTGGAAATGTTGATGTTGTCGCCATGCAAGGACGATTTCATTATTACGAGGGTTACAGCATGCAGCAAATTACTTTTCCTGTACGGGTAATGAAAGCCTTGGGCGTAACCGATTTATTTTTGAGCAATGCGGCTGGTGGGCTTAATCTAGCATACAAAAAAGGAGATCTTGTAATAATAAATGATCACCTAAATTTTTTACCCGATAATCCTTTGCGAGGCGTAAGCGATCCAAAATTTGGGGAAAGATTTGTTGATATGAGCCAACCCTATAACGAAGGCTTAATACATAAAATATTGGCAGCAGCTGCTACACAAGATAAGAAAATGCAAACCGGCACGTACGCTGCTGTAATGGGGCCAAACCTCGAAACAAAAGCTGAATATAAATGGCTCCGCTCCACAGGGGCTGATTTGGTTGGGATGAGTACCGTGCCCGAAGTTATTGTTGCAAACCAGGTTGGTATTAGATGCGCCGCTGTGAGTGTTGTTACAGATGAGTGTGACCCTGAAAATCTGCAACCGGTAAACATTGCTGAAATAATTACCGTTGCAGGAGCTGCAGATCAAATTCTAACATCTATATTAGTTGAAACTATACACTCACTCTAGCCCAATTATTTACCTGTTAAGGACTCCTTTAAATCAAAAGTTAGCAGTAATGCCATACCAAATGTAAGGGTAAGGTGAAACAAAAGGAACCCATAGTTTTTATAAAAAATCCCATAGACTGCTGCGGTAAAAAACAATAAAAACAGGAGTACATAAATAATAAATGAGCCTGAAATTTTTGATGCTCCAAAACGTTGAAGCGCAAGATTTGCATTGCCCTCATTGTTAAATTTGGGCGTTCTAATAAATGGTGTTCGCTTACCAAAGTAACCTTGCAACACTGCAATACTGTTGTGAAAACTCATACCTACCGCAAACGATAAGTAAACCTGAAACATTTTTATGAATTGAAAAACATTCTTGTTTTTAAAATATTCTCGTGTTGCAATAAAATAAGCGATTGCTAATATTACAAAATTAGAAAAGAAGACTGTACCGACCGTTAGCATTGGCTTTAAAGACGGTATTATATCTTTTATAAGTAACAACGGTATGCTCAAAAAAGCACTAATTGCAATCGCCAAATAAACACCCGAGTTTAGCAAATGACCAACTGCATGGAGTTTAATTTTTAAAGGCTGTTTCGATTTTATTAAGGCAGGAATTAGTTTTCTCGAAACTTCGGCACCACCTTTTGTCCAGCGAAATTGCTGGCCCTTTAAGGCTGAAAGTGTAGGAGGTAATTCTGCGGGAGAAATAACATCTTCGAGGTATAAAAATTTCCATCCTTTTAATTGTGCTCTATAACTTAAATCGAGGTCTTCTGTAAGCGTGTCTGCCTGCCAGTTGCCGGCTTCTAAGATTGCTTGTTTATTCCAAATGCCTGCAGTACCATTAAAATTAAAAAACAGGTTTAAATTACTGCGGCTCGTCTGTTCTATTCTAAAATGATTTTCCAACCAAAATGCCTGTGCTTTAGTGAGCAATGAATATTCTCTGTTTGTATGTCCCCATCTTGTTTGCACCATCCCAATTCCTCTTTGGTTTAAAACAGGAACCGTCTTTTTTAAAAAGTCAGGCGAAGGAACAAAATCTGCATCAAATATTGCAATAAATTGTCCTTTTGCTATTTCAAGACCGTGCTTTAGTGCACCTGCCTTAAATCCACTCCGCTCCTTTCTCCTCACAACTTTTATATCGATACCCAATTGCTGCCATTTTGCAGAAATGGTATCTGCAATTTCAACGGTTTCATCGCTGCTGTCATCTAGCACCTGAATTTCCAGAAGGCTTTTTGGGTAGTCGAATGCACATACTGCGTTTATGAGTCTTTCAGTAACGTACGGCTCATTGTAAAGCGGTAACTGTACTGTTACAAAAATATCATCATTGATAATAGGTAAATTTTCAGCTGCAGTATTTTTCTTCTTTTTAGATTTTATATAGGCAATAGTTAAATGAAATTGCAACAACGTGTAACAAAAAATAAACAGGGTGGTAATACAATAAAATACAAGCGCTATTATTAAAAAAATCTTCATTTAAGCAAAGTTATTCCTTTTATTTAGTTACCTCAAAAACACCATTTACATATTGAATTGGTCCCTCAAGTTTTTTTGTCTTTATGGGACCGTTTTCAAGTTTTAAAACACCTCTAGGACAAACAGCACTACACACACCACAACCTACACAACTGCTACGAACGATATCCTGACCTTTTTGCGCATAAGCTCTTACATCAATACCCATTTCACAGTAAGTGCTGCAGTTACCGCAACTAATGCATTGGCTGCCATTTGTGGTAATTCTAAACCTACTAAAAAACTTTTGTTGAAGCCCTAAAATTGCTGCCATTGGGCAACCAAACCTACACCATACCCTTGTACCCATTATCGGATAAAACCCAACACCAATAACACCACTAAAAATAGATGCAATAAAAAAACCATACCACTGCCTTAAAACTCCGGCTTCAATAAAAAAAACATTTCTGCCGTTACTCATTAAAATATTTACAAGACACAAAACAGTTATAGCCATTACTGATAATGCAATGATGTACGCCTTCTTATCAAAATCTTTAAAAATTGATTTTCTTTTTAATAAAAGCACAGACGATAAAATTCCAAACAAAACAATTACTAGTATAGAAAAAGATTTTTTATTTAGCCAGTAGGTAGAAGGATTATCGTAAAACATGGTGAACAAAACTGCAACAGTTACAACAGTTACTAAGGCAAGTATCGAGTGAATTAACCATCTTTCAATTTTCCATGCTTTTTCACTTTTGTCGCTCAGCTGCCTAAAGGGATCGCCGGCAGTTTCAGCCAGCCCACCACAGCCGCAAACCCAGCTGCAGTACCATCTTTTACCATAAAAATATGTGAGTATCGGAGAGATAATAAAAATCATAGCAATACCCAATATCAGCATAAAACCCCCTAAATTACCGCCCTTCAACATGCCATCAATATTCCATTGGTCGGTAAAATAAATATTTAGCGGCCACATATTTTTCATATCCTTAGAAAAATAAGCTTTGTCAGGATTCAACTTTTCTAAAAATTCAGGAATTAAAAACGCAAAGGCGGTTTGAAAAAACATGATAGAAATGGTTCTGAACACCTGGTATTTACTATGCCTGTTTTTCCTAATAAATTTTACACCCATCAATAAAATAGCGAGCGTATAAAAAGAGCCATAAACAAACCATTGCGAAGCCTGTTTACCATTTAATAAATAACTTAATGGATCAAAAAAACGAACCAAACCGGTATTGCCGTCTTTGTTTAAACCTAAATATTGAGGATACCAGTACAAAACAATGTAAAAACCTGTTAGCAAAATACCAAATACCCAAGCCCACAAGCCACGGTTGGTAAGGCTTTTAAACATCACTCCGTTATTTTTTATGCCATCGGTAGTGTTTACATATAGCCCATTTGTGTACAATAGACTTCCAGCACTTATCATTAAAAGAAATACAGCTAATAAAATCGGATTATAAAATTGATTGAATAAACCGGTGATTAAAACCATGAAAGAAATGGCCACCAACGCGGCACCTATTTTCATATTAGTATTCAATGGCTTACTGTCAGCATGGTTTGCCAATGATAAAGACATATCCATCTCCATAAATTAAAATTTAATTTTTTATTAAAATATTTTGATGATTGAATGCCATTTCAAACTCCTTTTCAAATCCCTTAAAAAATTCTGGATCAAAATTGGCTTTGCGTAATTGTTGAATTATTGTTTTTACAGAAGTTTTTTCATTTAACCAATTGTTGCAAACTTCATGTCTTATTCTAATGCCAAACGAATTGAGACCTTTAAATGCAAGCGTATGTTTATCCCACAAAATTCTTAAGCCCTTGAGTCCTTTTTTATCTTGCCACCAAAACCAATCTTCTTCGTCTGTTTTTTGTGCTAACACTAAACCATAAGTTTGGTATTCCAAATCGAAAAACTTTGCGCTGTTAAACCAATGGCCGGGCTGGTATTCTGCAGGTAAGCCAACAATATTTTTTGCTGCTGTTTCCCCATGCATTTTGCCTGTATACCAAACTTGCTCTAATGGCCTACGACCATCTAAAGGTTTTCTGAATTGCGCACAATCGCCAACGGAGAAAATATTATTAATATTTGTTCTAAAACTATTATCGATTAAAACGCCTCGATCAGTCTCTAGCTCAGTGTCTTTTACAAAGGTAATATTTGGACTAACGCCGACTGTTAATGCTACAAAACCACAATTAATTTCATCAACATTGCTCGTAATAACGGATGTTACCTTACCACCATCACTGCTTTTTATTTCTTTTAATTCCGTCTCGAGCTGTAAATCAACTTTGTGATGCCTAATTAATTTGTTAATCATTTCACTCTCTTCAGCAGGCAAAATTGTATCCCAAAAGCTTTTCTCCCTTATTAAAAAAGTTACCGCAATGTTTCTGCTGAGCAGCATTTCAACCGTTTCAATTCCTATTAATCCGCCGCCTACAACAACCGCACGTTTAATGTCTTTTGTATGTTGCTCCATTGTCCCTAAATCTTGCAGGTTGTACAATCCCTGCACGCCTTGTAAATCTTGCCCCGGCCAACCAAATTTATTGCTCTTACTGCCCGTTGCAATTACCAGATAATCGTAATCCATTTTATTACCATCATCCAATACAATTAAATTTTGAGAAGCCTCTATCTTTTGGACATGTGCTTGTAGCAAGTTGATGCGGTTCTTCTCCCAGAAAAAATCTTCGTAAGGTTGTGTATGCTCCTGCTTCATGTGCCCCATGTAGATGTACATGAGTGCAGTACGACTGTAAAAATATTTTGACTCGGAGGATATTACTGTAATATCAAAATCGCTTAGTTTACGGATATGCCTTGCACAGGTAGTGCCCGCAATTCCGTTACCTATAACAATTACTTTTTTAGACATTGGTAAAACATTTTCTTATTCCCTACAATATAGGAATTAATACCATTTTTTAGCAGTTACAAAAAACGGATATCGTTCTTATAGAAAAATATCCGTTTCTTGAAGTGTATATACGAGCCTAGTAAACAAACCTTACAAATTTATTTTTGCTCGTTCAAATTCCAATTATAATCTAAATAATCTATACTAGCGTTGGCGTTTATATTTGGCGAAGCATACTTGTTTATAAACTCAACTTTTGTTTGCCCTTTTTCAAAATCGCCCGAATACCATTTAAAAATTGATGATAGTTTAGGGTTCGTTGCGGAAACTTTGTTTTTATCTGTATCGGCTAAAAAGGCTTTTCCCTGCTGCTCTAACTGTGCATTTAATGTTTTTGCTTCGTAGGCTACATCTAACAATTTTGGACAACTAATGGATGCGCAATTAATAGCGAAATGGCTACGAGGATCTCTGAATTGCTTTTTTATTATTTTAAATTCAATCGTATTTAATGTCATTTTTTTATTACCAATACTAAAAAACTTTTGATCCCAAGCCGTGTTAATAAAAATGATAGGATTTGCAGCGCCTAATTCCTTAATTGTTTTTACAGGATAATTACTCGTAATTAATTTTACAGTAAATGCATTGTATGCATTAATCCAATAAGCAAATTTTTCATCTTTGCTCCAGCTATTGGCAGGTGCGTTATCACTCAGCTTAGCTAAGTAAGTATTTAATTTTACAGAGTCTTTAATAAAACCTTTATAATCAACAAAACCTGCTTTATTCACATGTTTTTGCAAAAGGCTTGTCCATTCCTCGTGTGTAAAAGATTTATTTTTACCCCTAGGAATGCCCGAAAAACAGGAAGAAAACAGTATAGCTGCCGACAATATTAAAAAAGAAAATTTCATAATTATTTTTTGTTTGATGAGTTACGGTTTTAAGTTAAGCATAGTTTTTAACAACATACACTTAATCGTTAATTTTAAAATCCAATTTAAAAGGAAGTCTATATTTACAGTACAAAACATCCATTAAAATGATCAAATTTTTTACTCAAATGAACATCAAATTATTAATGGCTTTTGTTATACTATCTGTGCATAACTGTAACATATCAAATAGTAAACCATCTTTCCCAGAAAAAATACCTTTAAAGCAAAATTTAATTGCAGGCATAAACATGGAGGCGCCACCAAACCCGGTTGACACTAGTTGTTTTGCAAATATGCACCGGATTAATGCCAATTGGGTTTCAATAATCCCTTTTGCTTTTAGCAGGCAAGGGCAAACAACTGTGCAATATAACAGCGGCAGGCAATGGTGGGGCGAAAGAGAAGAAGGTATTGTTGCATGTATACAACTTGCCCATGCATCAAATTTAAAAGTAATGCTAAAACCACAGTTGTGGATTGGAGGTGGCGTTTATACAGGTCATTTTACTTGTGCTACTGATAGTGCGTGGAAAGAGTGGGAAAAAAATTATTTAAATTACACTTTACACAATGCAATAATTGCAGAAAAAAATAAGGCCGATTTATTTTGTATTGGTACTGAAATGGATGCAGCCGTAAAAGAACGTCCACTTTTTTGGAGTGCTTTAATTGATACGGTTAAAAAAATATACAAAGGTGAAATTACTTATGCTGCAAATTGGGGTTGCTTTAAAGAATTTAACAGTTGGGAAAAATTGGATTATATCGGCATTGACGCTTACTTTCCGCTAAGCAGTGCTGTAACACCAACAGTTGACGAATTGCTAACAGGATGGCAGCAGCATTTTACAGCTATAAAAAGCTTTCATGAATTAAAGAAGAAACCAATACTCTTTACTGAATATGGTTACCGCAGTATTGACAAATGTGCAGAGGAACCATGGCTGTCAAATAATACAGGACCAATTAATACGCAAGCACAACAAAATGCTTATGAGGCTTTGTATAAAAAATTTATTCCTCAACCTTGGTTTGCCGGAGGCTTTTTATGGAAATGGCACGTAAACGATGCTAAGGCAGGTGGTTTAGCAAATAACAATTTTACTCCGCAAAATAAACCTGTTGAGGCAACAATAAAAAAATGGTATAACAATGAAAATTAAATTGAACATATTTTTTCTTTTTACAATTATTTTTATTTTCACCCATGATGAAACGTTCGCCCAAAAAACAAAAATGGTAAAAAGTAACAGCTATAATTTATTGTTGAAAAAATTATTAAAACATACTGTGCCCGAAATAACAGTTGACAGTCTAGCAAAAATAAAAAGTTCGGTTATGTTGTTGGATGCTCGAGAGATTGAGGAGTTTAACGTGAGCCATTTAAGTGATGCAAAATTTGTAGGGTATAAAGATTTTGATATTACTTCTTTAAAGTCTACAAAAAAAGAAGAGCCAATAGTGGTGTATTGTTCGGTAGGTTATAGAAGTGAAAAAGTTGCTGAAAAGCTTATTAATGCAGGCTTTACTAATGTTCAAAACTTATACGGTGGTATTTTTGAATGGACGAATAAACGGCAGGATGTATTTGATAAAAATGGTACTACCAATAATGTACATCCGTATAGCAAAACATGGGGAGTATGGTTAAAGAATGCTGATAAAGTTTATAAAACTCCTTAACAGGCTATTCAGAAGCCGTAAATTGTTCTTTCTTAAAAGAATAAATAATTGCGGCTATTACAACCAAATATTCTAATGCTATCAAATAAAAGTTTTCTTTAAAACTTACATTACCATAAGCATTGTAAGAAAGAAACGCAATACCCATCCACACAAATGCATATTTCTTATTTGCCATTAATGCAAAAGGCAGGAGATTAATCATGTACCAAGGATGAACAGTGGTGGCAAAAAAATAGTACAGCGATAGAATAATAAGGGAGTACAAAGCAAACTGATCAACTATTAACTTTTTTTTCGCAAAAAAAACGACTGCATATATTATTAGAAAAACGACCATCAAAAACGGCCCTATAAAACTGATGTAATTATAGCCTTTTAGCCACCATCCAACTTCCCTTGCCAAATAATAAATTGAAGCATTAAATTCAAAATTTTGAAAATACAGGTTGAGGCTTTTCGCAAACCCATCGACTGAGCCGGTTGCAATAAATGGTATAAATAAAAGTAATGCAACTCCTACCGCTATCATTGAAAATACCATTCCTTTTTTAAACCCGAGTAGTCTTATAATAAGCGGTAACAGCAGCAACGGCAATAGTTTTGTTACAATAGCAAGTCCCCAAAAAATAGCTGAAACAGCAAGCTTGTGCGAGAGAATAAAATAGATACTTACCGCTATCAATGCAACCTGCATTACTTCAAAGTGGGCATTACCCGCACCTTCAATTATTACAAGTGGGTTTAAAGCATAGAGCACAACCAACTTAACGTCAACATTTATTTTTTGTAAGATTTTTGCAATAAAATAAACTGCCACGCAATCCGCTAGCGCTACAATTAATTTAATAATTACAATACTGATGAATATAGATGTACCGCCAAAAAACGCAGCAACTGTAAAAACCCCTTGCATTAAAGGCGGATAACAGGTGTAAAATTGTGGATGGTTTATTAAGCCATGCAACTGTTTGAGGTATGAAAAATTCTTGTCTGCTGTACTTAATGCCGACAAATAATTATCGGGTGTTGTAAGCAAAGGGTTTTGCCCTCCAACAATTAATTGTCCATCCCATATAAAACGATACACATCATCACTGAGCGACGGCATAATAAAAGCCGAACCGATTCTCAATAAAATTGCTGCAAAGAAAACCTGTTGTAAACTGATGTACTTTCTACCAAAATAAAATGAGATAAAAATTAGGTGTAAGACCACCTGCCATCCTACTAAATGCTCAAAATTCTTTCTATCAATAAAATATTGGCCTGCAAACAATGATGTTGCAAAAATCACAATGAGTAATAAATAAACCCTTGCGTAATTTTTATTGAAGAAGTTCTCATCAGGCATATTTAAAAATAGTTTTTATTATTTTAATGCCTGCAAGTACACTGCCTTTTAAAGTACCGCTCACTTTACTTTCGCCCCCTGCCCTGCTTTTATATTTAACGGGTACGTTCATACAAACGAGTTTTTGTTTTACAGCCTTCACCTGCATTTCAACCGTCCACCCATAATTTTCATCTTCCATTTTTAGCGCTTCTAACGCATCCCATTTTATCGCCCTAAATGGTCCTAAATCAGTAAAACTATGTCTAAAAAAAATTCGAATTAAAAACACTGCTAACCAATTACCAAAAACCTGTTGTGGCGTCATACTTCCCGCTGTTCTTAATTCTTTTACCCTACTACCAATCACCATATCTACATTTTGAAAAATTATTGGATTGATAATATTTTCAACATCTTCCGGATAATCACTGTAATCTCCATCGAGAAAAACAACAATATCGCACCCGCCTGTTTCTCTAATATAACTAAGTCCCTTCAGGCATGTAATTCCATAACCTGAAACCTTCTCAAACAATACCGTTGCACCACTTGCTTTTGCTACTGCAGCTGTATTATCTTCACTATTATTATCTACGACAATAATTTCTGTACAAACTCCTTTGGGGATGGCATTTAGTACTAATGCAATACTTTTCTCCTCATTTACAGCAGGTATAACAAGTTTAATTATTTTGTTGTGGTACATTAAGTGGATATAAATGAAAACGGAAAAGAGATAATACTGGTAAATATCATTAACAATTGGCGATTTTGGAAACCATTAATATTTACTTTGCGTAATTTCAACAAGGTTATAAATAATATTATGAAAAAATACATCATCGCTTTTTGCAGTTTTTTATTAATTATTGGCAATACGAAGGCACAGGTTAAAAACTTACAAGATTATTTCCGACAGGTTGATAAATTCTTATCTGCCAACGTTAAAGCAGGAAAAGTAAATTATAAAGGAATTAATGGTGATAAGAAAAATTTAGATGCTCTTGTTAATTATGTAGCAGCTAAACAAAAATTTAGTTCCGCATCAGAGGAAAAAGCCTTTTACCTTAATACCTATAACATTTTAGTTATTAAAGGCATTGTAAATAATTATCCAACAAAAGGCCCAATGGAAATTGCCGGTTTTTTTGATAAAAAACAATACGCAATAAACGGAACAAGCCTTACTTTAAATAATATTGAAAACGATATTGTTCGCAAAAAGTTCAGCGATGCCCGCATTCACTTCGCATTGGTTTGTGGTGCTAAAAGTTGCCCCCCTATTCAACCCTATGCATTTAGACCTGAAAAATTAGATGCACAGCTCGATTTGGTTACAAGACAAAGTATTCAAAATTCAGCATTTACTAAAATAGATACAAAGAATAACAAAGCATCAGTTTCAATGCTTTTTAATTGGTATAAAGATGATTTTATAAAAGCGAAAGGAAGTGTGCTTGGCTTTTTAAATAGCTATTTAAAAAAGCCTTTACCTGCAAATACAAGCATAGATAACTACACTTACGATTGGGCACTTAATGGTTAAGTCGGTTATTTAATAAAGGAAAAAAACACCGGGAATCTAAAGTTTCCGGTGTTTTTTTTGATGTTATAACATTGAGAAGATAAGTTTGTATCTCAAATTTAAAAATTCAAAATATGTCTATAACAAAATCATACGCCGTACAAAATAGTGCTTCAGATTTAGCACCATGGCAATGCGAAAGAAGAGAACCGGGACCAAAAGATGTTGCCTTCGATATATTGTTTTGCGGCGTTTGCCACAGCGATCTTCACCAAATAAAAAATGAATGGGGCAACTCTATTTTCCCAATGGTGCCAGGGCACGAAATTGTAGGTAAAGTAACTAGTGTTGGCAATGAAGTATCTAAATACAAAGTTGGCGATACTGTGGGCGTAGGTTGTTTTGTAGACTCCTGCAGAACCTGCGATAATTGTAAAGATGGACAAGAGCAATATTGCAATAATGGTAACTCTAACACATATAATTCCTACGAACAGGATAAAAAGACGCCAACCTACGGCGGATATTCAAAATCGATTGTGGTAAACGAGGATTTTGTTTTGAGTGTATCTGATAAACTTCCCCTTAATGCGGTAGCCCCATTGTTGTGTGCAGGCATTACAACATACTCCCCGCTTAGGCATTGGAAGGTAGGTAAAGGTCATAAAGTAGCTGTTGCAGGCCTTGGTGGTTTGGGGCACATGGCTGTAAAATTTGCAGTATCGTTTGGTGCAGAGGTTACTGTACTTAGCACTTCGTCTAACAAAGAAGAAGATGCAAAAAAATTGGGCGCTCACAAATTTGTGGCAACAAAAAATGCTGACGAATTAAAAGCAGTTACCGGTTATTTCGATTTTATAATTGATACTATTTCAGCAGAACACGATTACGCAACTTATTTATCGCTGTTAAAAACCAATGGTGTGCAAATTTGCGTAGGTGCACCTCCTACCGCCGCAGCAATTCATGTTTTTAATTTGATTGGTGGCAGAAAAAGTCTTGCAGGTTCGTTGGTAGGCGGGTTACCTGAAACACAGGAAATGCTTGATTATTGTGCAGCACACAACATCGTTTCTGATATTGAAATGATAGATATAAAAGATATTCACCCAAGCTACGAACGCATGCTGAAGGGTGATGTAAAATATCGCTTTGTAATAGATATGGCAACATTGTAATTCATCATTTACTAAAATAAAAACAATCATGGAAAAATTTGCATTATTAGCACGTGTAGTTGCTAAGCCCGGTAAAGAAGCAGCTGTAGAAGAATTTTTGAAAAGTGCCTTGCCATTAGCAGAGGCAGAACCTGATACAGTAAGGTGGTATGGTTTAAAAATTAACGAAAATACCTTTGGCATCTTTGACACCTTTGTTACAGATGAAGGCAGAAAAGCACATTTACAGGGACAAATTGCAGCAGCGTTAATGGCTAATGCAGCTGAACTTTTAGCAGTTGATCCTGTTATTGAATTTGTAGATTTATTAGCAGTAAAATAATTAAATTAAAAAAAATGAACATAACATTGGCTCAGGCAGAAGCTGCAATAGCTGCAGCAAAAATTAAGGCAACAGAAATAGATACCAAAATGGATATTTGTGTTGTAGATGCGGGAATTAATTTAGTTGCATTTGCACGTATGGATGGCGCATGGATCGGCTCGGTTGACATATCATTTAAAAAAGCAAAAACTGCTGCATGGTTTACTATGGATACAGCAGCGCTTTCTCCATTAGTGCAACCCGGGCAACCATTGTTCAACATCGAACATTCAAACGGCGGGTTAATAACTTTTCCTGGCGGGGTAGTAATAAAGAATGCTGCAGGAGATGTAGTTGGCGCAATTGGAGTTTCAGGCAGTAGTGTTGAAAATGATCATACAGTTGCCGTTGCAGGGGCAGGTGCTGTAAAATAAATTTTATTTCTTTTATAATAAGAGGCCCATCTAACTGATGGGTTTTTTTGTTTCTACCCCTTTTAGACGTTATTCTACGCAAAATATTTTAATTTATAACTCGTAGAATTACATTAAATAAAATAATATTTATCGAAAAAATACTTTTTTCACCTTTTGAGCGTTATTTACTTGTAATTATTATAAACAATCTCTTGTTAGTATAATTACGTAGTTGACCGCTACCAAATACCGGTTGCTAAAAATCTAATATAAACTATGCTTTTAACTGCAAAGCAATTCAACTTATTCATTACTAAGGTTAAACAAATTGGTTTAACCCCTTCAATGAATGATTATAAAAAGCGGAGACTTGGCATATTTAATCTTATAAATTTTTTTGGCGTAACAACAGGTATTACCATACCACTTGCAGGTATTTTGGGTGATGGGTACTTGCCGGTAATTGCATGGATAGTTGCTTGTTCGCCTTTTGTTATCAGTTCAGTAGTGCTTATTTCAAATTACTATAAAAAGTACGATTTTGCAATGATGTGGTACTTTATTTTGTACCCCACCATAACCTCTCTGGTATATGTTGGTGGCATTGATGTGGGCATTGAATTGTTTTTTATTTTGTACGGTGTACTTGCTGTTTTTTTTCTGCAAAAAATTAGAGCCATATTAGTCACTATTACTTTTTCAGCAGGGTGCTATCTTATTACTTCTAACCTGATGACGGATTTTAAGTTTGTAATGAAAGATATAAACTTCATCTTTTATTTTTTCAACCATGTTTTGGCGCTGTTCTTTATTTTTCTCGGATTATTTCTGATAAAAAAAGAAAATACAGGTTATCAAAAACAAATGAAGGCTGCGAACGAAGTGCTTACACTATCAATAAACGAGTTAAATGAAAGTAAAATTTTAATAGCGGAGAAAGCCCATCAGTTAGAGGCACAAACCATGAAATTAACAGAGTTGGACGAACTAAAAAACAGGCTTTTTTCTATTATATCGCACGATCTTAAAACACCCATTTACAGCCTTAGGAATTTATTTAGAAATGTAGAAAAATACGACATACCGGGCGATGAAATAAAAATACTTGTACCTGATATAATAAACGATTTAAATTATACAACAAGCTTAATGGAAAACCTATTGCAATGGGCGAAAAGCCAGATGCAAGGCAACACCATAAACCCACAAATTTTAGATATTGGAGTAATAGTAGGCGAAGTACAACAACTTTTGAGGCTTCAGGCAGAAAGCAAACAAGTTTACATAAACGCTAAAATAGATCCTACCATTAATATTTATGCTGACAAGGATATGATCAATCTTGTTTTAAGAAACATTATCTCCAACGCAATAAAGTTTACACCCAATAATGGCGAAATTAATGTTGGTGCTTCTGTTAAGAATGATATGGTTGAAATGTATGTGCAGGATACCGGAACAGGAATAAGTTCAGAAAATATAAAAAAACTTTTTGCAAATACGTACTTCACAACCAACGGCACAGCAAATGAAAGCGGCACCGGTTTAGGTTTAATGCTTTGTAAAGAATTTCTAAGAAAGAATGGTGGTAACATTTGTGTTGAAAGTGAATTGGGAAGAGGGAGCAAATTTATCTTCACATTGCCAAAAGCATAATGTGAAACTGATTTTCACGAAATTTTAAAATCCTTAATAGCCTGGCATATAACCTCCCCTTTAATTAAATCATTTTCAATAGTTTTGTATTAATACCCCATTGTTCAGGTTGGGATATTGTAATGCATAAATTATTTACTTAATGTCTTTCTACATTTACATCATTATCGGGTTTGTTGCAGGTTTTATTATTGCGTGGATTGTTCAGTTAGTTAACATTCAAAAAATTAAGAAGGAAAGTAAAAGTGTAAAAGGTTTATTGGAGAGTGAAAAATTAATTAAAGAAAATGCCCAAAAAGAAAACCATACTTTACTGCAATCTGCTGATGCAGCCTTACTTACTACGAGGGCAAAACTAAAAGCTGCAGAAAACCTCATAAAAGTAATGGACAATGATATTTTGCTGATGCAAAAAAGCAACGAAGAAACAGAAGCTTTGCTAGCAAAAGGCGAACCCGCCATACACGAACTAAAACTAAAACTCATTGAGGCCAATAATATCATTTCAAGATATAAGGCACAGGTTGGCGAAAAGTAGCACTCTTTTCATTTTTTTTGTTTGCTGTTCGCAAAACCTACTGAACTTTTTTAGCGTCTACTCTATCTTCTTTATCTTTTTGAAATTTATTAAATAAGTCTAGTTTAAAAGTTACATTACCATCACTTCCTGTTTTGCCTCTTAAAAATATACTCCTGCCACTTTTTGATTTTGTACCAATATTGACGGGATTGTAATCTTCGTCTCTCTTCTTAAGGTTGTTTAGTGGAATTTGTATACTTAAATCTGATCCTGCTTTTTTACTATAGATTCCTTCTACAAAAAGTGATAAAACAGAAGACTGAATTTCCATTCTATTCATTTTTATATCTCCATTTATAATTGTGAGGTTGTCTTTTAATTCAGCAAATGTGATATTATCAAAATCTCGCTTTTTAAATATAAAATTTTGAATTTTTTTAATTGGCTCAAAATTATCTAGTGCACCATTTTTCAAAGAAAAACTTACAGCACCATTTGCTGATGATGGAAGCACTTCACCATCATCACTAATTTTTACGACTGCATTTACTTTAGCTGATAATTGGCCTGCCAAATTAGGGGCGGTAATACCATCTTGCCCAAAATTATTAAACGAGGAAAACAATTTCTTTACATCAACACTATTAACATCGGCTACAACATTTGCTGTATGGTACGCACCCGCACTATTTATTAATTGTCCCTTTATATTCATGCTGCCACCGGTTGCCTGCATGCTTACATTGTTTATAATATACCTATCCTGCAAGAGCGTTACACTTGCATTGGCATTGGTTGCCGAAAATTTTCTATACCTCAATATCGGTGCAGTGAGTGACATATCGATGGTGCTCTTATCCAAAAGGTCATCAATTTTTACGGCCATATCTCCAAAACTTTTTTTATTTGAACTTACTTTTTTAACCACATTTCCTCGCTTTTTAAGCAGGTAAGTAAAAGCACCTAAGTTTAAATCAGGCGAAAAAACTTTATAGTCAATTTTTACTTTGTTAGGTTCGGTATTAATTAGTGTAAGCAAATTTTTTGCTGTGCCATTCATTACAATTTTATTATTAAGAATGTTACACTGCAAGTTTTGAATAAAAACATCTGAGTTTTTAAAAACAAGCGCACCGTTTACCGCTTTCAGCTCAACACTACGAGGCGCATATAACAACGTACCATTTTTAAAAGAAATACTTCCATTTAAAAATGAATTGGTATTATTATTTTTTTCTACTGGCCCTTTATAATTAAGTAGAACTGCTGCGTCTCCTCCTAACAGCTGGATTGAACTAATTGGTATAACCTCATTTAATTCTTTTAAATTAAATGATGAGCGAAGATCGCAAGTAAGTGTTGGTACAGATAGGTCTAGTATCTCAATTTTAGATGAGGTAACAGGAAGACCACGCCATGTAGCTTTTAAATTATTTATAACTATAGCTGAATTGGGATCAAACCTTGGCAGCCCTACGGTAACTTCATTAGTAAAAAAACCTGTAAAACTTGCATCTTCAAAATCTACAAACTGAGTAACCATATCTGCATGCTCTACTTTCCATTTAGCATATATGTATGGCTCACCACCTCTTAGCGGGCCTCTTAAATTTACAATCGCATTAACCGGTTTGTTTACACTTGCCATAGACAATGATTTTGCAATTCTTGTTGGAAGCAGTGTTTTAACTTCTTCGTACAAAATCTTAGGCGTGTAAATATTTAATGAAAATGAAGGATTTTTATCTCCCAAATCAAATTTACCTGTAAGGTTAAATGACTTCCCTGCAATTTCTACATCAATACTGTCAAAGCTTAATACTTGGGTTACCTTTCCGTACTTTAAATCAAAATCACCCTTAAAATCAGCTCCTTTTAAAAAAGTTCCTTTTGGTAAATTAAAGGCAAGGCTATTGATAAAAATATTAGCGTCAGTTTTTATTGTTAAGCTATTTTCAATATCATTTAATTTTAAAGCAAGCTTTTTAACATCAAAGTCATGTAATTTTTCTCGTTTTCTATCATCTAAAATAAAACGGACATCTCGTAATTCAATCTTTTTAATACTAATATCTCCAGATGTTTTTTTCGGTCCTCCTGCAGCATCTTTTTTACTGTTTAGGAGATAAGTGTTAGTATAGCCGCTTGTATCAGTATAAAAATAAATATTTGCATTTTGCAAAACCAATCCTGAAAGTGCATCTTCTTTTTTAATTAGCCTATAAAAATTAAGATTTACAAAGGCATTTTTTGCAGCGAAGAAGGCGTGCTGGTGATGCCCATACATACTATCTGTGAGTGATACATCATTTAAAACAACTGCAATTCTAGGGAAATTTTCAAATAAGCTTACATCTGCATTACCTATAGTTAATTTACCATTAAGTTTACTACTAACACTTTCTGTAAGCTGGTTTATAATTTTTGTTTTATTGGCTTTTATATAAAAAAATGCGCCAACATATAATATTAATATGAAGGCCAAAATTGCTAAGCCAACCTTAAGGAAAATTGGTAAAATCTTTTTCAATATTTATTATTTTAATAAGACCGTTTTTGGTATGTTACAATACATTTTAATTGTACCATAAATGGTAACAAATGTTACGCCCTTTTTTTTGGTAATGCCAAGGGAAAAATAATACACATTATGAAAATTTATTTTTGGAGTATCGGCAAAAGCCACGAAAGCTTTGTAAAAGAGGGTGTAGAACTGTTTTCTAAAAGAATCGCAAATTATTTCCCTGTAGAGTGGAACATTATTCCAATGCCCAAAAATGCCGGAATTATGGAACCGTCTATTCTTAAAATAAAAGAAGGAGAAGCTTTATCTGCACTAATAGCAAAAGAAGATTATGTTGTTTTATTAGACGAGCGTGGAAAAATGCTTAGCAGTGAGGATTTTAGCAAGTTTATACAACAGCGAACCGTAGAAAGTGTTAGAAATTTAATTTTCATTATTGGAGGTGCATATGGTGTGTCTGACAGTATTATGCAAAGGGCAAATTTTAAATGGAGTTTATCTTCACTAGTATTTCCTCATCAACTTGTAAGGTTAATTTTAGCTGAGCAGGTTTACAGAGCCTGCTCAATTATGCGCAACGAAAAATACCACCATGCCTAAACGCAGAAGCAGTCGTAAAATTAATTACGACTGCTTCTGTATTTAAAATTTTTACTTAGTTAATTCTTGACCAAGTCTGCGAATTGTCCTGCCCTGCAGCATTTTTACCATTAACTCTAATCTCAGTATTAGAAATAACAGTGATTGTAGCGGGTTGGTAATTAAGCGCACCTGAATTACAATTGCTTAGCAAGTTGTCAATTGTGTATCCACCTGCCTTGTCAGATTTTATGTTCTTCCATTTAATATCATTTTCTCTATAACATTGTGTGTTATTACCTAAAAAAGTAAGTTTAGCTTCTGACGAAAATAATGTAACTGAAACAACACTGTTTAATAATGTATTTTCAGGATTGTTACTCGTGAGCTGCCATTTACCGTTTAGTGAAAAAACTGCACCGCCCGTTGTATTTGTTACTTGCCTAACTGCATCGCAACTTGCAAAAGCAAGTACAACAACTAACAAAGAAAAAAGTTTAATTGCTTTCATAATTTTTGTTTTAAAGTTAAGAAGGCAATTTTCAAAAAGCATACCAGCAAACAAATATCAAATTCAATATGCTTATGTTAACAAAACTTTGGATAATTTTATGACTTATTCTTATCTTAAAAGCCACTTATGGATTTTTCAAAATACCCTGTAACCCTTATCCTTATTGCAGTAAACGTTTTATTCTCCATCATTGGTTTTTCTAACAATCAATTTTTGGCAAAAACAATTGGCTGGCCATATTATGAAAAACGCAACAAAGAATATTACCGCTTTATAACATCAGGCTTTTTACATGCTGATTGGATTCATCTGTTCTTTAACATGTTCACACTTTATTTCTTTGGTAAAAATGTTGAGCTGATATTTTCATTGAGTGGACTTGGCGGAACTTTTGCTTATTTAGCACTTTATTTTTTAGGGTTGATAGCTGCTGATATTCCAAGTTACTTAAAACACCAAAACGATTCAAATTATAGATCACTAGGTGCATCAGGAGCAGTATCGGCAGTTATTTTTGCAAGTATAATTTTTAGCCCGTGGAGCAGTATTTATTTATATGGAGCTATACAAATATCTGCTACAGTTTATGCAATACTATATGTTGTTTACTGCATTTACATGGGCAAAAAAAACCAAGATAATGTAAACCACGACGCACATTTGTGGGGATCCGTTTTTGGTTTTGCATTTACTATTGTATTGATAGCAATAGTTAGAGCAGAGCTTTTCCCTTACATTTTGGAAGATATTAAAAAGTTTAGTGTGTTTGGGACTAACGAATTAAGTTCAGTTTTAGAATTTGTTTTGAGTTCGAGGTAATTTTAAATCGATCATCTATTCGGTATCCTATTACCCAAACTATTTTCTTATTGGACTCTAACACCCAACAGTTTGCCTTTTGAATCAGCGATAATTTTTGATCTATAAAAAAACGGCTCAACTTTTTCTTTTTGTCCATACCAAGCGGATAAAAATAATCGCCCGTTTTCCATTTGCGAAGTATCAGTGGATAATCAAGTTGCATTGCGTCAATGTAAGCAGAATTAGCATCTCCCAATAGCGATTGGGGAACTGCAGTTTCTATAATTTTTAGTGCTCCTGCTTCAAAAACCACAGTATCAACAGCTTCTTCAATAATGTAATTTTCAATTTCGGATGATGGCAGATTCGGAGAAACAATTAACCATTTTCTATTTACTAATATAATGTGAGATACAGATTTTATGTATTTTCCAGATTCACTATGCAACAATTTTTCAACTTCATTTACCTGCAAAGCCGTAAAACCTGCATCTTTTATTATCTCATAAATAACGGTTTGCAGTGGTTTTGTTTTTAATAATTTTAAAACAGGAATATGAATTTCATCGCCCTTCTTTTCAATTAATTTATCTTTTATTTGTTCAATACTTTCTTCATACAAATACTCAATACCAGCAAACCGTTCAATATTTTTTGAAATATTATTTAAAGCTTCAGGAAAAACTTTTTCAATAGATGGAAGAATTTCATTTCTGAATAAATTCCTTGTGTAATCATTACTTGCGTTTGAACTGTCAGTAATATATTCCACTCCATTTGCTTGCGCATAGTCTTCTATTTCCTTGCGTTTTGCAAACAACAGTGGCCTAACAATTTGATGCTGCTTTGCTTTAATTCCTCGTAACCCTTTAATACCTGTACCTCTAAAAAAGTTCATCATTACAGTCTCAACGTTATCATCGGCATGGTGTGCTGTTAGTAAAAACGAAATAGGGTTTTGCGACACTTTACTTTCTAGCATTAATTCATTAAACCAATCATATCGTAGGTTTCGGGCGGTTTCCTCAATAGATTTTTTACTTTCTTTGGCCTCACTTTGGGTATCAAATGTTTTTATATAAAGTGGTACACCTAACTGATCGCTTAAATTTTTTACGAATAATTCATCTCTATCACTTTCATCTCCCCTTAATTTAAAATTACAATGTGCCAACGAAAATTTAAACCCGGCGCTTGCACACAATGCACAAAGCACAGCTGAATCTGCACCGCCGCTAATCGCAATTAGCAAATGATCTTTTTTATTAAAAAGATTCTCCTTTTTTATGTAAGCCAAAAAATTTTGTAAAAGTTCCATGTACTTAAGAAGGAAACGTTTGAGTAATGTATTAAAACCGAAGCCCAGGTCTATCTCTTCTTGAATTTATTTCACCTACACTTATTAATTGATCTGTACGGTCAGTAAAACTTTTGTAATAAACAAGCACAGTGTAGTTGTTTTCTGTTTCCCAATAATTACCTTCAAAAGGGTTTGTTTTATCTACTCCATTTTCATCTTCTAATAAATAAGTGTACGCATAATAACCTTGTTTCATAAACACCGATGTTTCGTATAAACCTGTTGTTTCATTGAAACGCATTTTGTATTTATCACTAGCCTCAAACCCTGTGAATTGCCCTGCCAAATAAATATTTTTGTCGTTAAGTGGCTTACCACCTGCGGGCGCAAAACTAAACTTAACGGTTGCATAATCTGCCTGCCAAAAAGGGTTGATAGCTTCGTAAGTAACCACATTAAAAGTACTGTTGTAGTCAGGATAATAAACATAGCGTTGCGCACTTCTGTCTACATCAGGTATCACATACATGTTTGTGTAGGTTTTGCCATAATCTGCATGGTCAATCCTGTCACTTTGTAACCTAAAACTTCTCAAATCGAGCCAACGCCATTCCTTACCACCCGGGAACTGCGCAATATTCTCGTTGCTATAATCCAACACATTGCCCCTTACAAAAGTTGGTGCAATATCTCTTTGTGCATTATCCCAACGGTTATTTTGCAATACAACCACTTTAATTTGTTGGGCAGCACTAAAAGCATTTAACGATGATGTAGTAACTGTAAACCTTACTTTTTGGTAAGTAGTAAAGTTTTGTGTGCTTAGCAGCTGAACAACCGATGCTGCAACAGATGCTTTATTTTCAACCACAAGCAAACGCTTTGTAAACGCAAGCTTAGCGGTATCGCCATCCAAGAAAATTTTTACAATATAATTTCCTGAGCGAATGGGCACTGAGTTTTGTTCAGGTAAAATGGCCTGGTAATGGGTATAGCGGGTTAAAGCAATGGAGGAATAACGATATGTTGTTATTCTGTTTTGTGTAAACCCTTTTATATAATCGAACGGCGAAAGGTTTACCGGCACCCAGTTGTAATCGCACAATTGGTATGTGTAATAGTATGTTTTAAAATTGCCCTCAAGGTCATCGAATTCAAGTTGAAATCTGTCGGAGCTGTTTAAAGTATAAACAGGCAATTGCAATTGGTTGCCATATTGAAATAATTGTGCAGTGGCTATATATGGCTTATAAATTTTATCAGGCTCCTGCGCCGACAGTTTAGTACTTCCCAGTAAAACCAAAAAACAAACGAAAAAATCTTTACAATTCATTTACAGCATTAATTATTTAGTTTTGAAGATACAACAAAAAAAAGTCCAATTTGAACGTCTCGTACTTCATTGCCAAAAGATTAGCATCTGTTAAACAAAAAACTTTTAGCAGGTTTATTATCGGTTTGGCGGCCGCTGCAACAATATTGAGCGTTGCTGTAATGATCGTTGCATTGAGTTTTGTAAACGGGTTTCAACGGGTAATAAGTACAAAGGTTTTTAATTTTTGGGGCCATGTAAGGGTGCAGCAAAACCTGGATGAAAGAGCAGGCAATGCCGAAGAATATCCTATTTATGCTAACGATTCGGTAGAAAATTATTTAAACAAATTACCAGAGGTTTCATCGGTAGAAAAATACGCAACTAAATCTGCCATACTTAAGTTTGGGACAGATATAGAAAGTGTATTATTGAAAGGAATTGATGAAAAATACAATTTTAAAAGATTACAACCATTTTTAGTAAAAGGCAAGTGGATTTCTTTTAAAGATAGTGGTTACAGCAGCCAAATAAACATTAGCACTTATACCGCAAACCAATTAAAACTAAACGTAAGCGATAGCTTAATCGTTTATTTTTTTAGGCAAGATGGTTCAAAGACGGCTCGCAAATTAAACATTGCGGGTATTTATAAAATTGGTATTGAAGAGTACGATAAAAATTTTGCTTTATGCGATTTAAACCTCATAAGAAGATTAAATAACTGGGAACCAACACAGATTGGCGGGTATGAAATACTTTTAAAAGATTATAAAAAGACAGATAGCCTCACTATAAAAATGTATGCCGAGTTGCCTGATACCTGGTATAGCAAAAGCATCAGAGAAATTTATCCGCAAATTTTTGATTGGCTAAATCTTCAGGGGCAGTTAAAAAATATTTTATTGGTGATAATGATTATTGTAGCGGCTGTTAACCTTGTTACATGCTTAATAATACTTGCTTTGGAACGAACTGCTATGACTGGCATTTTAAAAGCAACCGGAGCTACCGACTGGGATATTCAAAAAATATTTTTAATAAACACCTCGGGCATTGCGCTGTTAGGTATTATTGGAGGAACACTTTTAGGAGTAGGAATTTGTATAGTGCAACAAAAAACAGGCTTTATTAAACTTAACGAAGAATCGTATTACATGTCTGTAGCGCAGGCAGATATTGATTGGAAACAAATTGTTGCTGTAGATTTTTTTACATTAATCATTTGCATGGCAACCCTTGTTATTCCAACTTACCTGGTAAAAAAAGTACAACCTGTAAAAGCCATTACTTTTAGGTAGAAATTAATTCGTTAGGGAATATAAAATAATGCCTGTAGCCACAGCTGCATTTAAAGATTCTGCTTCTCCAATTTTTGGTATAGTTATTTTTTCATTTACCAAATCCATCACCGCTGCAGAAATGCCTTTCGATTCATTGCCAATAACCAAAATACCTTCTTCAATTTTACCAAAAGTTGATAACTTTTTACCTGCAAGCACGGCTGCAAACTTTTTTATGTTTTGGTGTTTGCTTAACTCTTCAACAATATTTCCATAAAAAATATTTACCCTGCCAAGGCTAGCCATGGTACTTTGTACAACTTTGGGGTTATAACAATCTGCTGTTGCGGTGCTGCAAAAAATTGTTTCTATCCCAAACCAATCTGCAGTTCTTATTATAGTGCCGAGGTTTCCCGGATCTTGTATATCATCTAAAAACAAAGTAAGCTTATTGCTAATGTTGATACTTTTAAAAGCAGGTTTTTTCTTAAACACTCCTAATAAATTATTTGCGGTGCTTAATGCTGAAATTTTCTCCAGTTCAAAATCTTCAACTTCGATGATTTTATCTACATATTGACTTTTGACCTTATCGTTAAGATGCATCAAACCTGATTTGTTACAATAAATTCCCTTACATTCAAACTTATTGTACTGCAACAACTCTAAAACAACTTTTGGTCCTTCTGCTATAAACGTTCCATGCTCATCCCTAAATTTTTTGTGCTG
>JANOTH010000076.1:0-38995 GCA_031416275.1 Ferruginibacter sp. | reverse complement strand
CAAAAAGAAAACAAATAAAAAAGTTAACCCATGCGGGCCAGTAACCCTTTACGTTGGGAAAAATTAATGTACTAAACAACGTACACGCAAGCAAGTAAATTAAACTAGAGCTACTTGTACCTACAAAATAAAGTATGGCGAAACTAAAAATGTATAGGTTTACCACAAATATTATTTTACGAGTAGCTATTTTTAAATGTGGTACAAATGCTATAAAAACAACACCTGCAACAACCAGCAAATCAACCAAAGCAACACTTAATGACCGGGTTATATATCTCCAATATAGACTAGGCAGTAACGCAATAAAACAGAGTGGCAATAAATAAATAAGAGTGGATGCAAACAAGTTATTCCGCCAATACATTAAATCCTGCTGTGTATCTTTTTCATTGGTACAATTGCGTTTTACAATGTTTGTATAGTTTAACCATATACCCATTTAAGTTATTTTGGTAACGTAAAATAAAATTTACTGCCTTTATCAAGTTCTGCATTAACCCATAATGCACCTCCATGGTGCTCTACTGCTTTTTTGCAAATTGCTAACCCAATACCGTTACCGGGATATACATTGCTATTGTGCAACTTAGAAAAGACTGCAAATATCTGATTGTAATATTGCGAATCAATACCAATGCCATTATCTGCTACACATATTTGCCAGCATGTACCTTCGTCAACTGCCGAAATTTGTACAACCGGCGTTTCATCAGGTTTTGAAAACTTCATTGCATTGCAGATCAAGTTTTCAAATAGCTTAACAACAGAATTTTCATAAACTTCAACAACAGGTAAGTCGCCAACAATATTTATCTCAGCTTTTGCTGCTCTTATTTTTTTAGAAAGATTACTTTTTACATCTTCAACAATTTCATTTAATGGTATGTTACGTTTTGGTTTATCTATTCTACCTGTCTGCGACAGATCTAACAGACCATTAAACATTGTATGAAGCTTGGCGCCACCATCAATAGCAAAATCGATGTATGTATTTGCTTTATCATCCAGCTGCGAACCAAATTTATTTTTTAGCAACCCTAAATACGATGTCACCATTCGCAATGGCTCCTTTAAGTCGTGCGATGCTACGTATGAAAACTGTTCCATATTGTCTTTTACATCAACCAAGTTTAGTTTCAATTTATTTATTTCCTCATCTTTTAAACAAATTTCTTTTTTAAGTATTACTATTTCTTCTTTTAATTGTAGAAGTTCTGCCTCTGAATAATGTACAGCTTTTGTTTCAGAATTTGCCGCTTGGTTATTATTCAACTTTACTGTTTCCGTTTTTATAAAATCAATATTTTTATAAACAGGTTCAGCGCAATTACGTTCTCTAAATGTTCCATTATTAGAACGATCTAAAAAATTACATGCAGGTTGGGTTTCTTGTGTTACGGAGCTCATAGGTTTTTAAAAATAGGGGATTAAAAGATTTTTAAACATTTAGGTGTTCTTTACACATGTATGAACAGCCCAATATTATCATTACAATTCTAACAAAAAATAGAAATTATTCTATAAATTATTTATTGGGTTGAGCCTCCCACTCAATACTATTTATTTTGTTAATCATTATTTTTTTAAACCTGTTTAATTATTTTAATTGTTAACTATTTTTTGGAATCGTGAAATAGAACACACTGCCCTCACCTTCTACAGAATCAACCCAAATTTTTCCATTTAAATTCTCAACAATTTTTTTAGTTACCGCAAGCCCCAAACCTGTTCCTGAATAAATATCTTTTGTATGTAAACGTTGAAAAATTATAAATATTTTATCAAAATAATCTTTATTTATCCCAATACCATTATCGGTAATAGCGAACTGCCAATGCACATCAGTTTCTGTTGTTGCAATTTTAATTTTGCATGGAATATTTTCTTTGCAATATTTAAGTGCATTGCTCAAAAGATTTTGAAAAACCTGCCTTACTGGTGATTTATAAGAGGTAATAACTGGTAGCTTATCATAAACAATTGTGGCTTTTTGTTCATTAATTTTACTGCTGTAAAGAATTTTTATCTCGTTAACGATTTCAGTCAAATCAATAGATTCTTTTAGCTCGTCTATCTTCCCAATTCTTGAAAACTCTAAAAGGTCTAGAATAATCTGCCGCATTCTCTTTGCACCATCTACTGCATAAAAAATATATTTTCTACCTGTTTCATCTAATATATTCTCGTACTTTTTTTCCAACTGAGTAATAAAGCTAGTAACCATTCTTAGTGGTTCCTGCAAATCGTGAGAAGCTACATATGCAAACTGCTCTAATTCTTTGTTTATCCCCTCAAGTTGCAATGTTTGCTTTTGCAGGTTACTATTAAGTTCTAACAGACGGGTTTCAGATAATTTACGCTCTGTGATATCCCGAACAAATGCACAAAAGAATTTTTCTCCATCTTGCTCAATTGGTAAAACGGTTAATTCAATAGGGAACTCTTCGCCATTTTTTCTTAATGCAGACAATTGCAGCAAAACATTTAAAGCCGGACCGATACCGGTTTTATTATAATTAGTCATTCCATCCTCATGACCTTTTTGATATTTTTGAGGAATAATAATTTTAGATAGTGGACTACCCATTACTTCAACTTCCTTCCATCCAAAAATATTTTCTGCCTGCGGATTCCAAAAGGTTACGTTCCCTTTTTTATCAATACAAATAATTGCATCCAATGCGGCGTTCATTATTAATTCTCTTCGTTCTTCACTGCTTCTTATGCTTTCCTCGGCTCGCTTTCGGTCGTTAATATCTTGCGTACTACCAAATAATTTCACACATTTTCCATTTAAAAATTCTGAGCCTCCAATAGAGCGTATCCATCTTTCATTTCCTTTTTGAGTAATTATTTCAACTTCCAAATCCCACGATGTACCATTTTCAATTGCCTCTTTAATTCTAGCAACCATTTCTTCTCTACTCTTTCCATCTTTATAGGCAGTAGCAGCATTTTCTATGGTAGGTACAAACCCAGGAGGTGTTTCGTGTATTTCTTTTGTGATATCACTCCAATAGAGAGATTTTTTTTCAACATCAAGTTCCCAGTTTCCAATTTTTGCAAGTTGGTTTGCTTTGTTTAGCACAACTTCTAAATCCTTCTTTTCCGTAATATTTTTTGCCACAGCAAAAATAACTTCCTCTTCAAGCGAAGGTGTACAGGTCCACGCAATCCATTTTATTTTTCCTGATTTTGTTATGTACCTGTTTTCAAAATAAAAAGTAGTTTCTCCGGCATTAAGGTTCTTAATTTCTTCTATCGTTTTATTTACATCATCGGGGTGAACAAAATCTACCAAAGGCCTAGCCATAAGTTCCTCCTGAGAATATTCTAGAATGTCGCAAGCTGCGGGATTCAGCTTTTTAAAATAACCATCTAACCCTGCAACAGCAATTATATCGGGAGCTGAATTAAACAAATTGCTCAACTCCTGCTCTAGTTGTTTACGCTTAATTTCTGCCCCTAAATAAGTTTTTAAAGTATTAAATAAATTTTGAAAATTAATACTAGAAGTTTCTGGCTTATCTAAACCAAAAACGATTACGCCAATTACTTCAGCATTGTTTAAAAAAGGTAAAGCGTATAATTTTTTTACTCCTGCATCTATCAACACATTTTCTTCTAAAATATTTTTGCCTGCCATGCCTGGCTCCCATCTTTGCATTTTAAGCGTTTGCCATGCAGTGCCTACCAAACCTTCACCCTTCTGCTGCACAGCTATTTTTGTTGACTCCAACAAAATACTTCTCATACCGGGGTCGCCTACATAATATGTTGCTCTTTTAATTTCCTTTTTATCTGCAGTTAACAACCACGATTCAGCAAAACAAAAATCACCGTAAAGTGTAACATCTTTTAAAACCATATCAAGCGTTTCCTTTATGCTGATAGGCTCATTAAAAATGATTCTAATTTTACGCAACAATTCTTTTTGCAACTCATCGTTTTTTCTTTCGGTTACATCTCTTTCAACAGATATCCAATGTGTGTACCAACCCTTTTCATTTGCAACCGGACTCAGGGTAAAATTGATCCAAAACTCTTCGCCATTTTTTTTATAATTCACTACAGTTGCATCGCAAGATTCCCATCTTCTTAACGCCTCCCCTATTCTTTTTAATTCTAATTTATCTGTTTTAGGACCTTGTAAAATTTTCGGCGTTTTACCAATTAACTCGTCGGGTGAATACCCAGTCATTTTACAAAACGCATCATTTACAAAAATGATTCGGAGGCCAGGTCTATCCAACGGTTCTGCCTCAGTAATTAAAACTGCATCATTTGTACTCGTAACAACAGAGCTCATTAGTTTTAAACGTTGCTCTTCTTCCTTCTGCTTTGTAATATCCTGCATTGCACCAAATACCCTTAAGGCTACTCCTTTTTCATCTCTTACAATCAAAGCCTTGTTTAAAACATATGCATAAGTGTTATCATTTTTTAAATAGCGATGTTCAAAAGTCCAGTTTTCAACATTTCCCTCAACTACCTCCCAAATACTTGTTACTAATCTATCTTTTTCATCGGGGTGCAAACGAGCTAATACTTTTTCTGTATCGGGCAGATGATCATCTTCAAATTTTCCAAAAAGCTGTTTGTAAGTATCGCCCCAATAAACATTATTTGTTGCAATATCCCAGTCCCAAATAGCATCAAAAGTTGCTTTTGTAACGTTTAAATACCGAAGGTTACTTTCCTGCAAAGCAGATTCACGATGGTAACTTTCGAGTATTGTATGTAAAAAATTAGCAGCTCTAGTAATTGTGTTTTCTTCCTGTACTGTAGGCGCTTTTTTTACCTTATAATATATTGCAAATGTACCAACGATGTTATTTTTTGAATCCAAAATGGGGTGGGACCAACAAGCTTTTAGCCCCGCCTTTGCTGCTACTTCCGTATAGTTTTTCCACCTAACATCAGTACTAATATCTGTAACTATTATTTTTTCTTTTAAGAAAACAGCCGTGCCACAAGACCCTTGGTTATCGCCTATTTCAACCCCATGTATTGCTGCTAAATAATCTGCAGGCAAATCAGGGGATGATAAATTATACAACCGTTTATTTAATAATTGTTGCATGGAGCAGATCATACCCGGATGCAATTTTTGAATACCAAAAATATATACATTTATTACCTCTTCAATTGTTTTTTCGGCCTGTGTATTTTTCTCAAGAACTTCTCTTTCTAATATTTCCAGATCATGGTAGTATTTTCTATCGGTAACATCTCTTAACGCACCAATTATACGCTGTGCCTCGCCTTTTTCGTTTCTCAAAATGTAGGCACGATCTTCAACATAGGCCTCTTCGCCATTGGGCTTTATTATTCTGTATTCGTGGCTCCAATAATCAGTTTGGCTTTTAATTGCCTCTCCAATACTTTTGTTTGCAAACGCTCTATCGTCCGCATGTATAAAGTTTTCCCATACTGCTTCGGGCTTATTTAACTCACTCAGGTTAAATCCAAAACTTCTTTCAAAACCTTCGGCACGATAAATTGTATTATTTATTACATCCCATTCCCAAATAGCATCATAAGTTGCTTTCGTAACATGCTCATACCGCTGGTTACTTTCATAAATTTTTTGCTCAGCTTTTTTTCTATCGGTAATGTCTTGCGCTGTTCCTGCCAAATAGATAGCTTCACCTTTTTCGTTCTTAATTAAATTGGCTTTTTCGTGAATCCACTTTATAGATCCATCAGGCATAATTATTCTATACTCGTCATCTAATTCTTTGTCGTTTTCTACAGCAAATGCATCGGATAGTAAACATGATTCAACATCAGCAGGATGTATAACAGAAACAAAATAATTAGAGTCGGGCACAACTGTGCCGGGAATTTCCCAGATACTAAAAATTTCTTTTGAGCAGTAAACTTCGTTTGTAATTAGGTTTCGTTGCCAGTAGCCAAGCTTAGCAATTTGTTGAGCTTTCTCTAATTTAGAATCCTTGTCTTTTAATATTTGTATTGTTGCTTCTCTTTCTTCAGCAGCTTTTTTTGCTTCAGTAATATCTCTTCCATAACAGGCCACACCTATTACAATACCATTTTGAAATATTGGGTTAAAATTTACGTCAGTCCACACTGCAGGCATCCTATCAGTTGTGGGGCTAAAAAACTCTTGTTTAAAGATATTACCCGCAAATGCTGCCGCATAGGCACTTTGCCATTCATTTAAAACTTTCTCATTATAAACTTCATGTAACAACAAGTCGTCGCCAGGTTTCAATATTTTACCTGCAAAAGCATCCATACTTATAATAAATGGAATGTTAGCTGCAATTAATTTATAATCTACACTTACACTCCATATTAAATCGTCTGTATTATTTATTAACGCCTCTTTATCTCTCTTTTCAAATTCGCTTTGCTGTTCCAGCAAAAGCCGCTCAGTAACATCAATCAACATAACAATCGAAACTCTTTTACCGTCATAATCAATTATGTGCCCGGTAATATCCATATACATAATTTCACCATTCTTCTTTTGGTGACGCCATGTTTTTTTATGAATTTGCCCATAAGTCTCTTCATTTTTTACCACCGCTTCTAACATACTAATATCTTCTGGGGGCCTAATATCTTTTATAGTAAGTTGTAAAAATTCTTCTTTTGTATACCCGTATTTTATTACTGTTTCAATGTTACAATCCATTATCTGGAGCGTTTCAAAATCAAAAATAAACATAGGGGCAGGGCTATTTTCAAAGAGGTTTTTATAATTTTCTTTGGTAACTAATAACGCAGCTTCTATATTTTTTCTTTCGGTAATATCCCGTGAGTTGGCAACTATTCCATTTATAGCAGGTTCGTCCATTAAATTCACAAGAGTAGTTTCAATCCATAACCATTTGCCATCACGGTTTTTAAACCTGAAATGCGGAAGTATGATTTTTTTAGTTTCGGCTAGCGTTAAAAAATACCTGTGCACCAACTCTTTATCATCGGGATGTATAAAATCAAAAGCGTTGCAAGCGTCTAATTCCTGCGGTTCGTAACCGAGTATGGCATAGGAAGTTGGGCTTACGTAAGTATAATTTGCATCAACATCTATAATAGCAATCATCTCACCTCCATCCTGTACCAAACTTTTAAACCGTTGTTCGCTCAGTTTTAATTTATTTTCTGCCCCTACTTTAGCTGTTACATCTCTTGCTACGCCGTATCGATTGTTAGTTTGCTCATCCCATTTAGCAGTCCATTCTAAATATACCAAAGAGCCATCTTTACGCACATAACGGTTATAATAATTAGACCTGCTTTGGCCTGACATTACTTCTCGTACATGATCTTTTGTTTCTTCTTTATCCTCATCATAAACAAAATCAAAAATATATTTACCTATTAACTCCTCTGGCTTATACCCTAAAATAATTTCTGATGCTGCGCTAACCCTTACAATTGTATTATCGCTCGCAACGGTACAAATCATATCCTGCGAGCTTGCTAAAATATTATCAAGCTCTGCGTTTGTAGCTTTAACAGCCATTTGGTTTTCTGCTAGCTCTGTTATATTTTTTGAATAACAGGCAACAGCAATTACTTTTTCATCTTTAAAAATTGGATTGAACGATACCAATTCATAATTCTGTTTACCTGTTTGGTAATGAATAAATTCATCTTCTACACTGTATTTTTCTCCCGCTAATGCTCTTTGATAAAATGCTTTCCATTTATTGTTTATTGATTCTCCAAGCTCTTCAATCCAAACATCAATACCAATTTTATAAGGTTGAGCAGTAATATTTTCCAACATACTTAGGTAGGCATTATTGGCGGCAATTAATTTATAATTACTGTCAATACTCCATATTAGGTCATCGGTGCTATTAATGAGCGCCTCTTTATCTTTACGCTGTAGCTCGGCCTGCTCTTCTGCATTTTTACGATCGTTTATTAATCGGTAGTTAGCCAAAATTTTTTCTGAACCTGCTATAATAGTTTTTTGCAGACTCACCTCAACCCAATTTAATGAACCATCGCTATGGCGACTTATCCATTCAAACAACTGGGGTTGGCCTTTAGCAGCAAGGCTAAGTTTATACCTAATTACATCGTACGTGTAACCTACTGTATTGGCTGTAAAAGTGTTTGGATCTGTGGTTAAAATCTCCGTTTTAGATTTACCGAGTAATTCGCAACCCTTTTTATTTAGGTCGAGGATTTTGCCTGATTCTATTTCGTGTATAAAAATAGCATCATTGGCATTTTCAAATATTTCTCGATAGTTAGCTTCTGCCTGTTCTAGCTTTTCCTGCCTCCTTTCAATTTCAAAACTTGCTCTTGTTTCGTTGGTGATATCTATTACAGTGATAAAGATGCCAATGATAACGTTCTGTTCATTTTTTGATGGCGAATATTTTATTTTAAAATAACCATATTCACCTTCTGCGTTTTTTATTGACAGATTTCTTAAAATAACCTCACCTTGTAACGCAGCTTTATAAATTTCTTTAGCCTCCTGCAGACGTTCAGGCAAAACAAAATTTAAAATGGACAATCCTTTCTCAACAGATAAATGAAAATACCTTTTGTATAAAGTTTTAAACTGCTTATTAAAATTTAAAATGAGTAATTCTTTATCTACCAAAACAAAACATTCCTCTGTATTGTTAAGCATTAACAACATTTCCTGTTCTACTTTTTTTCTATTGCTGATATCCTGCATAATGGTGCAGGTGTACTCCTCACCTGTATCATCTTTAAATACGGATGACGTAAACTCAACAGGAAATTTAAATCCGCTTTTATCAATTCCTGTCACTTCACCCTTTACTTTTCCTGTTTCTTTTCTTTCAGCTAAAAGTGCATGTAAATTTTCATCTGTACGGTCTAAAATGCCTTGCCTGCCTAGCTGCAGCAATTCCTCTTTTGAGTATCCAAACATCGCTTCAGCCGCAGCGTTTAAGTCAATTATCTGCCCATTGGTTTTGGTTAAAAAAATAGCTGAAGAAGAGTTATCAATAAGTAATTTATAAATGTGGCTAACATAAATATCCCTTTGATCGGAAGCTGTAGTTGAATGTTTTTTAGTTTCCATTTTGCTAAAATCCTCTCAGAGGTAACAAGAATTTTTTTGTTAATTAAATACTTTTGTTCCTGATATGTGCAGATACTTTGTAAATTAATTATAACATTTTAAAAAACCATTATCAATTTTACAATTGTAGAAGTACTTCGACAAAAAATTTTAAACCAAAAAAGCATCTGTTTAATAAGATGCTTTTGCAATACAAGTTGTTACCGAAACTTGATTTGTTTTTTGTGAATTAAAACTGGAATTTAAATGTGCAATATTTTTCGGATTAAAAAGCTGATCGTTTATGATGTATTTGTTAGGTTACTTTCCGATACAAAACTTACTAAAAATAAAATCCAATTTGTCTTCATTTGTTACCTCACCAGTTATCTCTCCTAAATCATACAACGCTGTTCTTATATCTGATGATAGGAGATCCCCCGGCACTTGTTGGTCTAGCCCAGCTTTAATAGCAGATAAAGATTGTGCAATATTTTTTAGTGAAGCTAAGTGGCGGGCATTGGTCACAATATTATTTTCTGCATAATTATTTGCCTCTACAGTTGCCGAAAATATTGCCTGCTTTAATGCATCAATACCAATGTTTTTCTTTGCAGAGATATAAAGAATATCCTTGCCTAAATTACTTACTTCTTCGTTATTGGCATCCATTTTATTTCCTACCAACATGTATTTAATATGTTCATTTTCAAAAATGGTCTGCTGTGCTTTTACATCATCGTCAGTTTCAGTTTGCACATCAAAAATATACAGCACAATATCTGCGCTGCGCATTTTACCTAAGCTTTTTTCAATTCCAAAATTCTCAATTACATCACCAGAGTCTGCTCTTATCCCCGCAGTATCTATCAATCTAAATAATATTCCATTTATATTTATTACCTCTTCAATCGTATCTCTTGTCGTTCCGGCAATAGAAGAAACAATCGCCCGCTCTTCATTTAGCAATACATTCAACAGGGTAGATTTTCCTGCATTTGGTTTACCAATAATGGCAACACTCACACCATTTTTTACAACATTTCCAAGTGTAAAAGATTGTATGAGTTTATTTACAGAAACAGAAAGTTGTTCTATCAATGCATAAAATTTCTCTCTGTCTGCAAACTCCACATCCTCCGTAGAAAAGTCTAATTCCAATTCTATTAATGCAGAAAAACTGATAAGTTGTTCCCGCATATTGCTCAACTCATGTGAAAATCCGCCACGAATATTATGTAGTGCTGCTTTTTGAGAAGCTTCCGTATTTGCAGCAATAATGTCTGCCACTGCTTCTGCCTGTGTAAGATCCATCTTGCCATTTAAAAAAGCTCGTTGTGTAAATTCTCCTGCCCTTGCAAGCCTCGCTCCTCTTGCTACACAGGCTTCCAATATTTGCTGCTGCACATAAGTACTGCCATGGCAACTTATTTCAATTGTATCTTCTCCTGTAAAACTTTTAGGGCCTTTAAATAGTGCAAGTACCACTTCATCTAATAATTTTTCACCGTCTTTTAGCATACCTACATGCAGCGTATGCGTTGGTTGTGATAGTAAATCTTTTGCAGGGAACAAACCATTTACAATTTTATAAGCGTCTACGCCGGATATCCTTAAAACAGCAATTGCACCCAAACCGGGTGCAGTTGCGAGTGCAATAACTGTATCGTTCCAGCCAGATAATTTGTTCATCATCCGGTAAAGTTACGTAAAGCTAAAAGCCATTTATTTTCTTAAACAAAAAACGTAAATTTTAGAAAAATCTTCTCTACCAAATGCGACTAAAATAATTTTAAAGCACATAGTAATGCTCCTTTGGTACTTCCTTTTGCCTTACAACAATATTACCTTTTCTTTTTTTAGTAGAGGTGTCAAGGCTATCATATTTGATATCGTTCTCTACATAGCTTTCAAAAATTGATAAAGGTTGTCTTTCTTGTTTTTGAGTACCTAATAAATACATCTGTGTTAAATTATTTTCTATTGTTTGTGCAATAGCTGTCATGGGCGTATCTGTAGGTTTGTTCTCAAAAGGATCTTGCAGATGTATCGCCATTTTTTCAATAAGTAAAAAACATGCGGAAATAGCAATGACCAAAGGCACTTCAAACATACCAACAAACTGTATAATGCTAAAGGGCAATAAAATGATAAATAACATCATAGCTAAATGAATGTACAAGCTGTACGTACTTGGAAAAACAGTATTTTTAATACGCTCACACTTACCCATAGAATCGCAAAGTCTTGTTAGAGATCTATCTAATTCAATTTGTTGAAACCTATTTATCCATCCCTCATCTAAAGCAAGCTGAAGATCTCTACCCATCAAATCCACAATGGCAGCAGGTTTATTGTCCGTCTCTCTTAAATATGCAAGTTCATTTTTGTCAAAATATTTTTCCAGCCCTGTTAATGTTCTTTGGTTACGCAAGTGTTTGCCTAAACAATAGCACCATGCAATTTGCCTGTTAATAACCCTTTTTTTAAACTCCTCTAAATTTTTATCTACATAACTGCTAGGCGTAAACGATATAAGCTGCCTTGCAAATGTTCGGGAATCATTAACGATAGCACCCCAAATTTGCCTTGCTTCCCACCACCTATCATATGCCTGATTGCTTCTAAAACCGAGCAGTAACGAAATTACTGTACCCAAAATAGAAGGCACTGCAAATGGG
Source organism: Ferruginibacter sp. (assembly GCA_031416275.1). GTDB lineage: Bacteria > Bacteroidota > Bacteroidia > Chitinophagales > Chitinophagaceae > Ferruginibacter. The sequence continues at coordinate 27,283 of JANOTH010000076.1, read as the reverse complement.
ATATTTATGTGCGTAAGCTCGTAGGCTTTGTAAATAATAGTAATGAATACGGCATAAATTGCAACAAAAATAATTTCGTATTTTATTTTACCAAACACATATTTAAACGGAATATTTTTTTGTAATAACATGTTCTAAATTTTTAATTGTACGTTTCCTTTTCGGAAATAATTTACCCCATAGCCATTTCTGAACTGAAAATAATTTTATTATTAAATACGTATTCTTTGCTACCAACGAGTTCTTTAACCTGAGGTATTCCTGCTTTTTTAAACAATGGCAAAGGGTTGGTACTTCTCTCGTGTATAGCAACATAATTGTATGCGGCTGGGCAGCAAATGATATCGATATCTTTTGCTTCAACAAAATTTCTAAACAAAGCCTTTGTATTGCCTTGCATGCAGTTAACTGTAATTTTATTTATTATTTGTGGGTAAGCATCTTTTAGTTGTTTACAAGCGATCCTAAAGGTCTCCGTCATGAACAAAGATTCCGGTCTTTTGTAATCAGGCGCTAACATGTCAAATGCAGAATCGGGCATCGCAAAAGCGTGAAATAAAACTACATTAATTTTTTTATCACAATTTTTAATTGCTTGTTCAACTAGCGTGATAGAGTCTGCTGTAAAGTCGGTTGGTATTAATACATTTTGCATATTTGATAAGTTTTTTGTTTTATCAAAATTGCGCTGCCGGTATTAGGGATACATAAATAAGGTATTAAAATGTAATTAGGCTTACATTAAAACGGCATTAAAATTAAAAATTAGCTACCAGAAAGCGGTAGTGTAATTTGTACGGTAGTTCCAACATTTACAACAGATTGTACACTTATTTGCCCGGTATGTAGGTGTATTATATTTTTAGAAAGTGGCATTCCTATACCGAAGCCGTCATAACTTTTAGTGTTAGAGGCTCTGAAAAACGGATCGTAAATACTCTTTAACTCCTCCTCGGGTATGCCAATTCCTTTGTCTTCAATTTTAATAATAACTTCATTCAATTGCAAACACAATGATATTTTTACCTCTTTATTGTCAGAGTATTTGCACGCATTTAGTGCGATATTAGTAATGGCTATTTTTAAAAGATCTGCATTTCCTTTTATACTTATTGACTCCTCGTTTGTAGGCAAATTATCAAAAGCTATTTTAATATTATTTTGGGGTAAGATGGCATCGCAATTATCTTTTACGTCAAAAATTAATTGGTCTACCCTAATTATTTCCCATAGCTGTGTTTTACCATCAAACCCTGTTTGTGCTAAAGCCAAAAGCCCTTTTGTAAGTTGTTGTAACTTTTCTGACTGCACCACTATCTGTTGTAAACTTTGTTGGTACTCTTCAACACTGCGAGGCTTAGCCAAAGCAAAATCTGCCTCACCTACAATTGCTGTTAAAGGTGTTCTCAATTCGTGCGATGCATTGCCTATAAAATTGTTTTGCATTTCAAATGCAGTTTCTAACCGTACCAACATTTGGTTAAATGTGCTTGTTAGTTCTGCAATTTCGTCTGAACTTTCCAACTCCTTTAACCTGATATGCAAATTGCCCTCGCTAATTCTTTTTACACTGTTTATTACACTGCGTATTGGCTGAAATGTTTTCTTAGAAAAATACATGCCTACACTAAAAATTAAAACAGTAGAAATTAAAAGTGAGGCTATTTTTATAAACAGTAAGTACTGCATCATTTTTCTTCCGTACTGGTTGGTGGCAGATTCTACAACAAAATAATAACCTGTTTCATCTCTATATAAAATGCCGGCATAGTTGCGAAAACTATTTTCGTAAAATGTTGTTTTGGAGCTATCAGCAATAATCTGCCTAAAAAACTTTGTTGGCAATTCCTTAATTGGAGATTCAAAACTATTAAAATCGCTTACCTCTACTTTAAAAATCTGAGCATTTTCATTTGGTAATTTTTCGAGGTACAGTTGCTGCATTTCTTTAAATGCTTTTGTAGATAACTGCCCTTCTTCGAACTTTAACTTCGCTGAAATTTTTGTTCTTAATTCTAACCGCTTTTCAAAATCGTTGTTTGAAAACGACCTAACAAAAAAGTATACGGTAACGTTGAGTATTAAAAAAATAGTGGCGGTTAATAATGTAAATAAAATTGTAGTTTTGGTTTGTATTTTCATACTGAAGCGCAGTTAAACTTTAAAGATATACCCCATACCTACAACTGTCTGAATAAGCTTGTTAGATTTGCTGTTACTTATCTTCTTTCTTAAATAATTTACATAAACGTCTACTACATTCGTTCCCATATTAAAATCAATACCCCATACTTTTTCTAAAATTTCCATTCGGGAAATTACCCTGTTTTTATTTCTTACAAAAAACTCCAACAGCCTAAATTCGGTAGAGGTAAGTGATATCTCAACTTCATCTACATAAACAAGCTTTGCTTTAAAATTAATACGAAGCGTATCAATATGCTGCACATCTTCTTCCTCACTTATTTGTAATTGCTTGCGTCGGCTAAGTGTGTTTAACCTTGCTTCCAACTCAATAAATTTAAATGGTTTTAGCAGATAATCGTCACCGCCTGCATTTAGGCCTGCAACAATATTTTCTGTTGTACCCAAAGCAGTTAAAAATAAAATTGGCGTATTATTTTTTACTGCACGTAGTTGTTTACAAATTTGCATACCACTTAACCCAGGCAGCATTATATCTAAAATAATTACATCAAAGCTATTATTGGTAGCCATTTCGAGCCCTGTAATACCATCTAGGGCAACAGAAATACTAAACCCGTTTTCAGTGAGTCCTTTATTAATTATACCTGCCACATGAGGCTCATCTTCCACAAGCAATACTCTCATTGTTTCTAATTTTTGCTTTGCCTTAAAACTTTTAGGAAGTAAAAATAAACATTTAAAAATAGGTTGAATAAGCAAAAATAAATTACCTAATTTTTTGCGTAAGTAATTTTTATAAATTGGAGTTAAACATGGATTTTACCTGCTGATCATGCTTTCATCCGTAGCAGTGGATTTATCTAGATAGTATCTTTTATACATACAAATGTTACTCTCATCAATTATATCTATGAGGTTTTTAAAGGTAGAAAAAGTACCGGGTTTTATGATAAGTATTGCATCTTTATTTAAACCGGCAACGCTCGCTTTCTTTTTCAAAAGTAATTTTCTCAGCCCTTGAGCACCATATGTAGTTGTTTTATACTTGGCATTATTATCTGATCCTTCATAATAATAAAGCCTGTTATTAGCTGCAGGCAATACAGTGATTGCACAGCTTTCACAGATATCGTCTGTTACCTTCTTATCATCTTTTGGTGTTATCATTGCCATTGCATTGGCAGTAGTCATAGTGGTTGTAAATACAAAAAAAGTAATCAATAAAAAGCCGAGATCTACCATAGGTGTAAGATCTACTCGGGTGCTTTTCCTTACCATACGCTTACCTATTACCTGCTTTGGGTTATTTGCTAATTCTGCCATAAAATGGTTTTAAAAATTAGATGAAAATGCACATTGATTCCATACAAAATTCAACGATACCTTTAAAATATTTCGGTCAACATTTGGCAATAAAAAAGCCTTCGTTTTCACGAAGGCTTTAAATTAATATACTAAAAATACTTATTCTTCAGATACCAAGAATGTAATAGGCTGCCTACGATAAGCTTTAACTATATTACCGTTTTGTTGTGCCGGAGTCCATTTTGGTGCTTTTTTAATAGCCCTAACAGCCTCTGCCTCCATACCATAACCTACACTAGTTTCAGGCGTAATATCACTCACACTTCCATCTTTTGCTACAATAAATCTAACTACAACGGTATAGGTTCCTGCAGGAGCGCTATTATCTGTCGCCACACCACCATTCAAGTTTCTTTCTAAAAATTTTCTCCATGCACCTGTTCCTCCGGGAAAAGCTGCTTCAATTTCTACCTTTGTAAAAATCTTATCCTCTTCCACAGCTTTCACTGGCACTTCCACTACCTGTGTACCTTTATCTTCTACAGGAGCCTGCACAATCTGTGTCGTATTTTCAGACTCTACAGTTTTTGTACTGATTACCTGATCTTCCTTAATTTCTTCGATCTTCTCGTCGGGTTTTACCTCTTCATCTTTTACAATTTTTGGAGGTGTAAACTGGATTTGCTTAATTTCCGGTGGTGGTGGCGGCGTTGGAGGCGGCGGTGGTGGCGGTGGTGGTGGTGGTTCATCTTTTTTCACCTCAGCCATCTGCGTATCCACAACGGTGAGCTCATCTTTGCTTGCCCTGTCATTTAAAATATTGGCAAGTAAAAAACCTCCACCAACCAAAAACAACAATACACCAACCGCTATCAAGGCTTTCACCATGCGGCTGTTATACGTTTTCCTTAGCTGATAAGCTCCATATGCCTTATTCTTACCATCAAAAATGATGTCTAGAATATCTGCGTTTAAAATTTTATTTGCTTCCATTTCGAACTTGTTTTTGTATTAGATACTTAATTAAACAGATTCCATAAATTACTTGATACCATTTGCTGCTTCGGTAGCTGCAATGAGTCTTTGCTCAGTATCAGATATTTTATCTTCTGCATAGTGACCAGGAGGTACGCCGCTTATCGTCATTTCATCCAATATATTAATGGCATTTTTAAAAGTCGATTTGTCGTCTGACTTTATCACATACATTAAATCATCTATTGGAGTACCCTTCTTTTTTGTAACTATAACCTCTCTGATAGCCTTAAAAGTTGTACTCTTAAATTGCTCAGATATTTTAAGCGGGTCTAGTTGACCGAAGTAGTAATAAACCTGGTCTGCTCTTCCCAATAAAATAGTCATAGCACCTGATTCCTTTACTTTTTTCTGATCCTCTTTACTGTCTTTCGGCTCATTCATATTCATGGCCGTTGCCTGGCTCATAGTTGTAGTAAATACAAAGAATGTTATGAGCAGAAAGCCAAGATCTACCATCGGAGTAAGATCTACTCTGGTTGATTTTTTTACAGCTTTTTTTACGCCGGGTCCTTTTTTATGTCCGCCACCCGACGAGGTATCCATTTCTGCCATGTCAGTAATTTTTTAAATTGTAATTAATTAACTTCTGTTTTTGGAGCATTAGCAAGTTCTGATCCTACCGGTGGTGCTTCACCATTAGTTACGATCCTAAACTTGAATATCTCGTTCTTCTTAAAAGCTTCTTTAATGTTCTTAAATCTTGGATACAATGCATCATTGTCACCTTTCACTAATAACATTTCTTGTAACGCTTTCATATCTCCCCCTGCATATACATTGCTAACACTTCTTATCCAGTCTACCATTTCATTATTGGTAGAATCAGTAGGTATTCCCGGCATTTTTGCTGGATCTAATTCCGCCGATTGTGCTAGGGTACCTTTCACCTGTCCAAGAGGTTGACCAATAAACATTTGTTTGCCCCACTTCTGTAATTCGGCAGGGGAAAGTCCTAGACCCTTTGTAAGATTTACATTGGCAAGAATTTCATCTTTCTTAGTATCATCTCCAAGCATTAAAAATGTACGTCCGTCTTTTGTAAGTGTTACAAGTATTGCCTTATCTGGGGCTACTTTGCTTGATACTGAACCCGGTACCTGTACAGATAATACTTCAGGTGGTTTTTGCTTTGTTGCCAATATAAAAAACGACAACAAAAGAAACGCCACGTCGCACATAGCCGTCATATCTACGGCCGTGCTTTTTCTTGGTATTTTAACTTTTGGCATTTATAAAATTTTTATAGAGTTACTTGTTACAAATTCTCAGAAACATCTTTGTTCACTCCATACTAAACATGTACAGCATTTACACAATCATTAGATGCAACTGTTGAATTTTTCCATACAATTACTTGTACAGAGATGCAAATGATTGTGTTAAAGTAAAGCCTGACTCGTCAATACCGTAAGTGATACCATCAATTTTGGTAGTGAAAATGTTGTAAAATATAATAGCCAATGCAGAAGTACCAATACCCAATGCCGTGTTGTACAATGCCTCAGATATACCTTGAGAAAGTTTACCTGCTGCTGCACCACCACCACTGTCTTCTCCTAATGCAGAGAAAGAACGTATCATTCCCATCACCGTTCCAAGTAGTCCTAATAAAGTAGCTACAGAAGCGATCGTAGATAAGAATACAAGATTCTTTTCAAGCATTGGCAACTCTAAAGAAGTTGCTTCTTCTACCTCTTTTTGAATAGCCATTACTTTTTGGTCAGTACTTAGTTCGTTGTTATTAACCATTTCTTTGTAACGGTGAAGACCAGCCTTCATTACATTACCTACACTTCCTTTTTGTTTGTCACACTCTGTTAGAGCTGCATCTACATTTTTGTTTGCAAGGTGATACTGCACTTTTCTAATAAAGTCAGCATTGCTTGCTGTACCACCTGCTTTTGCAATAGTCAAAAATCTTTCAATTACAAATGCAAGTACAGTTAATAAACATCCAATCAACAATGGTACAATAATACCACCTTCATACATCTTAGCTAGGTTTGTTTTTGGACCTTCGTGACTAGGCCAGAAAAAACCTGGAGCTGGTTTAGTAAAATTGGAATCAGCACCCAAGCCAAATCTCCATAATACATACCCGGCAATAATACACAACAATGGAGCTAACCACGAAATAGAGTTGTTCGATTTTTTTGCCTGTACGGATGTTACCGGTTTAACTGTTGCAGTTGGTCTAACGTCTGCCATAAAATTCAAGTTTTTAGAAAGTGAGATTTAAAATAATTAATTGTAAAAAAGCAATCCAAGCACTTAAAAAAAATGCTCTCCGTTTTCATTCGGAACGCACAAGTTAATAAAATAATTGAAAGTATTTCTACGCACTAAAAATATTTTATTTTATGGAAATAAAAATATTTTCTTGAAAAATAATTATCAACGTGCCAGTTTGTTACATCCAGGGGCGATAAAAACAACGCATACAAAAGCTATAACCTAGCCACTTCATTACAAATGAAGCAGGCTATGGGCATGCAAAGCCATAAAAACCCAATATTTATACTTTAATAAAGAATTATTGGTGAAGAAGTGTTAGAGGAAATATCGTAGCAACTTATTGAGAATGTAAAAAAGATCCATTTAAACTTGACTGTAATCGCTGTTTAAAGTTGAATCTGTCTAATAAACCACCCAAAATATCAGCAGCATTGCATTTGTGTAAATGTCTAAAAAATGCTTTTCAAGATTGTGCAGGGTTGAGTTTAGAAAATATCATTCGTAGCGCAAAGCTACAATTGGGTCAAGTTTACTTGCTTTAATTGCAGGAATAAGGCCTGCAAGCAGCCCTACTGCAGTACATACCACTACCGCGATTCCAACCCACATCCATGGAACTACAAAACCGGTTTTTAATAAAAGAGCTACAACATTACCAATTAATACACCCATAATAATTCCAGCAAATGCACCCATTAAGCTAATCAAAACACTTTCATATAAAAATTGAGATCGAATATCTTTTCTAGTTGCGCCCAATGCTTTGGTTAAACCTATTTCTTTTGTACGCTCGTTTACTGCTACCAACATTATATTCATAAGGCCTATTGCTGCGCCAATTAATGTAATAAATGCTATGCCAATAGTACCCTTTTCTAAAAAACCAAGGTTGGTTAAAAGTGATTGTGCTATGCTGTCACTTTTATCAATAAAAAAATTTTCATCGTCAGTTACAGCAAGTTTTCTAATTGGCCTAAATGTAGCAGTAGCCTCGCCTACAGCCATATCCATCAATTTTAAATCAGGCACCATCACGGCAACTGTGTACGATGAAGTTTGCGTTGCATATTGCCTGCGAATATTGTTTACTGTTGTTATAACTATCCTGCTGGTGTTAAAAAAAGCACTACTCGTTTTTTCTTCTAAAACTGCAATTATTCTGTATGGAATATGATCAACATTTATTACAGCATCAATAGCCCTGGCGCTGTTATCAGCAAAGAGTTTTTGTGCTACTCCACTACCAATCATGCATACGTTTCTTCCGGCTTCAATTTCAGTTGCAGTAAAATTTCTACCGTAGGCAATGGTAAATCCGTTTAGTTCTAAATAATTTTCATCGCCTCCTGTTACATTAACATCAGGATTGGTTTTTTTTGTGGGAGAGTTTACAACAATATTATTTGCACCCCGCAAAGCAATACCAACCTTTGTTCCATTAAAAGCATAACGCTCTTTAAATGCTTTTGCTTCTTCATAACTTATCGGGATACCATTGTTGGACTTTTTTTCTTTGAGACCAACTTTTGTTTTTTTTGTAGCCCCACCTCTGTTGCCGCCGCCACCAAAATTAATTCCTCTGTCTTTATACCTTATACCAAATGCATTTGCACCCATGGTTGAAAAACTATTTGTTAAACCAAGGCTTGCAGCTTCAATGGCAGTTATAATCAGTATCAATGCAAAAATACCAAGTGCCATAATGATGATAGTAATGGCAGTACGCAGTTTATTTCCTTTTACATTTTTCCACGAAAGTGCAAGAGAGTCTTTATTGGTCATTTGTCTGTTTGTGGCTTAAAGGTAATGGCTCATTTAAAAATACCAAACTTGTTTTTATAGACGGTATAAGATACTTCCTCCAACCTTCTTCCCATGTCAGCCTCACCTCAACCGAAGCTCATTCAACTTTCTTTCATTCATCCTTCGTCAATCTTACGTTTAACTCCCGTCTATATGCCGTTTTATTATTTAAATTTCATTCAATACTCCTCCTCCCCCACCCTACCAATATCGGAATCTATACCTACAAACTTTAAAGTATTTTCGGTACTAGACACCATATAAACCCCGCACAAACACGTACACATAACTTATAAAATTTGGTTGATAAATATATTATGAACGGCTAACCTTTTATGCTTCTTTCCAGATCCTTTGCTTAAATTTATTCCATGAAATACACTTACAAAAAATTAATATTCAGTACCGCTACAATAGTAGCGCTCACAGGCTCCTATCAAAGCTTTGCACAGCCCAAAGCCGTTGTATTTATTGATCCTGCAAATATGGATAAATCAGTAAAACCCGGCGATGATTTCTTTACTTACGCAGGTGGTACATGGCTGAAGAACAACCCGGTGCCCGCAAAAGAAACACGCTGGGGAAGTTTCAACATCTTACGGGACTTTAATGCAAACGCCGTAAACAAAGTAATAGAAGCTGCTGTCGCAAATAAAAAAGCTGCTCCAGGTTCAGTCACCAAAAGAGTGGCAGATTTTTACAGTGCAGGTATGGATACCATTACCATTGAAAAGAGAGGCTACACACCTATAAAGAAGATGTTGCAGGAAGTTGCTGCCATAAACAGCAAAGCGGGTATACAAAAAATGATTGCTCGTATGAGAGTGAATGGAGCCGGTTCTGCTTTGTATGGCTTTTCAGTAGGGCAAGATCGTAAGAATGTAGAAATAATGATTCCCCAGCTTAGCCAGGGTGGTACCACATTGCCTGATAGAGATTACTATCTTAAAAGTGATGGTCGCAATGCACAAATACAGGATGCTTATAAAAAGTACATAGCAACTTTATTTACGCTTATAGGCACTCCCACAGCTGATGCACAACAGCAGGCACTTACTATTTTCAATTTAGAAAAACAATTAGCCGCTGCGCAAATGAGCAGGGTAGAAATGAGAGACCCTTACAAGACTTACAACAAATTTCAATTAGATGAACTTAGTAAAACAACTGTAGGCATTAATTGGAGAGAAGTATTGGCAGAGCTTAAAATAAAAAAAGAAGATACCATATTGGTAAACAATCCTGCTTTTTTTAAAGAAGTAGCAGGCATGATGAATACAGTTTCTATCAATGATTGGAAAACGTATTTACGCTGGAATATTTTAAAATCTGCTGCACCTTTTTTAAGCAAGAGCTTTGTAGATGCTAGTTTTGCTTTTAACCAGGTGGTGAGCGGACAACGCACACAAACTCCACGTTGGGAGCGCATGTCATTGCTCACAGATGGTTCTATTGGTGAGTTACTGGGGCAACTGTATGTAAAAGAATACTTTACACCAGCGGCCAAAGTTCGCATGGTTGAGCTTGTTAGTAATTTACGCAAAGCCTTTGCTGTTAGAATAAACAACTTGGATTGGATGAGTGCAGAAACGAAAGTAAAAGCATTGGCAAAATTGGCCGCCTTTCGTCCTAAAATTGGCTATCCAGATAAGTGGAGAAACTATGATGGGCTTGCAATAAATCCCAATACTTATTTTGAAAATATTCAGAATGTAGGTAAGTGGAATTACAATTACATGATTGGCCAGTTAGGCAAACCTGTTGATAGAGAGCGTTGGGGAATGACACCGCCTACCGTAAATGCTTATTACAATGCTACACTAAATGAGATTGTTTTCCCTGCAGGCATTTTGCAATTTCCTTTCTTCGATCCCAAGGCAGACGATGCATTGAACTACGGCGGCATCGGTGCAGTTATAGGCCACGAAATGTCGCATGGCTTTGATGATAATGGAAGCAAATACGATGCTGATGGAACATTGAGAAACTGGTGGACAGACGAGGACCGTAGCAAGTTTGATGCAAAAACTAAAACACTTGCAAAGCAGTTTGATGATTATACCGTGCAGGATTCGATCCATGTAAATGGCAAACTTACACTTGGTGAAAACATTGGTGACCTTGGTGGATTAAACGTGGCATACGAGGCATTTAAAATGACACCACAAGGGAAATCAACAGCAACGATTGATGGCTTCACTCCTGACCAACGTTTCTTCTTAGCATGGGCGCAGGTTTGGCGTGGCAATATTATTCCGCAAACAGAAGCACAGTTAATTATTACAGATACACATTCTCCAGGACAATACCGCACAATTGGAGCACCTGTAAATATGGACGCTTGGTATAATGCCTTTAATGTAAAAGATGGTGATAAATTGTATAAGAAACCGGAGGATAGAATAAGAATCTGGTAAGTATTGTAAGTAGATTAAAAAAGGAGGAGGCTATCCCATAATTAAAAATTGACGCTGAGATTTGCTTAAACGACTTTACTTCTTCTATGCAGGATCCGAATAAAAAGAGGCTGCCTCGTACTTATGAGACAGCCTCTTTGTTTTAGACATTGCAAGCGTCAGCATAATTTAGTAACGAACACATTACTGTGGTTATGGTAATTTTTAAAGAGTATTTTTACTTTATTACATTTTCTTTAAATAGACAGAGATGAAAAACAACAGCTTTTCACCATTAATTGCAGGAACCATGAAATGGGGTCATTGGGGGAAAAATTATTCAACTGAAGAGATAAAAGGAGTAATTAACTGCTGTGTAGAAAACAATATCACTTCATTTGACCATGCCGATATTTATGGTGACTATACTACTGAAGCGGCATTTGGAAAGGCTTTTAATGAAATGAAAATTAACAGGCAACAGGTACAGTTTATATCAAAATGCGGTATACAGTTATTAGATGGCCCAAGAAAAAATACTGTTAAACACTACGATTATTCAACATCCTATATTATCAATTCTGCGGAACAATCGCTCAAAAATCTGCATACAGAATATCTCGACTTATTTTTATTGCATCGCCCAAGTCCATTAATGCACACAGATGAAATTGCTGAAGCCATCACCAAATTAAAGAATGATGGTAAGATTTTATCTTTCGGGGTATCGAACTTTACTTCAGCACAAACAGCCCTTATCAGCCAAAAAATAAAAGTTGAATTTAATCAGATAGAATTTTCATTAACACATGTAGATGCATTTCACAATGGAAGTTTTGAATACATGCAATTAAACAATATTACGCCAATGTGCTGGTCACCAATGGGCAAAGTTTTTAAAACCCAGAATGAACAGACTGCTGCAATAAAAAAAGCTTTGGGAGAATTAGCAATTAAATACAATACTGCGGAAGACGCTATTTTATTGGCATGGATTATAAAACACCCGGCAAATATTTTACCCGTATTTGGCACTGCCGATCCTAAAAGAATACCTCAATTAATGACAGCCTCAGAAATAAATATGGAGTTAACGGATTGGTTTTATTTATTAACTGCAAGTACAGGAGAAGTGGCTTAACTAAACACTCCGGCTTTATTGATGGTACATCCAGCCAATAACAAATTCAGGATAAATCCCGACAGCAACAATCAGGATTGCTGCAATAGAAAGCATAACTTTAAAAGACAGTGTTATCTCATTTTCTTCAATTACAGTTTCACCGGGTTCTTTAAAATACATAGCCTGTATAACCCTAAAATAATAGTATGCACTTATAGCTGCGAAGATTACTGCTACAATAACGAGCCAAAATTTACCTGTATTTTCAGCCGCCGCCATAAGCATAAAAAATTTGCTTTGAAACCCCGCTGTTAATGGAATACCTGTTAGAGATAATAAAAATACTGTTGTACAAAGTGCAATTAATGGATTGGTTTTACCGAGGCCATTAAACCCTTCAATTGTGTAGTCATTCATTTTAATAAGAACTGCAAACACACCAATTGTTGCTATGCTGTATGCAGCTGCATATAATAACAAACCTTCTTTTGCTCTGTCGTTTAATGCAAACACAGCCAACATCATAAAACCGGCCTGTGCTATACTTGAGTAGGCAAGCATACGCTTTACACTCTGTTGAAATACTGCCGTAATATTCCCTATTAATAAAGTAAGTACTGTTATAAAAATGATTAGGTTTTGCCACTGCTCCTGTACCTTACCAAAAGTATTTTCAAACAACCGTACAAATGCAAAAAAGCCAGCAACTTTTACGATGGTACTCATAAACGACGTAAATACTGTTGGTGCTCCATCGTAAACATCTGGCGTCCAAAAATGAAAAGGTGCTGCAGATACTTTAAATGATAAGGCTATTATTAAAAACACTAAACCCACAGCTATCAAAACAGGCATGGTGCCCTCGCCCATTTGTATATTGTTTATAAAAAAAGAACCGTTTGGGTTACCACCATAAATAAAAGCTATACCCATCAACAAAATTCCCGTTGAAAACGCACCCATTAAAAAATATTTAAGCGATGCCTCATTGCTTTTTAAATTTCTTTTATCGCTGCCGGTAAGTATGTACAATGGTATAGACATAATTTCGATACCAATAAATAACAAAAGCAAAGTATTGTAAGTGGCAGATAAACATACACCACAGATTACAAAAAATATTAAGGCAAAATATTCACCTATATGCTCACCAACTTTTTCAACATCTCGTCCACTTAATAAAAAAAATAACAAAGTACAAGCTAATACTACTGCGATAAAGGCAAGGTTAAAGCTGTTTATATTCAGCATCTCTTTACTATCAATATTAAAGTAAAGTGCACCAGTCCCAAATGCATTTAATTCAAACGCATTAGCAATAAATACAAGTATAATACCTGCAATAGCTAGATATTTTGGAGTGGTTTTACTTTTGATAAATACCCCTGAAAACATCATTAAAACTCCCCACAATGCAGATAATAAAATTGCGTTCATACATTTAGATATGAGATGTTAGATTTAAGACACAAGATTAAAACTCGTTCTTTTTCAACTTCTCTATTTTTAAATTTAACCTTCTAAACCTAGATTACCAGGAAGCAGTTTCATAATCGTCTCCGCTCAACCAATAACCAATCAACTAATAACTAATCAACTACTTTACAACAAGTCCACTCACTGCTTCTTTTGCCAAGTCTATCATAGGCTGCGGAAAAACACCAAATGTAAATATCATCACCACTATCAACGCTAGCCCAAGTTTCTGTGCAAAAGAAATATCTGTTATTGTTTCTGTTACTGTATTTGTATTACCGTAAAAAACTTTTTGTATCATATTCAATGTATAAACCGCCGCTATAATAATGGATAATCCGGCTACAGCAGCCATCCAAATGCTATGGTCGTAAATACCTGCAAACATCATAAACTCTCCTACAAATGCATTGGTAAGCGGTAATGCTATGTTTGCAAATGCAATTATTACAAGCATTATAGTGAGTACCGGTGCTTTATGTGCAATACCGCCTAGGTCACTCATGTTTTTTACACCTGTTTGCTTCTCTATTAAATCTACAACTACCCATAAGCCTATTATATTTATTCCATGGCTAAACATCTGTATCATTATGCCCTGCAAACTCATTTCATTCATGGCGAAAATTGCAGCACACATTAAACCAATGTGCGCAATAGAAGAGTATGCAACTAGCTTTTTGAGGTTATTCTGTAACATAGCAATACAGCTTGCATAAATAATTCCCGCAACACAAAGGATCATAACAATATTTGTAAACTTAGGTACTGCCAAAGGAAAAATAGGAATAAGCCACTTAATTACTCCAAATAAACCCATCTTAACCATAATACCAGAAAGCACCATCGTTACTGAAGTTGGCGATTGATCGTAAGCATCTGGCTGCCAAGTATGAAATGGAAAGACAGGCATTTTTATTGCAAAGGCAACAAAAAATAACCAAAATAACCAGCTTTGCTCGCTCTCGCTTAATGAAGCATTGTAAAACGCTTGCAATGAAAAGGAGTGTAGGGACACAACTGCATTTTGAAATAATTTAGGCTCTGTATGCAGGTATACATAAATAATACCTGTGAGCATTAATAAGGAACCCAAAAATGTGTAAACGAAAAATTTAAAAGTGGCTTGTATTCTTTTTTCACCGCCCCATATACTACATAAAAAATAAACAGGTATTAGCGCAAGCTCCCAAAAGAAATAAAATACCAACGCATCATTTGCCACAAATACGCCCATTAAACCACATTCTGCGAGCATCATCAAGCCAAAAAAAACTCCTGAGTTTTTATAAGAATTTTTATACGTACTTAAAAAAATAATTGGGAACGAAACAGCAGTAAGCAGCGTTAATATTCGCCCGGCACCATCAAGCGAAACATAAAAACTTGTTCCCAAATCTTTTAACCAAAAATAATTTACTGCATTGTAATTTCGAAATTCATCAGCTGTATAACAAAGACTCGTTAATGCTACTCCTAAAACCAACAAAGAACCTGCAAATGCAGTTGCCTTTACAATCTTTTCGTCCTTTATAAAAAAACAAATTATACCTGCCAATAAAGGCAGCCAAAGCAACAATTCAGGAAAAGTAATAAAAGTACCCAAAGCCTAATTTTTAATAAACAGTTGTGTAATAAATAACAGTAACATTCCAATAACCATAAGCAATATATAAGCGCCCACCTGCCCACTTTGTAACCAACGCAGCTGGCGGCTTCCGTAGTTTACAAATTTGCCTGTGCCATTTACAAATCCATCAATTCCTTTTTTCTCAACAACATTATTAAAGAATGCAGACAACGACTTTAGTGGCTGGCTTACTACTTTATCATACATCTCATCCACATACCATTTGTTTTCCAACAACTTTGCAATGCCTGTTGCAGGTAATTCGCCTTCTGCTTTGTAATTACTAAACTTTTTTAAGCCAAATAATAATGAGGCTAAAGCAAGTGTAACAGAAATACCCATAATAAGGAACTCTGTAGTATGACTCATTTCATGCTTAACTGCAATAGCGTTGCTTTGCGCAAATACAGGCTCTAAAAATGCTTCTAATTTATGACCACCATGTAAAAATATTTCGGGTATACCAACCCATCCTCCTACCACTGCTAAAACTGCAAGTACAATTAGTGGAAGTGTAATAGCAACAGGACTTTCGTGTAATGATGTTCTTGTTCGTAGGTTCCTCTAAACTTGCCAAGGAATGTCATAGCATATAAACGGAACATGTAAAAGGCCGTCATCATTGCTCCTACAACACCAATACCCCATAATAAAGGACTTTTCGCAAACGCACCGGCAAGTATTTCATCTTTAGAAAAGAAGCCGGAAAATGGTGGCATACCTGCAATAGCTATACAACCTAACAAAAAAGTTAAGTTAGTAATACTCATGTATTTTTTTAGGCCGCCCATGTTGCGCATATCCTGTTCGCCACCCATTGCATGTATAACACTACCTGCGCCTAAGAAAAGAAGTGCTTTAAAAAACGCATGTGTCATTACATGAAAAACTGCACCGGTGTAAGCACCAACGCCAAGCCCAAGAAACATATACCCCAATTGGCTCACAGTAGAGTAAGCCAATACTTTTTTTATATCATTTTGTTTGATGGCTATTGTTGCAGCAACAATGGCAGTTGTTAATCCGATTATAGCTACAACATTTTGTGTAGCAGGTGCCATTGTGTACAAAATATTGCTACGTGCAATCATGTAAATACCTGCAGTAACCATGGTAGCAGCATGTATAAGTGCACTTACCGGCGTTGGACCAGCCATTGCATCTGGCAACCAAGTGTACAAGGGTATTTGAGCACTCTTACCACATGCTCCAACAAAGAACAACAATGTAATTCCTGTTATATCTGTAGTAGATAATCTTTCTAAATTGGCAGCAGAAAAAACCTCATCATAACTAACTGTTCCAATAACAGATATTAGCCAAAATAAACCCAATAAAAATCCTAGATCACCAATACGATTCATGATAAATGCCTTTTTTGCAGCATTTGTATAATCATTGTTCTTAAACCAGTAGCCGATTAATAGATAAGAGCAAAGTCCCACGCCTTCCCATCCAAAAAACATAATAACATAATTGCCTCCCATTACCAATAAAAGCATGGAGAAAACAAATAGGTTTAGGTAAGAAAAATATTTTGCAAAATCTTTAGAATCCTCTTCATGCATGTAAGATGTTGAATACACATGAATAAGAAAACCAACACCCGTGATAATTAAAAGAAACAACGTAGAAAGCTGATCAATTTTAAACTCGAACGGAACTGTTAACGTTTCAATTTTAAAAAGATTAAAATAATGTGCAACATGCGTATTGCCTGCCTTTACTTGAAAGAATACAAAAACGCTCAATGTAAAGGAACCTAAAATTGCGGCGCTTGCTATAAAGCCCGATGCAGTTTTTGATAAATTATTTCTAAATAAACCCGTTATAAGGAAACCAACCAGTGGAAGAATAGGAATAAGCCATACTATTTGTAAAACATTGTTCATATTGCTTGGAAAGACAGACGACAGACAATAGACCACAGACGATAGAACATTTCTAAATATTGTGGTTTATTGTTTTCGGATGTACTCTATAATTTAAAAATTTTCTTTATTAAAAATACTTTTTAAAACTTCAATATTTATTCAAAATCAACTTTATTAAATGGCTACCGTCTGTCGTCCATGAACTATTGTCCGCCTCTCAATTCTTCAATCTATTTAAAAAATTCACATCTATGCTATGTGTATTTCTATACAACATTACAATTATAGAAAGCCCGACACTTACCTCTGCAGCTGCCACTATCATTATAAAAAAAACAAAAATCTGTGCATCGCTTGCAAATGTAGGTAATGCTTTTGCCGCAGTGCTTGCTGCATGCATGTTAGAGAATGCGACTAACAATAAGTTGACAGCATTCAACATTACTTCTACGCACATAAAAACAATAATGGCATTTCTACGGGTGAGTACACCTACAATGCCGATTGTAAAAAGTGTAATTGATAATGCTATGTATGCTTTGATATCCATTTATTGTTATTTTCTACTAACCAATTCTCTGTTGACTATTTAATTTCTTAATTTACAACTTTACATAAACCGCCATTCCCATACCTTGTGATGCTGCACCGATTCCAAAAACATCCTTCACTTTTTTCTTTACCACCCCATTAAAAATATCTACTGCTTTATAAGATGCTTTTTTCGTTAATATTTTTGTTACCACGCCTGTTACTAAAGATGTAATTGCGGGCGTTAATAACTGTTTTACAGTTTTGTTATCAAATTTTTCAGAACCTGCCACACCTCGTATAGTGCTATAAGTTGTAACAGCCGCACCAACACCTCCAAGAATTTTGTAAACTACTAAACCTGTTTTATAGGTTTTATAAAGCTTTGTAACATCCTGTACACCTTTGCTGTTAAAAATATTTCCAAGCACTTCAATCCCTTTTAATTTTTCACCTAATAATCCAACTTTATTTATTTGCAGGTTACCTAAGTTAAACACCGGACTAAACCCTTTTTTTACAGTAAGCAATTCTTTTTTGCCAAGTAATTCGGTAACTTTTCCGAGAACATCTTCAACTTTAATTTGTGCAGTCGTTGGACTTGCAAATACAAAGTTTATGATGAATATTATTACTAAAATCTTTTTCATGTTCTTTATTTTTCTCCCACGGTTTTCACCAGTGGCTACTAAAGGGCAACTCCTTATGAGTTAAAAATTATAAATAATATTTTAATTTAAAATGCTTGTCTTGTGTATTTTACCTAACATCTTAAATCAACACTTTTAATCTTTTTTTCCTATAACCACTGCACCCACCATCGCACTTAAAAATAATACGCTGCTTATTTCAAATGGAAGTATATAGTCGGTAAAAAGTACTTTACCAAGTGTTTTTATTAGCCCCGAATTTCCTCCTGCAACCATCACCGGATGAACATCTTTTACAGCCATTATAGCTGATAACAAAATTAAAAGTAGACTTCCGCCAGATATAATAGCAATGAATTGTAGGCGCTTATTTTTTGCGGGTTCACTCTCTGCATTTAAATTCATTAACATCACTACAAATAAAAACAATACCATAATAGCACCTGCATAAACGATGATGTTTACGATTGCTAAAAATTGTGCATTCAATAAAATATAATGACCTGAAATTGCAAAGAACAAAACAATAAGCCAGAGAATACTGTTGACAGGATTTTTACTCAAAATCATCATTATACCACTGCCAATAGCCATGATTGATAAGAGTATAAAAGAAATAGTTGTAATGCCCATCTTACTTAGTTATCCAAATGTTTTTTAGGTCTGTTACCCAATGCCTTTTCGTATGCTTCTTTATCAGTAACAGGATTAGGTATTAAAAGATCTTGCTTATTATATACAAACTGTTTTCTTTGATAGTCTGCAGGGGTAAAAGTTTCACTTAAATAAATAGCATCTTTTGGGCAAGCCTCTTCGCACAACCCACAGAAAATACAGCGCAACATATTTATTTCGTACTTAGCTGCATATTTTTCTTCTTTGTATAAATGCTCTTCGCCGGGTAATCTCTCCGCAGCTTCCATGGTTATGGCTTCGGCAGGACAAGCAACTGCGCACAAACCACAAGCTGTGCAGTTTTCTCTACCTTCTTCATCTCTATTTAATATTTGAAGCCCACGAAATACAGGACTAAATGTACGTTTCTGCTCAGGGTAATGTATGGTGGGGTTACGGGTAAAAATATGCTTAAAGGTGATGAACATTCCTTTAAAAATAGCGGGCAAATACAATCTCTCCATAAAACTCATTGGCTTTCTGGATACCTGTTCTGCTCTGTTGGTTAATGCCTGCATAATTTTTTGAATGGTTGCAAAAATAGTGGTTTAATATGCTTTTTTTATTGCGATTTTTATTTTCTTTTAAAACTTTTATTTACCAAAATATAAAATCGCTCCACCGGTAGCCAACATATTAAACAATGCAAGTGGAATTAGTATCCTCCAGCCTAAATGCATTAATTGGTCATAGCGAAATCTTGGAATCGTCCACCTCACCCACATAAATATGAAAATAAAAAGTACAATCTTTATTAAAAATGCTCCGAGTCCAATTAAAGCAAGCCAATTGCCCATATCTGCATGGGCAGCTTCGTTAAAGAAGGGTACATCATATCCACCAAAATACAAACTA
The DNA here is from genome assembly GCA_031416275.1 of Ferruginibacter sp. Lineage (GTDB taxonomy): Bacteria > Bacteroidota > Bacteroidia > Chitinophagales > Chitinophagaceae > Ferruginibacter. The sequence continues at coordinate 7,544 of JANOTH010000076.1, read as the reverse complement.
GCCATTACAGCACTACTGATAAACATGTTTATATACTCTGCAAAAAGATAGAACCCAAGTTTCATGGACGAATATTCAGTATGGTAACCGCCAATCAATTCACTTTCTGCTTCTGCAAGGTCAAAAGGTGTTCGGTTACACTCGGCAAACGCACAAATAATAAATATTAAAAAACCTAAAGGTTGATAAATAACGTTCCAATGGCCAGCCTGTTGTTGCTCCACCATTTCTTTTAAACTCAGCGTTCCTGTAAACATTAATAATGCAATAAGAGAAATACCCATTGCGAGTTCGTAACTGATAATTTGGGACGCAGCACGTAAGCCACCCATTAAAGAATATTTGTTGTTGCTTGCCCAGCTTCCAATCATTATACCGTAAACACCTAAGCTAACGACACCAAAAACATATAATATACCTATGTTTATATCTGCAATCTGTAACGAAATTTCTCTGTCAAATAAAACCACTTTATCTCCCCATGGTATAACCGCACTCGTCATTATAGCAGTCATCATTGCTAATGCAGGTCCCATTACAAATAATGCTTTCGAGGAAAAATTGGGTATAATTTCTTCCTTAAAAAAAAGTTTTAACCCATCTGCCAAAGGTTGAAGCATTCCAAAAGGCCCTGCTCTGTTTGGCCCAGGACGATCCTGCAACCACCCAGCAACTTTTCGTTCTGCAAACGTTGTATACATGGCTACCACTAAAGAGCCCATAACCACTATTACAATGAGGATGAGTTTTTCTATGATGGTTTCGAGTTCTATTGAAAGGAACATATATTTAATAAGTGCTTAGTTTTATTATTGGTTACCAAATTCTTTCACTTCGGGCATATTTTTAAAATCATTAGAGTGTGCCGGTCCATTTATTTCGCTAAGCTCTAAACCCTCCCTATTTACCTCACTAATAGAATGTATATCCATCAACAATTTTGGAGCTCTTCCACTCATCACTTTCGTCATTGTTTCCTGTGGCTTATCTAATATTTTATATTTATTAGCACCAATAACAGAATGACGACTAATTGTAGTTACTCCTTCAATTGTCCAGTCTGCCGTTTCTTTTTTATCAAACCTGCAGGTGTTGCAAATCCAGCCGGGTTTACCATCATAGCTTTGCACTTCTCCCCACTCATCTTTACGTGCCGTTACTCTAAACACTTCATTGCCTCTAAGCCACAAGGTAGCTTTGCCGCAGCATTTTGGGTTTTCACAGTTGCGATGTGCATCCACTGGTTTAGTAAACCAAACTCGGTTTTTAAATCTAAATGTTTTGTCTGTTAATGCGCCCACTGGGCACACATCAATCATATTTCCGCTAAAATCATTTTCTACCGCTTTTGAAATATAGGTTGAAATGGCTGCATGATCGCCTCTGTCAACAATTCCATGCACACGCTTATCTGTAATCTGGTCTGCCACATAAGTACAGCGATAACAAAGTATACACCTCGTCATGTGTAATTGTATATAAGGACCAATATCTTCTCTAACAAAAGTTCTTCTTGCAAATTGGTAACGTGTTCCAGCTTTACCATGGTCGTAACCTAAATCCTGCAAATGACATTCACCTGCCTGGTCGCAAATAGGACAATCGAGCGGATGATTTACCAACAAAAATTCAACCACACCCGCACGTGCATCCTGTACTTTTTCGCTGGTAATATTTTTTACAATCATACCATCCATTACGGTTGTACGGCAACTTGCCACCAGCTTTGGCATCGGGCGTGGATCAGCAGTAGAGCCTGCAGCAACTTCTACCAAACAGGTTCTGCATTTACCGCCACTGCCTTCCAGCTTACTGTAGTAGCACATTGCAGGGGGCGTAACATCGCCACCAATCATACGTGCAGCATTTAGTACAGTTGTACCCGGTGCTACATCAATAGTGATGTTATCAATGGTTACTTTAAAATTTGGTTTTTGTTCTGACATAAATTATTATGATTCTTTCTGCCTTTTAAATATTTTTATAAAAATAAAAAACGTCTTTTCTTTCCTCACTATTAAATTGATTTTTTTTAAAACAATTTAAGATCTCGTCAAACTGCTTTTTATTTTTTTCTATTTCATGAAATTCAACAAACCAATGATTTGCTGTTGTAATTAATTTTTCGTTCATTATTCTTTCAAATACCTCCCACTCTGCTCCTTCAATATCAATTTTTATAACGTCAAAGTATTGTTGCAAAATAACGGCAATATCTTTTGATGGCACTTTGTTTTTTTCGTTACTTTCTTCAGTATTAAACTTGCTGTTTACAGAAGCCATTACTTCAAAATGAGTTGCAAATAAAAAACCATCTTTGTTGCTTACTGCCGCTCTAAAACATTTTATTTTTTTCCATCTATTTGTTTCCACGTTTTTCTGCAACAATTCAAAACTATTTTCATCGGGTTCGTAACATTCAATTTTTGCCGCAGGAAACTTATTTTTAAAATAAGCTACAGAAAGACCAATGTTTGCACCAAGATCCAATACGCTTGATACGGTTGCATTACCATTCACCCTATAAACCTCATCTGCAAAAATTTCTTTAACTAAAAAACCGATATTTTTATTATAGAGACAATAAATTTTAATATTGCCCAATAACAGTGTGTAAGGTTCATTTATTGTTGCGTGCAATGAAGCAAATTTTAATTTGCTTAAAGTTTTTGCAACTGCTAATCTTCTTGCGAAAGAAATATTTTTATGTAAAAGAACTTTTAAAATATCTGCGGCTGCCCTTGGTATAAATAACAGTTTTGAAATCATGATTTCAAATTATGCTGTTACCGGCACATGTATCTCATCAGCATAATGCCTCAATCCATAATTTTCTGTCAAACACAATTCAGGGTTGTTTACATGCCACTCAAACTCATCTCTAAAATGCCGAATAGCAGCAGCCACCGGCCATGCCGCAGCATCACCCAACGGACAAATCGTATTCCCTTCTATTTTTCTTTGAATATCCCACAACAAATCTATGTCTTTCATTTCCCCTTTTCCGGTCTCTATTTTTTGTAAGATCTTTTCCATCAATCCCGTTCCTTCTCTGCTAGGCCTGCATTGTCCGCAACTTTCGTGGCCATAAAAACGAGCTAGTGTGTAGGTATTTCTTACAATACACTGGTCTTCATCTAGGACAATAAAACCGCCACTCCCCATCATACTTCCCGTTGAAAAACCACCATCGCTCAAGCTTTCATAATTCATTAAACGTTTCTCGCCTTTGGCAGTTGTAAGCAATAAATTCCCAGGTAAAATGGGCACACTTGATCCACCTGGAATACAAGCTTTCAATTTTTTACCGTTCGCTATACCACCACAATATTCATCACTGTAAATAAACTCCTCTACAGAAATGGTCATATCTATTTCATAAATACCAGGCTTGTTTATATTACCACATGCTGATATCAATTTTGTTCCTGTACTTTTTCCAATACCAATTTTTGCATACGCTTCACCACCTTCGTTTATGATTGGAACTACCGCCGCAATTGTTTCTACATTGTTCACCACGGTTGGTCTGTCCCACACACCCTTCACTGCAGGAAAAGGTGGCTTAATACGAGGGTTACCACGTCTCCCTTCAAGGCTTTCCAGCAACGCGGTTTCTTCACCACAGATGTATGCACCTGCACCTCGTTGTACATATATTTCGCAATCAAATCCACTGCCCTGGATATTTTTTCCAAGCCAACCGTTTTGTTTTGCTTCATCTATTGCATGTTCCAAAATATTGGTGATCCATGCATACTCGCCACGTATGTATATGTAGCTTACATTGCTCCCAAGCGCATACGACGATACGATCATTCCTTCTATTAAAATATGCGGAATAAATTCCATCAAGTACCTGTCCTTAAAAGTACCGGGTTCACTCTCATCTGCATTCACTACCAAATGCCTAGGCACACCTTCAGGTTTTGCGATAAAACTCCATTTTAATCCTGCCGGAAAACCAGCACCGCCTCTGCCACGCAAACCGCTCTTTTTTACTTCTTCCACAATATCTGCAGTTTGCATTTTAAGCGCCTTCTCCACACTTGCATAACCGCCCTCCCGCCTGTACACTTCGTAAGTGCGTATGCCGGGTACATTTGCTTTTGCTAATAATAATTTTTTACTCATATTAATAATTCGCCAAGGCGAGATTTTTTATTTTGTTAGCCAAACAAAGAAGCAGCTATGTTGATCTTCGGTAGCGTCGCACGTTTCGTCTTCAGCTATCTATTTAGCTTTTTATTGAAGCGATTTAATTATTCCTCACCGCCGCATTCCTGCATTCATCTATTATTGCATCTACTTTTTCTTTTGTTAAATGCTCTCTATAATTTTGCCCAAGTTGCATCATCGGCGCATAGCCGCAAGCTCCTAAGCATTCCACCGTTTTTAAAGTAAACATTTTATCTTCTGTGGTTTCACCTACTTTAATGTTCAATTTTTGCTTTATATAAGCTGTAATATCATCGCTGCCATTTATCATGCAAGGGCCTGTATGGCAAACTTCAAAAACATATCTACCAACAGGTTTTAAATTGTACATGCTGTAAAAACTTGCTACCTCATACACTTCGATCGGCTCAATGCTTAACAATGATGCCACATAATCCATCACTGGCACATCTAACCAACCACCAAAAGTATCCTGTGCAATGTGTAATACAGGTAACAAAGCACTCTTCTGCTTTCCTTCAGGATAACGACCAACAATTTTGGTTACCTCGTTTAATTTCTCTTGTGAAAACTCAATATTCATAATTCAACATTCTTAATTCATAATTTTTACGCATCCAATTCTCCAGCAATCAAATTCAAACTACTCATTGTAATAATTGCATCGCTCAACATGCTGTCTTTTATTAATTCAGGATATGCCTGATAATAAATAAAACATGGTCTGCGAAAATGCAAACGGTAAGGTGTTCTTCCGCCGTCACTAATTAAATAAAAACCAAGTTCTCCATTCCCTCCTTCTACCGATGAGTAAACTTCACCAACCGGCATTTCAGTTTCGCCCATTACAATTTTAAAATGGTAAATAAGCGCTTCCATTTTTGTATAAACGTCCTTCTTTTCTGGTAGGTAATAAGAAGGGGCATCTGCATGGTAAACATCAGCCTCTGTACCTTTAAACTGTTGTACTTTTTGGTATGCCTGTTTAATGATTTCTATACTCTGCCACATTTCCTGATTACGCACCAAAAAACGGTCATAACAATCGCCGGTGGTTCCAACAGGAACGGTAAAATTAAAATCTTCGTAGCTGCTGTAAGGTGTGTGTACCCGCACATCATAATCTACACCCGATGCACGAAGGTTTGGCCCTGTAAAACCATAATTTAATGCACGCTCAGCAGATATTGGTCCTACACCAGTTGTGCGATCTATAAATATTCTGTTACGAGTTAATAGGTTTTCAAACTCTTTCAAAGTCTTAGGATATTCAGCTAAGAATTTTTCAAGTTTTTCAAACGCTTTTGCTGTAAAATTTCTTTCAAATCCACCTATCCTTCCAATATTTGTCGTGAGCCTGCTGCCGCAAACTTCTTCATAAATTTCATAGATCAATTCACGGTATTGCATTACGTAAAGGAAACCCGTAAATGCACCGGTATCTACCCCCATAATAGAACTGCAGATAAGGTGATCGCTTATACGGGCAAGCTCCATAATGATTACCCTTAAATAATCTACACGCTTTGGCAATTTTAAACCAAGTAATTTTTCGCAGGTAATATGCCAACCCATATTATTAATGGGCGATGAGCAATAATTTAAACGATCTGTAAGTGGTGTAATCTGGTATAGTGGTCTGCGTTCTGCAATCTTTTCAAATGCACGGTGAATATAACCGACAGTTGAAGTAGCTTTCAAAATTCTTTCACCATCCATTTCAAGAATATTTTGAAAAACGCCATGTGTAGCAGGGTGGGTTGGACCAAGGTTAAGCGTGGTTGTTTGCTTCTCTAAACTTCCTTCCGGTAATAATATGTGATCGCTCATATAATTTTATTCTAAATGCTTTTCATTCTCTAATACTTCATAATCAACCTTTATACTTTGCTTCCGCTTTACCCATAAGCTATATACGGTTGCTCCTCTTGTAATCGAAAAGAAGCTAAATATAGTTCCCCTCATCAAGTATCTACCTTTTTGCTCTTCAAAAAATTCAAACCAGGCCATTGAAGCTGCCACTACAATTAAAGCAGTTAAAAGTAAATTTAGTTCTAGACTGTATTTCTTAAAAAATGCTTTCATTCCATTTTATCTTCCAAACATCTCATCATCCTTATCAATTCTTGTCTGGTCTTCTAATGGAAACTCTTTTCTCATTGGAAAATAATCCATCTCATCTACATTTAAAATGCGGATTAAATTTGGATGACCAATAAATTTCACTCCATAAAAATCGTACGTTTCTCTCTCCATAAAATTTGCTGCTTCATATAATCCTGTTGCAGTAAATACCTCAGGCTTTTCAATATTTGTAAACACTTTAAAACGAATACGAACATTATCTACCAGATTATGTAAATGATACACCACAGCCAATTCCGCCCCTTTGTTATCAGGATAATGTACAGCCTGCAAATCAGTTAAAAAACGAAATTTCAATTGCTCATCATCATACAAAAATTGTAAAACTTTTATGTTGATATTATTCTCAGCAACAAAAGTGAGCATGCCATATGGTTGATCCCAATAACTTAGTTGGTCACCAAATTTTTCGGTTAGTTTTTGCTGGATTATCTCGTTGGTTAAAGCCATTTTACTTTAAAGAAATTAGAATGCTTTATAAATTTATTGAATACCGTAACTGTTCATCAATTCTTTGTATTGTTCGCTCTCTCTTCTTCTCAATCCTTCTGCATGTACCAGCTCCTGTATTTTCATAAAACCATCTAAAATAGCTTCAGGTCTTGGCGGACACCCCGGCACATAAACATCTACAGGAATTACCTGATCAATCCCCTGCATTACAGAATAAGTATCGAAAATACCACCGCTGCTGGCACATGCTCCTACCGCTAATACCCAACGTGGCTCTGCCATTTGTAAATAAACCTGTTTTAAAATTGGTCCCATTTTTTTTGAAATAGTTCCCATCACCATCAACAAATCGCACTGGCGTGGTGAGAAACTCATACGCTCACTACCAAAACGTGCAATATCATAATGGCTTGCAGCTGTAGCCATAAACTCAATACCGCAGCAACTTGTTGCAAAAGGCAATGGCCAAATGGAATTTTTACGGGCAAGACTGACAACCTTTTCAAAATTAGTTGCCATAAAACCTTCACCCATATAACCTTCTGGTATACCGGCAAATTTTACTGTGTTGTTATATTGTACGGGACGAGACATGTTTTATAATTTGTAAATAATTTAATTTAGAATTGCTAATAAGCAAACTCCTAATCTTCCCACTTTAAAGCGCCTTTTTTAAATATGTAAATAAAGCCTGCAAGAAATGAACCTACAAACATAATTACCGCTAAAAAAGTATTCCAACCCATTGCAGGATCTTTGGCAAAATC
>JANOTH010000075.1:0-1605 GCA_031416275.1 Ferruginibacter sp. | reverse complement strand
AAGGCAGCGACAAAGTCCTGGTTTGGTATTGTTTACATCCGGCACTTCCGGCCAACCCAAAGCAGCCGTGCACGATTTTTCAAAGCTGCTGGAGAAATTTAAAACAATTCGCAAAACGCAAAGAACAATTAATTTTTTATTATTCGATCATTGGGGAGGCCTAAACACTTTGTTCTACACCCTATCTAATTGTGGCGTTGTGCTAGCCTTAAAAAATAGAAAACCGGAAGCTGTATGCGAATTTGTTGAACAGTTTAAAATAGAATTATTGCCTGTTTCACCAAGTTTCTTAAATCTTTTGATCTTAAGCGAAATTTATAAAAGATACGACTTATCTAGCTTAAAATTAATTACATACGGAACGGAGCCAATGCCACAACACACGCTCATAAAGGCCAAGTCAATTTTTCCGGAAGTTACATTTCAACAAACATATGGCCTGATAGAGTTGGGAGTATTAAGATCAAAATCTAAAAGTGATGATTCTCTTTGGGTAAAACTTGGCGGGGAAGGTTTTGAGCTGCGGGTGGTGGAAGATATTTTACAGATTAAGGCAGACTCTGCAATGCTGGGATATTTAAATGCCCCAAGTCCTTTTACGGAAGATGGTTTTTTTATAACAGGCGACCAGGTTGAAACAGATGGTGAATATTACAAAATACTTGGCCGAAAATCTGAAATAATAAATGTTGGTGGCGATAAGGTTTACCCACAAGAGGTAGAGAATGTAATACTGGATATGAACAACATACAGGAAGTTACTGTATATGGAGAGAAGCATGCACTGATGGGCAACATTGTTTGCGCAAAAGTAATATTGAAAAATCCCGAAGATCCAAAAGAATTTAACAGACGTTTAAAGAATTTTTGTAAAGAAAAAATGCAGGGTTTTAAAATACCCATCAAGATAAAGATTGTAGAGGAGTCCTTATTTAACGACCGTTTTAAAAAGAAAAGAAGTTTTTAATTTTAACTGCTAGTATATGAGTTTTAGAAGAAGTAGTTTATTGGATGGTGAATTTATTCAGTTAAAGGAAATAACAGCAGAGGATGCTGAAATAATTTTTAATTGGAGAATGGGCCCTTCAGGACAGTTTATGAATCAACTGGATGGTTATTCACTCGATATGCAAAAAAAATGGATGGCCTGCAGGCCTGACAGTGAAATAAACTATATTATTGTAGATAAAAAAAACAACGAAAAAGTTGGAATGGTCGCTATTGTTGGAATTTCTGAACAAGATAAAAATGCAGAAATAGGAAGGTTGTTGCTGGCGCCGGAATTTTTAAAAAAATCTTGTCCTTATGGATTGGAGGCTTTAAAATTGTGTTCTACTGAAATTTTGCTTAACTGGGAATTTCATAAAATATTCGGCAACGTATTGTCAGAGAATGTTCCAATGCTTAAGTTACAAAAATATTTAGGTATGGTGGAAGAGGGTCTGTTAAAAGACCAGAAATCAATAAGGGGCAAAATGTACGATTTACATTTGGTAGCTCTTTTCGGAGAAAACTTTACAAAGAAATATATCCCGAGAATATCTCTCTTATTAAAAGCGTTTGAAAATTAAAATTTAATAATATCCACGAAATTGTTTATGCCAC
>JANOTH010000074.1:0-1543 GCA_031416275.1 Ferruginibacter sp. | reverse complement strand
GCTGATACCGCGGCCAAATGGTTAACGATTATTGCCATCGTTGCAGGCATTTCTACTTTTTTATATTGGTATTTAACGGGACAGTCACTTGCCTTTGCAATGGAAAGAATGGTAACGGTAATTGTTATTTGTTGTCCTCATGCATTGGGTTTAGCCGTGCCATTGGTAGTTGCAAAATCCACCGCCCTTGCAGCAAAAAGCGGGTTACTTATTAAAAACAGAACTGCCTTTGAAAATGCAAGAAAAATAACAACTATTGTATTTGATAAAACAGGCACGCTTACGGTAGGGAAGTTTGAAGTTTCAAAAATTGTGTCCCTAAATAAAGAGATAAGTGAAAACGAGATTATTCGTTTGGCATCTGCATTGGAGCAAAAATCTGAGCATCCAATTGCTACAGGAATTTTACAAAAAGTAAAAGATTTGTCCATCACTATTCCACCAACAGAAAATTTTAATGCCATTACAGGTAAAGGAGTAGAAGCGACTGTAGAAGGTAAAAAAATACTGGTAGTGAGCCCCGGTTATTTGAAGGATATCAATATTGCTTTGCCCGAAAATTTTGTAGTGAATGAAACAGAGACGGTTGTTTTTTTAATAGTAGATAATTCATTGGCCGGTTATATTGCTTTATCAGATGAGATAAGGCCTGAATCTGCCGATGCGATAAAAACATTGAAGGAAAATAACATAAAATCAATTTTATTAACGGGCGATAACCAAAAAGTTGCCAAGACTGTGAGCGATACTTTAGGGATGGACAGTTTTATTGCTGAAGTACTCCCCCATCAAAAATTAGAAAAAATAAAAGACCTGCAAAGCAATGGTGAGTTTGTAGCTATGACCGGTGATGGCGTAAATGATGCACCTGCGTTGGCACAGGCAGATATTGGTATTGCTGTAGGCAGCGGCAGTGATATTGCTGCAGAAACTGCCGGTATTATATTGGTAAACAGTAACCCGAAAGATGTAGTGAATTTAATTTTATTCGGCAAAGCTACCTACAGGAAAATGATACAGAATTTAATATGGGCAACAGGCTACAATATTATTGCATTGCCATTGGCTGCAGGAGTTTTATATAACCAAGGCATATTGCTGAGTCCGGCAGCAGGCGCAGCCTTAATGGCAGTCAGTACGGTGGTTGTGGCCATAAATGCAAGTATGCTAAAAATAAAATAACAGTGAAACCAATTATTTTTTGATACCTGTTGCTGCTTTGTTTACGGTCATTACTTTGTACATATTGCTGATAAAAAGAGTTGCTGATAAAAAAATATTAAAGCGATTCATTTTAATAATGACGATAGTTAGTTTCATATTAAATGAGGGTTGGGAATTATTGCAAATGCCATTATACGAGCAGCCCATTTACAAAATGGGGCATATTGCATTTTGTACACTTGGCGCTTTGGCAGATATGATAATGGTACTACTGCTTTATGGATGTTTTGGGTTTATTTATAAAAATGCATTTTGGATATGGGAAAGTAATTGGGTTAGGATATGTGTTGTAATGCTTACAGGTGCCGTAGGTGCTGCA
>JANOTH010000073.1:0-27276 GCA_031416275.1 Ferruginibacter sp. | reverse complement strand
AAATAAATTTAGACATAAAAAATCCCTATTCCTTTTGCAAGAATAGGGATTTTCAATAATCAATCATTCAACTTATTATAAAGCTATTTGTTTTTCTGTCATCATTTTACGCATGTTTAACAAGCCATAGCGCATTCTGCCTAAAGCAGTATTTATGCTGCAATTTGTTAACTGTGATATTTCTTTAAAGCTTAAATCTGCATAATGACGCAATATTATCACTTCTCTTTGGTCTTCAGGTAACAAGTCAATTAGCTTGCGCACTTTATCAGATGTTTGCTCAGCCATAATGCGAGTATCAACACCGGATTCTGAGAAATTTAATACTTCAAAAATATCTCTGTCATCGCTTGTTTTAATGGTAGGATTGCGCTTAATTTTTCTGAAATGATCAACACATAAGTTGTGTGCAATGCGCATTGCCCATGGTAAAAATTTTCCTTCGTCTGTGTAACGACCACCTTTTAAAGTGTCAATTACTCTAATAAATACATCTTGAAAGATATCTTCGGCAAGATATTTGTCTTTCACCAATAAATAGATAGATGTAAAAATTTTGTCTTTGTAGCGATTAACTAAAGTAGATAGAGCGTTAGAGTCTCCATCAATGTACATGCGTACGATCTGTTGGTCAGATAAAAGTGTTTGGTTTTTCATTTTTTCTACAATTTAGATTATGGACAATTTGGATAATATTGCCAATAAAAGGAAAAAACTGCAGACGCTTTGTAAGGAGATTCATGCGGCTTTTCAATCAATTGGATATTGTTCTGTAAACATAGAAACATAATTTTTGATTACAATTATTTTTTATGTTTATTTTTCAAAATTTGTTAAAAATACTGCTTAGTATATCCCATTCATCGTAGTTTTACAGTCTTAAATGCTGGAAAAATACCTAGTTTACACAAAAAGGAATAACTCAAAATTTTCGTTCGTGTAGATTTACCTTTATGTTATGCTTAAAACTGCTCAAACCCCTATCAAACCTACAACTACATCACCCTTAAGTAATGATATTTTAATAAAAGGAGCACGTGTTCACAACCTAAAAAACGTAACTGTTACTATTCCTCGCAATAAATTGGTTGTTGTTACAGGGGTATCTGGTTCAGGAAAATCATCGTTAACAATTGATACTTTATTTGCAGAAGGACAGCGTAGATATGCAGAGAGTTTAAGTGCATATGCAAGACAATTTATGCAGCGAATGAACAAGCCTGATGTTGACTATATTAAAGGGCTATGCCCTGCAATTGCAATAGAGCAAAAAGTTATTACCCGCACGCCAAGGAGTACTGTTGGAAGCATGACTGAGATTTATGATTACCTACGTTTATTGTTTGCACGAACAGGAAAAACTATTTCTCCGGTTAGTGGAAGAGAGGTAAAAAAAGACGATGTGCCTGATGTTGTATCAGCAATAAATAAAGCAAAAGAAGGCGATAAAATCATGTTGCTTGCTACTTTTAAAAGCCACGCAAACAGAGATGAAAAAGAAGAACTAAATATTCTTTTGCAAAAAGGATTTTCACGGCTTTATATCAACAATGAAATTGTAAGTATTGAAGATTTGTTGGAAGATAAAGTCTTAAAAAAATCAAAAAAGGAAAAATTTATTTTAATAGATAGGCTTATAAAAAAAGAGTTTGATGAAGATGGTCTGCATCGAATTGCAGACTCAGCAGGTACCGCGTTTTACGAAGGAGAAGGTACGATGTACGTGCAGATTAATGAAAAGGTTCCACTAAAATTTAGCAACAAGTTTGAGTTGGATGATATTGTTTTCGAAGAGCCTGTTCCAAATTTATTTTCATTTAATAATCCTTTTGGTGCATGCCCTGTATGCGAGGGGTTTTCTATGGTATTGGGTTTAGATCATGACCTTGTTATACCTGATAAACGATTGAGTGTTTATGAAGGTGCAGTAGCTCCATGGAAAGGCGAAAAATTAAGTTTGTGGAAGGAAAATTTTGTACGTGCTGCAAAACAATTTGATTTTCCTGTACACACACCAATTATGGATTTAACTGATGCGCAATTAAAAGATTTGTGGCAGGGTAATAAATATACAGAAGGAATAAACGATTTTTTTAAAGAGGTAGAACAGAATTTATACAAAGTACAATACCGAGTTTTACTTAGCAGATTTAGAGGAAGAACTTTGTGTGGAGAGTGCAATGGATATAGGCTTCGCAAAGAAGCATTGTATGTAAAAGTTGCAGGTGTTCATATTGGGCAATTGTGCGAAATGCCCGTAAAGGATTTGCAAACCTGGTTCAACAAATTAAAGTTAAGTGAGTATAATGAGCAGGTTGCAAAGAGAATACTACTTGAGGTTAAACATAGGCTTAAAACATTGATTGATGTGGGCCTTGGCTACCTCACGCTAAATAGACTTGCCAACTCATTGAGTGGTGGCGAAAGCCAGCGCATTCAACTTACAAGAAGCCTTGGTAGTAACCTAACCAATTCGCTTTACATTTTAGATGAGCCATCAATTGGTTTACACAGTAGAGATACAAAAAATTTAATTGTTGTTTTAAAAGAATTAAAAGATCTCGGTAATACTGTTGTGGTAGTGGAGCATGACGAAATGATGATGCGGGAAGCTGATCATATTATTGATATGGGGCCACTTGCTAGCCACCTTGGTGGAGAAGTAATTGCTGTGGGAGATTACGATGAATTGATTGCAAATGATAAAAGTTTAACGGGTAAATATTTATCAGGGAAATTGAAGATTGAAGCACCAAAAGTTTTGCGTAAATGGAACAGAAGTATAAAAATTGAAGGAGCAAAACAAAATAACTTAAAAGATGTAAATGTTGAATTTCCATTAAATATTTTGTGCGCAGTAAGCGGTGTAAGCGGCAGTGGAAAAACAACATTGGTAAAACAAATTTTATATCCTGCGCTGCAAAAAATAAAAGGCGAGGTATCTGACAAGCCGGGTTTGTACAGAAAAATTACAGGCGATATAGACTATATCAGCCGCATAGAAATGGTTGATCAAAATCCGATTGGTAAAAGCAGTCGCAGCAATCCTGTTACCTATATTAAAGCTTACGATGAAATAAGAGAGTTGTACGCTAAACAGCCATTGTCAAAAATAAGAGGCTTCATGCCAAAGCATTTTTCTTTTAATGTAGATGGTGGGCGGTGCGATGCATGTAAAGGAGAAGGCGAACAATTGGTAGAAATGCAATTTTTAGCAGATGTTCATCTGGTATGTGACGTATGTAATGGCAAACGATTTAAAGAAGAAGTTTTAGAAGTTACTTACAAAGAAAAAAGTATTCACGATGTGTTGGAAATGAGTGTTGATGAAGCAATACAATTTTTCTCCTCCCCTCGTGGGGGAGGTCGGGTGGGGGCCGAAGGTACAGATGTGGCTAAAAAAATCCAGCCATTAAGTGATGTTGGTTTGGGTTATGTAAAACTTGGTCAATCGTCAAACACATTGAGTGGCGGCGAAGCGCAAAGAGTAAAACTTGCTTCTTTTCTTGGTAAAGGAAAAGCAATAGGTCACATTCTTTTTATTTTTGATGAGCCTACAACAGGGCTTCATTTTCACGATATAAAAAAACTACTCGCCTCTTTTAATGCGTTGGTGGAGCAGGGTCATTCTATACTTGTTATTGAGCACAATACAGATGTAATAAAAAGTTGCGATTGGGTCATTGACCTTGGTCCCGAAGCAGGAGATATGGGAGGAAACCTTGTGTTTGCAGGCAAACCTCAGGATATGAAAAAAGAAAAAGCAAGTTATACTGGTAAGTTTTTATAGCCAATTACCTCAATCTATTGCTGTCTTTTATTAATTTTTCATCATTACTTATACCACGAGCTGCTAAAATTAAAAACACAATTACAGCGCCATGAAGAATTGCCGTAATAGAGAAAGTTCCTTTGCCCACATAGGTTTGAATTTCTCTGTAATACAAAAATATTAGCCCAACCTCTAATATACCGGCTAGCAAGGTAAACCACCATTGTTGCTTTCTATTTTTAAATAAAAAAAGTGTTACTAGTGCAAGAATACCTGTGGCAAGGGTAACAATTATTAAAGGCAACGTTGCAATTCCATTTAAAAAAGAAGATGGTATTAAATCTTTATTAGTACCCACATAAGTAGAAAACTTTAGGGTTGAAAAAACACAAACTGCCGCAAGTAAAAGCCATATAGATTGTATGCGTTGAATCATAAATTATTATTTTAAAATCTAAAAACATGTAAAAGAATCTGTGAAAATCCTTTCAAATCTAAGAGCAGAAAAATTAAAAAACAGTTTTCATAAAATCAATAATCTTACTATAAAATCATTTATACAAAGGAAACCCTTTCATCATTTCATGCACTTCTTCTTTAACTGCATGTAACGTTTCCACATTGTCAATATCCATTAAAATCCTATCAATTAGTACTACAATTTTTTCCATATCTGCTTCCTTCATTCCACGGGTAGTTACAGCAGGTACACCAATACGTATGCCACTCGTAACAAATGGGCTTTTGTCATCGTAAGGCACAGAATTCTTATTCAAAGTAATATGAGCTTTGTCAAGTGTTTCCTGTGCTTTTTTCCCTGTAATATTTTTATTTCTAAGATCAATCAACATAAGGTGGTTGTCTGTGCCACCGCTAATAATTTGGTAGTCTCTATCCATCAAAGCCTTTGCCATTGCCTGCGCATTCTTTTGTACTTGCTTTGTGTAATCTTTAAATTCATCGGTAAGCAATTCGCCAAAGGCCACAGCCTTTGCTGCTATTACATGCATCAACGGTCCGCCCTGCGTACCAGGAAAAACAGACATATCAATAACATTGCTCATCATTCTCAGGTTTCCCTTTAAATCTTTTAACCCCATTGGGTTTTCAAAATCTTTTTTCATCAAAATAATACCACCTCTCGGGCCACGCAAAGTTTTGTGTGTAGTGCTCGTTACAAAATGGCAAAGGTCAAATGGAGAGCTTAATAAACCCGCTGCAATAAAACCTGCAGGGTGCGCCATATCGCATAAAACAAATGCATTTATTTCGTCTGCAACTTTTCTAATTCTAGCATAATCAATATCACGGCTGTATGCCGATGCACCACAAATAATTAAAGCCGGTTTTTCAGCCCTTGCCTTTTCTTCCAACATCTCGTAATCTATCAAGCCCGTATCTTTTTTTACGCCGTAAAAAAATGGCCTGTAATATTTTCCCGAAAAATTTACCGGTGAACCATGTGTTAGATGGCCACCCATACTTAAATCTAAACCAAGTATTGCATCACCCGGTTTTAAAATCCCTAACATCAGAGCTGCATTAGCTTGTGCTCCACTATGAGGCTGTACGTTGGCATATTCGCAATTAAAAACCTGTTTTATTCTATCAATAGCAAGTTGTTCCACCTCATCCACAATTTCGCAACCACCATAATATCTTTTACCAGGATACCCTTCTGCATATTTATTTGTAAGACAGGTGCCCATTGCTTCCATAACCTGTTTGCTTGTAAAATTTTCACTCGCAATCAATTCTATACCGTGTTGCTGTCTTTCAGCCTCCTGATCAATTAAATCAAATAAAGCAGTATCTCTTTGCATAAACATATTTTGAAGTACAAAGATAAGCACGGTAATTTTAAATATTATTTTTTGAGGAGCATGGGCATTTGTTCAATAAGAAACATTTGTATCCCGCTATTCACTGTACCTCCTCCGCCTTTGGCGAATACGGTGCCGTTTTTATCGGGGCTATCCTGAGCAACAGTTCTTTTTTCAACTTTTATATTTACCTGAAAGTGTCTTTTTTTTAAAATTATTTGCTCGGATTTAAATTATTAATTTCACTTACCAAAATAATTTGCTGATAACTATAGCGTAACTTGTCAATCCCTAAATCAACCTTACATAAATGAAGGCAATCATCCCCGTTGCAGGTGCAGGTACCAAACTTCGACCGCATACATATACGCAACCAAAGGCCCTTATCCCGCTTGCGGGCAAAACAATTCTAAGTATAATAGTCGATCAGTTAAAAGAAGCAGGTATTACTGATTTCATATTTATAATTGGTTACTTAGGAGAAAAGATAAAGGATTATGTACAGCTAAATTATCCCGAATTAAATACGCATTTTATTACCCAAAATGAAAGGAGCGGTACCGGGCATGCAATAGAAATTACACAGGAAATTGTGGGTGATGATGAAGTGTTGATTGTGTTGGGCGATACTATTGCAGAGTATGATCTTGCCGAGATGATAGTTGCTCCTTTCTCAATTTTGGCGATTAAAAAAGTTGATGATCCACGAAATTTTGGTGTGGCTGAAGTTGCTGAGGATGGTTTTATAACACGGGTGGTTGAAAAGCCCTCCATCCCCAAAAGCAATATGGCATTGGTAGGCATTTATAAAGTAAAAGAAACATTGTTGTTATTTGAGTGTCTTCATAAAATTCAGGACTCAAAGCTGCGTAGTTACGATGAATTTAGTTTAACCGATGCATTGGATTGTATGATACAGGGCGGCGCAATTTTTAAAGCAATGAAAGTTGCTAACTGGTTCGATTGTGGTAAAAAAGAATCACTCATAGAATCGAATGCCATACTATTAAAAAAATTCGGTAGTTCGGTGGAAGAATCAAATCACCATACTAACAGTGTTTTCATTCCACCAGTTAGCATTGGCAAGGGTTGTATTATTGGCAATTCTGTTATTGGTCCCAATGTAACTATTGGTGATAATACCACTATTAATCATGGTATAATTAAAGACTCTATCATTGGTGCATATTCTAACCTATTTGAAATAGTTTTAAACAATTCCCTTATCGGCAGCGATGCTGAGGTAAAAGGAGTTAGCAGAAATTTGAATATTGGAGACAACACTGCGATCGACTTAGGCGGTGGAACTAAATAAAAGTATTGTTTTTTATGAGTGTTTTTTCAAACGAAATAACCAAGCTTTTTAATATAGAAAAACCAATTATACAGGCAGGTATGATTTGGGTGAGTGGTTGGCGCCTTGCTAGCGCAGTAAGCAATGCAGGAGGTTTAGGAATAATAGGCAGTGGTAGCATGTATCCTGAAGTTTTAAAAGAGCATATTGTAAAATGCAAGGCCGCAACTGATAAACCATTTTCTGTAAATGTGCCTTTGCTTTATCCAAATATTGAGGAGCATATCCAAATAATTATCGAAAACAAAGTGCCCATTGTTTTTACAAGTGCGGGCAACCCTAAAACATATACTTCTTTATTAAAAACAGCGGGTATTAAAGTAGTACACGTGGTAAGTAGCAGTAAGTTTGCCGCAAAGGCAGAAGCCGCAGGTTGCGATGCAGTGGTTGCAGAAGGCTTTGAAGCGGGTGGTCATAATGGCCGAGAAGAAACAACAAGCTTTGTTTTAATACCGGCTGTGAAGGAAAAGGTATCAATACCTGTAATTGCCGCCGGCGGTATCGCAACTGGCAGACAAATGTTTGCAGCTATGGTATTAGGAGCAAGTGCTGTACAAATTGGGAGTAGGTTTGTTGTGAGCGAAGAGTCTTCGTGCCATTTAAATTTTAAAAATGCCGTTATTGCATCACAAGAAGGTGATACAGAATTGTCTTTAAAAAAATTAACACCCGTTAGGTTGTTAAAAAATGAGTTTTATAACCAAGTAAAATTAGCGGAAGCAAACAATGCAACTGTAGAAGAACTTACACAAATACTTGGTCGTGGTAGAGCTAAAAAGGGAATGTTTGAAGGAAGCTTGATTGATGGAGAACTAGAAATTGGGCAAGTAAGTTCACTCTTACGGTCAGTAATGCCCGCTGCCGATATTGTTAACGAACTATGGTATGAGTACAATAGCATAGTAGACAGCTTTCACAAATAACGCTATATTTGCAAATTCAAAAATTATCAACAAATTATTTGAGTAATGTATAGAGGATCACATGGGTTTATTTTAAAATTTATAACATTTACATTATTTATATTTTCCACATTCATAGGTATTTGTCAACCTCCTGTAATTCCTCCTGGTAATCCTGGAACACCTGGCTCTACTCCACCCGTTAATATGACTAACCCTCAATTGCAGACTCTCTTAAGTGATGAAAACAAAAACGCAGGTGAAGATTTAAATGCAAAGCTGAAAAACAATAGAATTTATAAAGATAGCTTGACTGACGGTAGAAACGGAAATCGAATTCCAAGTGCAAAGAGCACTTATGGCGCAAACGTTTTTTCTAATGCTGCTCAATACAGTACTACAGAACTCTCAACTCCTCCATTAGATTATCCATTAGGAGTGGGAGATCATGTGGTTGTTTCTATGTATGGCGGAGCAGAGTTTCAAGAAAAATATTTAGTTGGTACAGATGGTTCAATATTTCCTAGAGGGATGGGTAAAATCTATGTTGGAGGAGTTACATGGCAAAATGTGCAACGCATTCTTTATTCCCGCTTTTCAGCTGTAGTACCTGCCGGTACAAATATTGATTTTAGTCTAGGTGAGCCGCGAAGCATAAATATTAATGTTGTAAATGAAGTAAATAACCCAGGTATTATAACAGTATCTGCTTTTAGCAATGCTTTTAGTGTAATCTCAAAAGCGGGAGGCATAACGGAAACGGGTAACCTTAGAAATATTTTGATAAAAAGAAATGGAAGAGTTATAGAGGAACTGGATGTATACAAGTATTTACAAACAGGTGATTTTGGAAAGCATATCTACTTACAAAATAATGATTTTATCATCGTGCCTTTTTATGAAAAAAAGGTTTTAGCAACGGGACAGTTTAGGCGCCCAATGTATTACCAGCTCAGAAAAGATGAGGGGGTAAAAGCACTTTTAAGGTACAGTGGGGGTTTAAATTCAGACGCAATTGGTTCTAATCTTTCCATCATACGTTCAGAAAATGAAAGCCAAAATATAAAAAACGTAAACGCCACAGCAATTTTAAAAATTGAAGGTCAGGATGCTATCTTAGAGGATGGCGACATTGTGAAAGCGGATCTTATCAAAGCAGGATTAGTTAATAGAGTAGAAATTAGGGGAGAAGTTAAATATCCAGACGAGTATGAATATAGGGATGGAGACAAATTATTTGATTTGATAAATAGAGCAGGAGGTATAACAAAAAATACCTACTTGCAAAGAGCCTATGTTTTTAGAGGTGCAGGAGATTCAACAAACTTACAATCAGCAGATAGGTTGGAGGTAAATCTTACTGATATAAACACTAATAATTTTGATTCTAGAAACAATGTTTCTTTATTACCAAATGATGTTGTGCAGCTTTTTAGCGCATCAGAATTTTCAGACGATGTTTTTGTGGAGATATTTGGAGAGGTTCGGAAAGAAGGCAAGTTGAGAAAATATGGTGGAATGACATTGCAGGATCTATTATATTTATCAGGGGGTCTAAAACCTTCTGCAGAGTTTGGACGCTTGGAAATTTCAAGTATTGTTGATGTTGACTCTGCAAAAAAAGGATTGAAACCAACAAGAACCGTTGTAAAATCTTATGGAATTGACCAAGATTTACAGATAGATTCTGCTGCAGCACTTGTTTTATTAAAGCCATACGATCAAGTTTTTGCAAGGAAAAATCCAACTTTTGAATTTCAACAAAATATAGAGATTAAAGGGCTTGTAAAATATCCTGGACTATATCCTAGATTAAATAAATTTGAAAAGTTATCCTCTTACATAGCAAGAGCAGGAGGTTTTCAAGAGAATGCAAATCTATCAGGAGCGCTGTTGTTTAGAAGAAAGCCCATCGACGCAAGAGACAAACCTGAGCCCACCACAAGATTTACCTCAAATAAGATTGCGCGGGCAAAATTAGATTCCTCAAGATTAGATTCTTTGGGACAACTTAAAGCGCTTGATACTGTAATTGTGAAACCCCTCGACGAGCCGGCTAGTATTGACCTTTACAAAGCAATGAAATATAAGAATTCGAAACACGATATTATTTTAAGAGAAAACGACATCGTTTTTATCCCGGAAATTAATCCTTTTGTTAGTATTGAAGGTAGTGTTCAGTCTCCTCTTAAAATGTCATTCGATAAGGAACATACTAGCGTGCCTTTTTATATTGATAAAGCAGGTGGGTTTGGCATAAAGCCTTGGAAAAAGAGATTATACGTAACTTATGCAAATGGTAAAAGTAGAAGGACAAAGAACTTTGGTTTCTTTCATTTTTACCCAAGAGTTGAGGAGGGTAGCGTAATAACTGTTCCCAATAGGCCTGAAGGACAGGAAATTACTGATTTGATTAAAAACGCGGCTACATCACTAGTTCCCGTTATAATTACAGGACTTATTTTAAGATATGTAAATTAACTGTTGTGACAAGTAAAGAATTAATTAGAGTCATATTATCTCGGTTAAATAGAACCAAAATAATTATTATCATAGGAGGATTAGCTTTTGGAATTTTATTGTTTATGGTAGCAAAAAATACGCCTGCTACTTTTTCTGTAAAAACTACTTTGTATCCGTTAACGGCTGCTCCCAGCGGAGGTAATGCGTCATCCGCATTAACCGAATTAATTGGAGGCGGTGGTAGTACAAAAACACTAAGCGAAGAAGCTAATGTAAATATTGAAGAGGTAGCACGAAGTAGAAAAACAAGAGAGGCGGTGGTTTCTCAAAGACTTTCAATTTTTGGTAATAAAACAATAGCCGAGATTTTGATAAATGATTACAACCGTAATAAATCATATTTTGCTCAGCCAATTGTAATACCAACAGCATTTCCCGACTTATATGCAACAGGTGCTAATTTATTAGCAGGAAATTACACCGTAAAGGTTAATAAAAACAGTTTGCTCGAAATTATATTTTCCAGTACAAATGAAAGATTAATTACCCCCACAAGTTTAATTTTAATTGAAAAAATATCTCAATTTTACAAAGAATTAAAAATTAAAAAAGCACAGTTTGACTACGATTTTACCCAAAGAAAAGTTGACTCTTTAGAAAGGGTATTAAGAAAATTCGATAATCAAAGGATTAATTTAAATAACACTACACTTTTTGTACCACTAGGCAAACTTCAATATACAGTACCAAAAGAAAATATTGAAAATAATAAATTACTAGTTCTGTCTCAAAGAAACAATGCTGCAGCTAACAGAGAAGAAGCATTGTGGCGTAAACAAAAAGTAACACCAATAATAGAAATTCTAGATGCACCCCAACCACCTTTTGCAGTTGTGCAACCATCGAAAGTATTGTACGGATTTATAGGTTTTTTATTAGGGTGTATCTTTTTTGCTTTGTTTAGTGTGTCAGGAATTATATACAGGTATCTAAATCTTGAGGTTCAAAAAAAGCTTGCGGATAGTACGGCAATTTCGCCTGTTTCCACAACAGCCTAATAAGATAAGATTATTGTACTCTTTCCGCAATCTTATTTGCGACCCTCTCACCGTCCATGGCAGCGCTAACTATGCCGCCGGCGTAGCCTGCGCCCTCGCCACATGGAAATAAATTAGCTAGTTGAGGGTGTTGTAATGTCTCAGCACTTCTTGAAATTCTCACAGGGCTAGAGGTTCTACTTTCTACAGCAACTATTACAGCTTCATTGGTATAATATCCTTTAAGTTTTTTTCCAAATTGCTGAAAGGCTTCTGCGAGCGCATCGTAAATAAATGGAGGTAAAACAGTATTAAGTTTTGATGAAGTTAAACCTGGCAGGTAAGAATTAACAGGAAGTGATGTTGATATTTTTCTGTTGACAAAATCCTGCATTCTTTGTGCCGGAGCCTTAAAACTCCCACCTCCCGCTGCAAATGCTTTTTCTTCAACCATTTTTTGAAACTTCATAAAAATAAGGGGGTCGTCTTCATTTGTATCTATTCCTTCTATTTTCAAAGATGTCAATGCATCATCCTTTTCTACTTGTACTACAATTCCACTATTTGCAAATGCATTGTTTCTCTTAGATGGGCTCCAGCCATTTATTACAAGCTCGCCTTCATCGGTTGCAGCAGGTGCAATAATGCCACCAGGGCACATACAGAAAGAAAATACGCCTCGTCCATTTACTTGTTGTACTAATGAATATGCAGCCGGCGGCAAATGAATGTTTCTTTCAAATGCACAATGGTATTGTATACTGTCAATTAAATGTTGTGGATGCTCAATTCTAACACCCATTGCAAAAGGCTTTGCTTCTATTAAAATATTTTTCTTGTGTAGTAATATGAAAATGTCTCTGGCTGAATGTCCTGTTGCTAGAATATAAGCATCTGCTGTAAAATTATTACTATCCTCAGTAATTACAGATTGAATTTTAGCCCCCTCTATTTTAAAATCAACTACTTTTTTCTCAAAAAGAACTTCGCCGCCAAAACTTTTAATTTTTTCGTGCATGGCAGTAATGATCTGTGGAAGTTTGTTTGTACCAATATGTGGGTGAGCATCAAATGCAATGTTTTGCGGGGCTCCGAAATATACAAATAAATCTAAAATGCGGTCTATATCGCCCCGCTTGTTGCTTCTTGTATACAATTTACCATCGCTATAGGTTCCGGCACCACCTTCTCCAAAACAATAATTACTTTCGGGATTTACCTGTCCTTTTTTGTTTAATTTGGCAAGGTCTCGTCGCCTTGCCCTAACATCTTTTCCCCTTTCTAAAATAATGGGTTTAATTCCTTTTTCCAACAGTTGAAGCGCTGCAAATATTCCGGCAGGGCCGGAACCAATAATGACAACTTTTTTTGATGCATTTGTTACATCTCTAAAAAAGAATTTTTCTTCTTTATTGGTCTTTACCGGTTCATTAATGAAAGCATTTACTGTAAGATTTATGTAAATGTTTTTTCCTCTTGCGTCTATTGATTTTTTTAAAATAGAGAAACCTGTTACATCAGTCTTTTTAACGGCAGTTAAAGATGCAATTTGCTCAATGATAGCTGAGTCATCCGCGGCATGTTCCGGCGAAAGTTTTAATACTACTTTTTGTTGCATGTATTTGCCGGGTCTTCTCCCGGAAATTTTAAAAAGAGAATATTTTTAATTCTTGTAATTAATGATTAAATAATTTATTTAGAATGGTAGATCATCGTTTTCAGGCGCTGCTGTGAAATTGTCCATTGGTTCCATGGTATTTGTATCAGCGTTATTACTATTTTGGTTACTGTTTAAAATCTGCTCTATGCGCCACGCATCTAAATTTGTGATGTAATTTGTTTTGCCATCTTTTTCCCATTTACTTCCCTTAATGTTGAAATATACTTTTACGGTATCGCCGATATTTATCTTGTCTATAATTTCTGTTTTATCTTGAACAGCCTGAAATTTCGCATAATTTACAATAGTTCGACCCCCAATGTCATCTGTTTTCTCGATTGCAAATTCTCGGGTCTTAAAAGTTTCTGTCCGCTGAACGGTGTCATATTTTGCAATTAGTTTGCCTGTTAATTCGTAACTCATATAGTATTTTTATTGTCAAAAATAAGCGTTATTTATTTAGCATTTTTATTCAGCTCCATTCTGGAAACTCACGTTAAAAAAAGTTTAATTAAATGGTATCTATTTGCATTTTATACACATAGTCCAAAAAAATTATTTAATAAATTATAAAAAATATTTTCCTTTTTTTATTTTCAAGAATATTGTAATTTAATTTTCTTATAATATAAGATAGCATTGAGTTTTATCGAAATAGCAACAATTTACATTTTAAAAAAAAGGTCTATCATTCCTTATCTACGGTAAATTATAAACAATAAAAAGTTTTTTTTATCAACAATTTATTTTGATATTCGCTCTCCCCATAAAAAACGGTTTAATCGTTTTGTAGGGTACCCAAAACTAACCTAATAATACACGAACAAAACTGTTGAATTACTAATGGATAAATCTTTCGATAAAATATGGGCTTCGTGTTTGGATATTATCAAAGATATTGTTGAATGGCAGCATTTTAAAACTTGGTTTGAACCAATTAAACCTGTAAGTCTGAAAGAAAAAATTCTTACTATACAAGTTCCAAGTCAGTTTTTTTATGAGTATCTTGAAGAACATTATGTATCTCTTCTTGCAAAAACTTTAAAAAGAGAACTTGGAAAAGAAGCAAGGTTGGAATACAGAATTATGGTTGATAGTGGAAACAGTAAAAACAAACCACTTACAACCGATATTCCTGGGCATGGTTACAGATCATATTCAAACAACGAAATGGATTTTCCGCTAGTCATAAATAATCCTGTTAAGAACCCTTTCGTAATACCGGGTCTTAAAAAGATGCAGATTGATCCGCAGCTTAATGCCGCCTACACTTTCGATACGTTTATAGAGGGAGATTGTAACAGAGTTGCACGAAGGGCAGGTAAAACAGTTGCTGAAAAGCCTGGTGGAACGAGCTTTAACCCATTGGTAGTTTATGGTGGTGTTGGCTTAGGCAAAACACATTTGGCTCAAGCCATTGGAAACGAAGTAAAAAACCTCAATCCTAATAAGGTTGTATTGTATGTAAGTTCTGAGAAATTTATCAATCAGTTTATTGATCATGGTCGCAATAATGCAATAAATGATTTTATACATTTTTACCAATTAATAGATGTTTTGATTATTGACGATATTCAGTTCTTTAACAGAGCTGAAAAATCTCAGGATGCTTTCTTTTCCATATTTAATCATCTTCACCAAAGTGGTAAGCAATTAATACTTACAAGTGATAAATCTCCAAAAGATTTAGAAGGCGTACAGGAAAGATTGTTAAGTCGTTTTCGTTGGGGATTAAGTGCAGATTTGCAGGTGCCAGACTATGAGACCAAGATCGATATCCTCGATATAAAAATGAAGAATGATGGGTTAGAAATGCCCCGTGAAGTTGTTAAGTATATTGCTTACAATATAAATAGTAACGTAAGGGAACTAGAGGGAGCACTTATTTCTCTGTTGGCACAGTCTTCGCTTAACAAGAGGGAAATAGACCTCGAATTGGCAAAAAAAGTATTAAGAAATTTTGTAAAATCTTCCACAAAGGAAATCACGATAGATGCTATCCAAAAAATGGTATGCGAATATTTTGATGTAGCATACGATAAGCTATTGCAAAAAACACGAAAGCGTGAAATTGTGCAGGCAAGGCAAATAACCATGTTTTTATCAAAAGCATTCACAAAAAATTCTTTAAAAACTATTGGGGAGCATTTTGGCGGAAGAGACCATACAACTGTTATACACAGCTGCCAAACCGTGAAAGATTTAATGGATACCGATAATTTATTTAAAGAAAGCGTATTGGAACTACAGCAAAAAGTACAACTTGCTGCTATGTAAATTATAAATATTTTTAAAGCCGTTTCATTTGTTTGAAGCGGCTTTTTTGTATACGAATGTTTCACATATCGGAATATTTAAACTGAACTGGCACAGCTACTTTTTTTGAAACTAATTAACTTCGCACTTTATACAAAAACATGACTTCAGCTTATAACTTTATTGCAGCTTGGCAGCTTTTTCCTGAAAAAGGGACGTACGAGAAAGGGGAAAGGCCTAAGAGTGGTTACTTTCAAATTACAAGCTCTGAAAACAAAAATGAGCTTACCGTAAACAATAGCTGGGTAACATTGGAGAATATTTCTTTTGGTGCGAAATATGAAATTGTTGTAGATGATAGTTTGCAGGAGTTTTATGACAAAGATTTTGCAACACATGTAAGAGGGAAAGTACTGAGTTCTATTTTAATGGAAATTATTTTTGAGAAAAACGGTGAGGTGGTTTTAGAAGTTCAGCATGAAATTCAACCAAACGGGTATTTAAAAATTACCCAGTCAGGTAAAACTGATTCATCAGCTTATGTAAATACAGAATTTTACCACAAGCAAATGAGTGTGCTGCCTTATAGTGCAAGTGTGAGTGGTGCGGTAATAAAACCGACACAGGAAGGCGTTATAAGGCACAAGGTGCTTACTGCTATGGAAGAGCAAACGAATATGCAGTTAGATCAAATACGCAAGCAAGTAGAGTTGCTAGCCCTGCAGGCACAGGAAATACAATCAAGAAAAGAATTATCGATGATTGTGTATAGTGCAAAATTAAATTTTCAACCTGTAATTGGGCAAATATATCATTTATACGAAAACAATGATGGGTCTTACATGATAAGTATGGTAAGCCCAAATGAATGGGGTAGAGGTTCAAAATCTTTTAAACAACATGCAGCTAAAGTTCAGTTGTTGGCAGATCATACCTGGAAAGAAATTCTATAAAATTTATCTTTTATTGAAAGGGTAAAAATTTCTCTTGTTGAATTTTGAGAAGTCCAGGGTTTGTTTCGTTTATAGTACCACCATTTAATACAACAAAATATTTCTCTAAATATTCTAATGCCATTTTTTTAGAATTGAAATTTTCCACTGCGTAGTCATGGCAAATTTTGGGGGAGAAATGATTTTCAATTTCCAGAGCGTGTTGTAATTCGTTACTTTTTGCAGATAAAAAGCCAACTTCAGTATTTACAATCTCAGAGAGGGAACCGTAGGGAGTTCCAAACACCGGGCAGCCATAATATAGACTCTCTGTAATGGCTAAGCCAAATGGTTCGTGCCATCGCACAGGAAATAATAATCCTTTAGAACAGTTTAATAAAGTTGATTTTTTAATGCCGCCAACCATGCCGTAAAACTGTATTCGGGGACTAAGGGTAAACCTAAACCCCATATTAAAGTTGAGTCTGGAGCCGCCTAAAACTTTTAATTTTTCAGCCTTGGTATTTTTTATAATGCCGATTGCCCCTCTTAGGTTTTTTACACGCCACGCTGCATTTCCTAAAAAATGATAATAATTTCTTTTGCTATTTAAAACGGGTTTTTCATAATCATCCCAATCCATTCCATTGTAAACATAACTGGTGCTTCCAAATCTTTCCGCATGGTTTTTAGAAACAAATACCGTATTTACATTTAACAATCGTTGGTCGTTAATATTGCCATGTAGGGTAACAATAAAAGGTTTTTTTATTTCCTGAGCTGGTGGAAAGTTAAAATGCACTACATCTATATCATCTGGAATTTGTTCATTAATATTTTGTGCAGGATTAAAAAATAATATTCTTGCAAACTTGCAGTAAGATCCATGTTTCACTAAGTAGGTGACTTTGTGCCCCATTTTTACCAGCTCTTTTCCCAAATACCAGATCACTCTTTCAGTACCGCCATATTTTGTAACCGGAATAATGCCCGTATTTACGATAAGGATATTCATCAAGCAATCAGTTAAAAAGTAAAGCGATAATTGTTTTACAATTTCCCCACCATTTCTGCAGGCACCACCCATTTATCAAAATCTTCAGCAGTTACGTAACCAAGTTTAATAGCCATTTCTTTTAAAGTAGTTCCTTCTTTGTGGGCGGTCTGCGCAATTTCTGCAGCTTTGTAATAACCAATTTTTGTATTTAAAGAAGTTACTAGCATCAACGAATTATCTACATGTTTTTTTATGTTTGCTTCAATAGGCGCAAGCCCTACAGCACATTTATCGTTGAACGAAACACAGCCATCTCCAATTAACCTGGCACTATGTAGAAAATTATAGATCATTACCGGTTTAAAAACATTTAGTTCGAAATGGCCGTTGCTACCTCCAATACCAATGGTAACATCATTACCCATTACCTGTGCAGCAATCATGGTTAGCGCTTCGCATTGTGTTGGATTTACTTTGCCTGGCATAATAGATGAACCCGGTTCATTATCCGGAATAAATAGTTCTCCAATGCCGCTTCTTGGCCCACTGCTTAGCATCCTTATATCATTTGCAATTTTCATCAAACTAACGGCCACCATTTTTAAAGCACCATGCATTTCTACAATTGCATCGTGTGCTGCTAATGCTTCAAATTTATTTTCTGCAGTTACAAATGGCAAACCTGTAAGTGTTGCAATATGTGCGGCTACATTTTCTGAATAGCCTTCAGGGGTGTTAATGCCTGTTCCAACTGCTGTACCCCCGAGAGCCAATTCGCAAAGGTGAGGCAACGCATTATTAATAGCTCTTAACCCATGATTTAATTGAGAAACATAGCCACTAAATTCTTGCCCAACGGTAAGCGGTGTAGCATCCATAAAATGGGTACGACCAATTTTTACGACATGCATATATTCCTGCGACTTTGCATGTAGTGTATCTCTTAATTTTTTAATGCCCGGAATAGTTACGTCGTTCAATATTTTGTAAGCTGCAATGTGCATAGCTGTTGGGAATGTATCATTGCTGCTCTGGCTTTTATTTACATCATCATTTGGGTGAAGAAATTTTTCTTTATCAGCAAGGTTACCACCATTTAAAACATGCCCACGGTAAGCCACCACTTCATTTACATTCATATTGCTCTGTGTACCACTACCTGTTTGCCAAACAACTAATGGGAAATAATCATCCAACTTTCCTTCCAATATTTCATCACATACTTTACCGATTAAATCACTTTTCTCGGGTGCTAATACACCTGCATCTTTATTGGTAAGTGCCGCTGCTTTTTTTAAATATGCAAATGCCTTTATTATTTCTTTTGGCATTTTATTAATGTCCTGCGCTATTTTAAAATTATCTATACTGCGTTGTGTTTGTGCGCCAAAATAGGCATCTATAGGCACTTTTACTTCGCCCATGGTATCTTTTTCTATTCTGTATTCCATTGTTTAAAATTGAGTTTTTTAAGATGCGCAAATATAGCAAACGATTTATTAGTCTTATGCCATAGTACAGCACATTGTTTTATTATAGTTAAACCTACTTCAATCTCAATAGAGCTAAATTAGTTTTCAACTTTCTTAATTAAGTTGCAAATAAAACAGTTCGATGTTAAGATTTTTACCTTTTATTATTTTATCGTTTCTTCTACTCTCATCCTGTAGTTCTTCAAAAAAAACTATTAAAACTTCGGCGGTAGAAACTACTAAAAATTCTACCACGGTGCCTGTTCGTTCTGCTACCAAACGAGCTAAAACATTTACAGCCCTGCTAAAAATTGACAGAAAAGAATTTGTTACTTATGCAAAAACATTATTAGGAACGCCTTACAAATATGGCTCAGCTATACCTGCAAACGGGTTGGATTGCTCGGGGTTTATTACGGTAGTATTTAATCACTTTAATGTAAAGGCACCACGTTCATCTGTAAACTTTACTGATGAGGGCACAGAGATTGACATTAAGAAAGTGAAGGTGGGAGATCTCATTTTATTTACCGGTTCAGACAATTCAACAGGCGTAGTTGGTCACATGGGTATTATTACATCTGCGGGAGATAACGTTCAATTTATTCATTCCGCCTCAGGTAAAAACGTAGGCGTTATCATCAATAATTTTTCGGGTTATTATAAAACACATTTTGTAAAAGCGATAAGAATTTTAGAATAAACTTAAATTCATATTTCGAGATAATCTTCTCCATTTCCTCCCCTTACGGGGGAGATAGAGGGGGCTTCTACCTTCCCACAAAAACTGCTTTCCTTTTTTCTAGAAATGCAGTGGTTCCTTCTTTCATGTCCTCAGTACCAAAACATTCACCGAAGGCTTCCACTTCTTTATCGTAGCCGCTCTTACCATTTGTGTATGCGCTATCGCTAATAATTGCAATATTTACGCACTCAATTATTTTACTTACAGCTAACGGTGCTTTTGTTTGAACCAGTTGTAAAATTTCTTTTGTTTTGGCTATTAAATTTTCAGCAGTTGTTACATAATTCACAAGCCCTAATCTAAATGCTTCGGTAGCATCAATAAGCGAACCCGTCATTTGCAATTCCATGCTTTTTCCTTTGCCAACCAATTGTGTTAGGCGTTGTGTGCCGCCATAACCTGGAATTAATCCTAGGTTAACTTCTGGCTGACCAAATTTTGCATTGTCGCTACAAAGTCTAAAGTGGCAAGCCATAGCTAACTCGCATCCACCACCTAGTGCAAAACCATTTACGGCAGCTACAACAGGTTTCGGACTGTTTTCTATTTTAAAAAATACATCTTGTCCACGTTTTGATAAAGCCATTGCATCTGCTAAAGTCAGTCCACCAAATTCACTTATGTCTGCACCAGCTATAAAAGATTTTGGTCCGCTTCCTGTAATAATTGCTGTTTTTATTTCGTGGTTGTTCAATACTTCGCTCATCGCATCATCCAAATCTGTAAACACATCTTTATTCAATGCATTTAATTTTTCGGGGCGATTAATTGTAATGATGGCAGTACCATTTTCAACTTCAAAAAGCAACGTATCAAAATTCATACTTGTATATTTTATGTTTCGAAGATAAGACTTTTATAAATTTTTTTATTAGTAGTTAAACACTACGAGTTCATAATCACTATACGTTGCGAAAACTTAGTTTACTCTTTTCTCTGCTGTGAAAAATATAACTTTACCACATGACCTTGCTCGATATAATTACCTACACCGGCACATTTGTATTTGCGGTTACCGGCGCATTAAAAGCCCGTAAATTTAAGATGGATATTTTCGGCGGACTTGTGGTTGCATTTGCCACGGCCTATGGTGGCGGCACTATCAGAGATTTATTGATTGGCGTAAAACCTGTGAATTGGATAAATGATTACTTTGCCCTTGGGCTTGTTTTTGCCGGAGTAATTATTACTTTTTTAGTAAAAGAAGGTGTAAATAAATTTAGCAAAACAATTTTTTTACTGATGCGCTTGGCATTGGATTGTTTACTGCTGCAGGTATTGAAGTGGCGCAACGCAATGGTCTAAACGACGCTTACGCACTTATTATGGGTGTAATTTCTGCAACTTTTGGAGGACTAATTGCTGATATATTTTGCAACGATGTACCCAATCTTTTTAAAAAAGGAGAACTGTATGCAACGGCATGCGCTATTGGCGGAGGCATTTACTTACTTCTTCAAAATACCAATATTGATAAAAATATAAACCTGTTGGTTTGTGTATTAATGGTATTACTGATAAGAATTTATTCTAAACGTAACCGGTTACAGTTGCCGAATATTTAGTTGCGGGTTACGAGTTAAATGTTGCGGGTTTTATAAGTCGTCTCAAATCCTAAGTAATAAATCAATCTTTAGTCTTCGCAATTCTAACCCCTCCGGGGAGGATAGGAGGGACTAAAAATCTCTATTCTCCGCAACCCATCCTTTTATATAATCTGATATTTCGTTAAAGGTTGTTCCCGGTGGAAATAGTTTTCCTGTACCCATTTCATTCAAAGTTTTCATATCATCTTCAGGTATTATTCCACCGCCGGTGAGCAATACATCATTCATTCCTTTCTCTTTAAGTAACGCCATTATTTTTGGGAAAACCGTCATGTGTGCACCGCTCAAAATACTCACACCAATGGCATCAACATCTTCCTGTAATGCAGCATTTACAACCATTTCAGGTGTTTGTCTAAGTCCTGTGTAAATTACTTCCATACCTGCATCTCTTAATGCGGTTGCTATAACTTTTGCCCCTCTGTCATGTCCATCTAAACCAACTTTTGCTACCAATACCCTTACCGGTCTGTTTAATGTTTTGCTCACACCAAAATTTTTATGTGTTGTAAAAGTACTTGAAATTATGTGTTTCTGTTTTAACAAATTTGATTTTTAATTAAGGCTTACTTTCTCTTTGTAGTTGGTATTGTATGTTGTCTGACGTCGACATTTTCTTTCACCATATTTAAATTAAAAAGACATGAGATATTACTTATCGCTCGGGGTTATTCTATGCACACTATTCACATTAAGCTGCAGCCAAAATCAAAAAAATGAGAAAGAAACTCAAAATTTTGCAGATTCTACTTTGACACAAGGAAATAGTGCCAACGAAGTACAGGACAAAAAGGAATTGCAAAGCAGAGCGTTTCTAAAAAAGGCAGATATAAAATTTAAAGTAAAAGATGTCATAAACAGCACTTACAGTATTGAAAGTATCTGCAATGCACAGAGAGGTTTCGTTACGTACAGCAATCTTACAAGCACAATTAATAAAAAAGAAATAATTCCTGTAAGTCTTGATTCTTTTGTGGAAACAAGCAATTATTCAGTTTCCAATTCAGTTACAATCAGGGTTCCAAATAATAAACTTGATACAGTGCTAAAGGATATTGCAGCTAATGTTGATTATTTGGATTCGAGAATTATTAAGGCAGATGACGTAAGTCTAGAATTATTGGCAAACCAACTCACGCAGAAAAGAATTAATAAAAGCGAAACCCGAGTTGCTACTGCAATAGACAACAATAACAAAAAATTGAATGAAACCACTGCTGCGGAAGATCTTTTGTTATCCAAACAAGAACAATCTGATAGAAGTAAAATTGAAAATTTGTCATTGACTGATCAGATAAAATATAGCACTGTAAACCTAGCTATTTACCAAAGTGATGTAACTAAACGGGCAACGTTTGCAAATGAAAAAGTCATCAAAAGATATGAACCTGGATTTGGAAGTAAAATGGTAGATAGCTTACTTTTAGGATGGAACATTGTAATTGAGATATTGATTTTCTTTTCTAAATTTTGGGCAATAATATTGGCCGGATTGCTATTTTACTTTTTATATAGAAAATTTATAAAAAATAAGTTTCCCATATTTCCAAAAGCATAAAAAAAAGCCCTGATGCTTGCGGGCATCAGGGCTTTTTATTAATTCCTGAAAATTATTTAAAGACTTCAAGTGCTTTTTCTATTCTCACAATAGTAGCATGTTTGCCTATTGTAGCGGCTATTTCAAACACGCCAGGACCAAACTTTGCACCAACCAACATCACCCGCATGGGCAATTGTAATTCACCCGGTTTTATATTTTTTTCTGTAGCTAATTCTTTAAAAAGTATTTCAATTTTCTCAGCAGAAAAATCTATGTCTGCTTTTATTTTTTCAATAAATGCAACAAAGAAATCGTTTTTACTTTCATTCCATTTTGGTTTTACAGATGCTTCATCCCAAGTGGTTGGTGCATTAAAAAAGTAACAGGCCTGCTCATAAAAATCAGTCAATAATGTGCATCTTTCTTTTACAAGATTCAGTACTTTTTCAAAATAAACATCATCAGTAATTGTAATTCCCTTTTCTTTAAAATATGCTTCAATCCGTAATTTGTAATTTTTAATTGGAAGCTTCTGTATCCACTGGTGGTTAAACCATTTTGCTTTTTCAAAATCAAATTTTGCACCGCCCTTGTGTACACGATCCATACCGAACGCTTCTGTCATTTCTTCTATTGTAAAAACTTCCTGCTCTGTGCCGGGGTTCCAACCAAGCATGGCGAGCAAGTTTAAGAATGCTTCGGGTAAAAAACCAAGTTCTTTAAAACCTTTTGTTATTTCATTTGTTTTAGGGTCAGTCCAGTCCATAGCATAAACGGGAAAGCCAAGCCTGTCGCCATCTCGCTTGCTCAATTTTCCATTACCATCTGGTTTTAATATAAGTGGCAAATGCGCCCACTCAGGCATATTTTCTGTACCAAATAAATGCTTCCAAAGCAACAAATGCACAGGTGCACTTGGTAACCATTCCTCGCCACGAAACGCATGTGTTATCTTCATTAAATAATCATCTACCACTACCGCTAAATGATAAGTAGGCATGCCATCCGCCTTCAACAAAACTTTGTCGTCAACATTATTTGTATCAAAAGTTATTGCGCCACGTATCATATCTGTAAATGATACAATACTATTTTCTTCCACCTTTATTCTAATTACGTAAGGCTTGCCTGCGGCTAATAAAGCAGCAGTTTCGTCGGGCAACAATCGCAAAGAATTGTTCATCTTCATTCTTACACCTGCATCGTACTGTAAACTGCCGCTGCCTT
This sequence comes from Ferruginibacter sp., assembly GCA_031416275.1. Taxonomy (GTDB): domain Bacteria; phylum Bacteroidota; class Bacteroidia; order Chitinophagales; family Chitinophagaceae; genus Ferruginibacter. The sequence goes on along the minus strand of JANOTH010000073.1, from coordinate 3,489 downwards.
CTGCTTTTCGAGTTTCCCGCATGGCTTCTATTTCCTCAGGTGTATCAAATGCATAATAAGCATGCCCCTCAGCAACCAATTTATCTGCATATTCCTTATATAAATGTTTTCTTTCGCTTTGGCGATATGGTGCAAAAGGCCCACCTTTTACTACGCTTTCATCTGCGTCTATACCACACCATTTTAAGCAATCAAAAATATATTCTTCGGCGCCTTGTACAAATCTTGATTGGTCGGTGTCTTCTACCCGTAAAATAAAATCGCCGCCATGTTTTTTTGCAAATAGATAATTATATAAAACTGTTCTTACACCACCAAGATGTAAACCGCCGGTTGGGCTAGGTGCAAAACGTACTCTTACTTTACTCATATTTGTAAAGATACAATTTGGGAAAATATTTTAATTCGGGAAAAATGATGTGCATATATAACGCTTAAAAATATGTTTTAATCTTGTTTAAATTTTTTAAAAGTGTTATTAATTGAAAATACATTTTTATATATTTGGTGAAAACTAACTAGAAAATGAAAAAATTAATCATGTCAATTTTAACAACGCTTATCACAATGCTTTGTTTCGCTCAAACCGCTGACAAAATGGTTAAGCACTCCGGTGAAACTATTGATGTTACAGTAGTAAAAGTGGCAGAGCAAACAATTATTTACAAATACCCCGGTGAAGATGCTGAGCAGACTATTGGAAAGTATGCTGTAGCGAAAATTACTTATGGCAAAAGTGGCCGTGTTGAAATGGTTTCAGAAAAAATTGCTGTAAGTGATAAAGAAGATTGGGAGAACGTACTAATCTTAACTGATGCATCCCAAGTTATAGGTTTAAAGAGAGGCGAGGAAGTAAAGGGTAAAACTTCGGGCCTTATTAGTTATAACAGTGCAGGATCTGCAGATAAAAAAGCTACTAAAAGAATTAAAGAAGATGCAGCTGAACTTGGTGCACCTTTTATTTTAATGGTTTCTGACAAGTCTGATGGATTTGGCGTGAAGCAATCAATTAAAAAAGGATTTACATATAGTTACAAGTAAAATAATCACTTTTTAAAAAAGAGGCTATCTCATAATTAAAAATTGACGCTGAGATTTGCTTAAACGACTTTCCTTCTCCGATAGGGATCCGAATAAAAAGAGGCTACCTCGTACTTATGAGACAGCCTCTTTTTTTATCTTAGTAAAAAAGTTCGTGGTGGTCGTCCATCAATCGATATAGTAGCAATTCTGTCGCAAGTACCATCGCCATAGTTTATAGTTGCTGTATGGTTTGGCCCTTGTATTTGATAAACTCCTTGATCAATATTTTCGCAAATTGTTTTCTTTTGTAAGGCCGTTATCACCGTGCCTGATCTTACTCTGCCTGCTGAGTTTGTAACAGTTCTATTTCCTGTAATCGAATACACATTATCTAATAAAGTTTTGGTACCTGTTCCGCCAGTTTGTGTTACATTTTGCGTGCCTTCATGTAACCAAAATGATCCATGTGGATCAGTTATTTTTCCATTGCTGCATACACGGCTCCAACTCTTAAATGCCGCAGTACTTGTGTTTGTCCAAGTTATTGTTCCTTCTTTTTTGAACCCGCCTACGAAATAGTTGCTAAAAGTCATAGTTGCTACACTGCCGGGTTTACGAAGAGAATCAGATAATGTAACGTTGACAATACCACTGCGTATTACACCATTGTTTGATGTACAGCCACTTGTTCCAAAATCAATAACAATCGTTTTGGGAAAACCATTTAATGGCGTAACAGTAATGTTTGCGCAGCTTAAAGTGCCTGTTGTTTCCTCTATGCCTGCCACAAAACCGCTACCCTGCAAGTTTCTTTCAAATGTTGCCTCATTTAAAACATCGTTAGCATCCTGTGTTAAATTTTCTGAAATTCCTTCATTAACACTAAGTGCAAAAGTGGTTTCAATTTCATCATTTTCGTTTGTGCTGTTGTCTTTTTTACAAGATGCAAGCGCTAGTATTGCAAATGCTGCACATGGTAAAAGAAATGTTAGTTTCATCATAATAGGTTTAATTTTTTACTTTTTTAATTACAGGAGATAGACAAGCTGCATTTGAGAAAGTTTAATGCCAGTTTAGGATTATTTTTATGCTATGTTTTATTTTATTAAGATTCCAAAGTGGCTGCGGTTATTACATCCTAACAGGGTTTGGGAGATAGACGTAGCAAAAAAAGAAATTTTTCTAACTTTTGATGATGGTCCACATCAGGACATTACAGGGTTTGTGTTAGATGAATTAAAAAAGGTTAATGCTAAAGCAACGTTCTTTTGTATAGGTAATAATGTTGTAAAATATCCTGAGGTTTTCCGTCGTATTCTGGATGAAGGGCATTCGGTAGGTAACCATACCTTTAATCATTTAAACGGGTTTAACACAAATAATAAAACTTATGTTGATGATGTTTTGGAAGCATCAAAATATATAGACAGTAATTTATTTAGACCTCCCTATGGTAGAATAAAAATGTTTCAGGCAAAATTGCTTACCCAATTAAAAAAACCCTATAAAATAGTTATGTGGACGGTATTGAGTGGAGATTTTGATAATTCAATAACTCCTCAAAGGTGTTTGTCAAATGTACTCTTTAAAATTTCAAACGGTGCAATCGTAGTTTTTCACGACAGTGAAAAGGCAGCTGAAAGAATGATGTATGCATTGCCAAAAGTACTGAGAACACTTACAGACGCCGGTTACTGTTTTAAAAATTTACACGATATTGAGGTTTAAATTAACAAAATAAAATGGGCTCGGGTAGAAACCCAAGCCCTTTTTAATCCGTACCCTATGAAAACTATCGTGAAAATACGTTAGATATTATTAAGAACCATCATATTTACTCTTTTTTTAATTTTTTTTATGATTGATACCCATTGTCATTTATACACCGATGATTTCGATGATGATATTCACCTGGTTATAGACAGGGCTGAAAAGGAGGGTGTAACAAAATTTTACTTACCTGCTATTGATGCCGAATTCACAGAAAGAATGTTTCAGTTAGAAAATAAATTTCCTCAAAAATGTTTTGCAATGGCTGGTTTGCACCCTTGTTCGGTAAAAGAAAATTTTGAAGAAGAATTGTTACATGTAGAAAAATTATTGAACACAAGAACATTTTGTGGAATAGGGGAAACGGGATTGGATTTTTATTGGGACAAAACATTTTTAAGGGAGCAGCATATTGCCCTGGAAAGGCAGATCGAACTTGCATTAAAATATGAACTCCCCCTTATTTTACACACACGTAATGCCACGCAGCAAACGATTGATGTTGTAAAAAAATATGCTTCTAAAGGACTTACTGGAATTTTTCACTGCTTTGGTGGCAGTTTAAGCGAAGCCAATCAAATTATTGAAATGAATTTTTATTTGGGGATTGGGGGAGTGGTTACATACAAGAATGCAGGGCTGCCTGAAGTTTTGAAAATGGTAGATATGAAACACATTGTGCTGGAAACAGATGCG
>JANOTH010000072.1:0-4873 GCA_031416275.1 Ferruginibacter sp. | reverse complement strand
GAACCCGTGCAGATAGCACCTGCAGTAGGAGAATATATTTTAAGCGAAGGTAGTTTTGGCGGAAACAATACAAAACTGTCCTATTATGTAAATTCGTCTTCTTCAATCACTGGAGATTTTTTCTTGCAACAAAACCCTACGCTTGCCGGTGGGCTTGGCGAGCTTGGCAACGATGCTATCATTTATGGAGGTAAAATGTATGTGGTTTTAAACGGCTCAGGCAGAGTTACTGTATTAAATGCAAGCAATGCCATTTTTATAAAAAATATTTCATTTATAAGTAACACCATAAACAAGCAACCACGCTATGCGGTTGGCGCAAGGGGAAAGGTGTATGTTACAGCTTGGGATAATACCGTGAGTGTAATAGATACTACTTCTCTTACGATTGTAAAATCGATTAATGTTGGAGCCAATCCTGAGGGTATTGCAGCATCTTCAAGTTTTTTATATGTTGCAAATTCAGGAGCTTTTAATACAACGCCTGACTCTACTGTGTCATTAATAGATTTAAATACCGAGTTGGAAATAAGAAAAATTAAGGTAGGGGTGAATCCTTCTAAAATTGAAATTAATAACGTAGGAAATATTTTTGTTAGTGCTTACGGCAACTTCGGAAATATTCCTGCATCAATTTCAGTAATTAATGGAGCGGTAAATATTAATAGCATAAACTTAGGTAGCGCCTTTGCCTATTCCAACATCAGAATTTTCGGCGATGTAGCTTACTTGTATAATAATTATGGAGGCACAGGCACAGCAAAAGTTTACAACACCGCAACGAATACTATAATAAGAAATGAATTTATAACGGATGGTACTTTGGTACAGACTCCTTACGGTATAAATGTAGATGAGCAAAATGGCGATGTGTACATAGCCGATGCAGGCAATTTTTCAAGTGCCGGAAAAGTAACCTGCTTTGGTAGCAACGGTATAAAAAAATTCTCTTTTTCAACTTCTCCTGGTGTAAATCCAAATAAGATATTGTTTAAACGCTAGTATTAAAATAAACAAACAAAATGCCTCGATTTTTTCGGGGCATTTTGCTATGTAACATTTATTGAAATGAATTTGAACATGGTAATATTTACGGTATCAAATTTGTTTAGAAAAATGAGTATTTTTTAACAACTAAACAAGACAGCATGAATAATTTATTTAAAACACTGATTGCAGGCTATGGTGCAAAAAAATTGGGTGGTGGTTGCTTCTCAACCATTCTTATTTTTGTACTTATTTATTGGGCTTTAGGCAATTGCGGTTCTAATAATAGCAATAACAATAATAATAATAATAGCAACCAACAAAGAACTGGCTATGTTCAACCCCACATACCGATAGGCAAGAGTTAACTCACTTATTATACTTTATATTTTTTATGAGCCAAGCTGCGGCTTGGTAACAGGATGTTGCCATTTTCACTAGACTATCATTTGTTTTAGTGAGAGTGGCCTCTCCTCTTTTAGCAGTCTATATAAACAGTGCCATCTAAGCTAATGTGAGTGTTTGTGACAACTCTATATAATCATCGTATCTGAACTTTTGGGGGTGAGCCTATAATTGTAATTTTCTATTACTGTGTTGCATTTATTGATGCAATAGCGTAAATGTTAGAACCAAGAATTAAGTTTACTCAAACCAAGAATTTCTTGTAAAGGAATAAAAAACGCTCGTGTATCAGTAACGAGTGGTAACATTGAAAATATGTATTTGTACAATTACTAGGACCTATAAAACGGTGTTTTGCTTCTCCTCCATCCATTTATCTCTACCCCAATTTTTAATAACATGTTTTTCGCTGTGGTATGATGATCTAACCAATGGCCCACTTTCAACATAATCTAACCCAAGTTGGTACCCGATCTCTCTATATTCCGCAAATTCATCAGGATGAATAAATCTCTCTACTGCCAAATGTTTTTTTGTAGGTTGAAGGTATTGCCCGATCGTTACAACATCTACCCCGCTGTTATATAAATCTTTTAATGTTTGAACGACTTCTTCTTTGGCCTCACCAAGGCCAAGCATGATACCACTTTTTGTCCGCATTCCACCTTCTTTCAAGATTTTTAAAGTCTCCATACTCTGCCAGTATTTGGCCTGTACTCGAACTTGTTTTGTGAGCCTTTCAGTCGTTTCAATATTATGGCTTACAACATGTGGTGCTGCATCTATAATTCTTTGAATGTTGTGTTTTTCAGCCTTAAAATCAGGGATAAGTGTTTCCAAGGTAGTATCGGGGTTTAAGGCATAAACTGCTTTAATTGTATTTTCCCAAATGATACTTCCACCATCTTTTAATTCGTCTCTATCAACTGAAGTTATAACGGCATGCTTTACTTTCATTAAATGAATTGCTTCTGCAACTCTTTGAGGTTCGTCCCAATCAACTGCATCAGGCCTGCCTGTAGCAACAGCACAAAAACCGCAACTGCGTGTACAAATATTGCCAAGAATCATAAATGTTGCAGTACCCGCCCCCCAACATTCACCCATATTTGGACAATTACCACTTTCGCAAATAGTATGGAGTTTGTGTGTGTCAACTAAATTTCTAACATGTTTATATTCTTCACCGATAGGAAGTTTTACACGCAACCAATTTGGTTTTTTTACTCTCTGTTCTTCTGTAATAATATTGGAGTCCATACTTTTATAGTAATCTTTTAAGAGTGTAAAGATACACAGTAAGCACTATTTCCTTTTACCGAACATAATGGTTACATAGGCCGAAAAGAAAAGCTTTTCGTGTTTAGTAAAGGCTACTTGCGGAATTGCCTTACTGTAAAATTCAGTAACCAAACCAACTTCAAGTGCATTTATCATTTCATTGTATTTGCCATAATCAAAGCGTAGTGCTGCTTTGGTGTAGGCACCTGGTGTTACTTTCAGTTTATTAAAACCGGTTCCAAAATTTGGTCCTCCAATTGGGTCTTCGGTTAAAAACCTTGTACTATCATCTGCAAGCCCTTTAAAACCCACATCCTGGTAATTAAGTAAATACGGCCTTAACAAGCCCACGCTTAATCCTCCCCCAACATTTCCACTTACACTCACGCCATTTTTGTTACCCTTGTTGCCCAATAAAAATTGCTGTTGTACTCCTAATTTTACAGGATAGAAATAGTTTATCTTACCATAAATAAACGGCCCTGCGTTGCTACTCTGGCTGAATTGTTTTTCTTCTTTAGGATGTTTTCTTTCAGAGATATCGAGTTGAAAAAGCAATGCTTTATTTACAGATTGTGCCCGGCCAACTTCTAAAAAACCACCATACCCATCAGAGGTAAGTTTGATACCGCCCAAGAAATGTTTTGTATAAGTTATGACGCCTTCTTCCTCTTGTTTCGCAATTACTGATACTCTTTCTCTCCGTAATTCTTTCTTTTGTTCTTTACTGCTTTTGGTGTTTTCTTGTGCCAACACTGCTTCCGAAATACACAACATTAAAAGAGAAAAAAATATTTTATTCATCTGGAATTTTTATCTGAGTAAATTTATACAAAAATATACTGTTACCAAACAGTAACCGAGAATATTATTATTACAAAATCAAAATAAAACCTTAAAATATGACGGCTAATATAATTTATAAAGGCACACTTAGATGCGAGGCTAAACACCTACAAAGTGGCAGCGTTATTGAAACTGATGCACCAACAGATAACCGCGGTAATGGCGAAAGGTTTAGTCCTACGGATTTACTCTGTGTCTCTCTTTCAACCTGTATCGTAACAACCATGGGCATTAAAGCGAGTGATATGAAAATTGATCTTACAGGTACTGCCGTTGAAGTTACTAAACACATGTTACCTGAACCTCGCAGAGTAGCAAAAATTGAAGTGACATTGAACTTGCCCTCAACATTGGATCTAGATGAAAAAGATAAAACTATTTTAGAAAGAGTTGGAAATAATTGCCCTGTAACGAAAAGTTTACATCCCGATATGGAAGTCGTGATCACCTACAACTGGTGAGTTTATGAAACAATATCTTTTTTTAAGATTTTGTTTCCTACAGCGCAATCCAAACATCTTTTAAGGTTACAGTATTTATTTTTCAATTGAATAAGTGCCTGAGAATCGTATGCTGTTTTATTTGTGATACTTAAATTTGCAAATCCCTTTGTAATATAATTCTGCTCGGGCAACAATTGCGTTGCCCATAGCAATGCTTTTTCCTTGTATGACTCAGCATTATTATACCAACCATAGGCGTATAAAAATGGTAAAATAGTATTGATAATAATATTTTGAATCGTTTGTTTACCTAAAGTTTTCTTTTTGAAAACACCGTCTTCATCAAAAACAAAATGATAGTGCCAATAATCATTTGCTGTAACATCGAAAAGATCTTCCACCTCTTTTAATGTGCTAGCTTCTTTAATAACTGAAAATAAATGGCTGCTGTTGTTTACCAACATTGCCAATTGCGACAATCTGATTGTTGGAAAATTTGCAGGTCGCATCCTTAAAAAATACACCGGAATATGTGTTGGCTTAAGGTCGTATTTCTTTTTAAGAAACGCATATTCTTTCTGTAACATTACCGCATAATCATCTTTAAACCCCCTGTTTAAAAGTCCGCATTGCCCCATCAGCATTGCTTCAAGCTGATGGATTTGGTTTTTGTGCTTGGCTAAAATGTTAATAGGAATTGATGCGGCCATACTTTCAAAAGCGTCGCTGTTTAATTTAATTCCAAAGTTTTTTGCTAATAGTTGCCAAAATATCTCTTCCCAATGGTTGTTGAATTTTTTTAATTTTTCAGAAATTATGGAAGCTTTTTCCTGTAGCCGCTCAACAATCAATCTTTCTTTCCAGGCAGAAAAAATAAATTCATTTACAGTGTTAATTTGTTCTTCGCATGG
>JANOTH010000071.1:0-10666 GCA_031416275.1 Ferruginibacter sp. | reverse complement strand
TAGTTAATACAAAAACATTCTTAAGATTGTTTCCTGATAAACATATTGCTTTTTGAATTAATACTTCAAATTGAACTTTGTATTCTTCTAGAGTTCTTCCCCGATATTGGTTGTTCACCCCAATTAACAAACTTACAAAATCATACTTTTTTAATAAGGCCGTTTCGTCAATGGAGGTTTGCAATTCATCAGTTGTCCATCCGGTTTTTGCAATTATCTCTGGGGCATAAAATGGCAAATTATCTTGCCTTAACAGTTGCACCGTTTGGTACGGAAAAGATTCTGAAAGCAACACTTGTTCTCCAATTGTGTAACTATCGCCCAACGCTAAATACGAATAACTCATTTTTAAAAATAATAAAAAAGCCGCTTCCGAGGAAACAGCTTTTGTAAAAAATTTATGATATGCTACTAAAAAACATAAGCTACACGAGCACCAAAAATTCCACCTGCATCGCTCAAGCCTGTATATTTCACAAGTAAGTCGATATTTTTATCAAGCTTAAACCCTAAACCTGGAATGTAGGTAAACTTAGACCCATCATAAGGTCCATCAGTAAAAATAGTTGTACCTAATTGTGCAGAACCGTAAACAACAGGGGTAAAGTAATATTTAACACCAACCAATAATGGAATTGTTGCTACAGAACGGTACTTTAAATTAGTATTATTTATTTTTTTTCCTGTCAATTGCACAAGACCTGCATTTAGCGTAACAGCTGAAACATTGTCCAATGCGATATCTGCCTGAGCCGTAGCTCCTGCTACGAATGAATAGAACGTATTTAAATTTCCTGTAGGAGCGCCTAACTCTCCACCCAAACTAAATTTTACATTTCGTGAACTTTGTGCATTTGCAGCAAATGCTGATACGGTTACGAAAATAATTGCAATTATTTTTTTCATGTTGTTTTTTTTGCAAAAATATCTTCTAAACTTCGAAGAAAATACTTTTAACTGTTAAAGAATTGGTATCGAAAAGTCTCACAAAAACTGTGAGACTTTTAAATTTGTTTAATACAATTATTTTTTTGATTTAGAACTGCCGAATAAATATCCAATTTTCACATTGAAGCCATTATTTTTCCAAGATGTATTATCCTCAGGGCTTATGTTACTTAAACCTACTGTATAACCTCCGCTAATAAAAGCGCCGTTACTAAATGTATAGCCAGCAAGAGCATTGGCACCAAAATCTAACCTTTTTAAATGTAAATCTGCATCATTTGCATTTGATTTTCCATCAAAATTTACATCAGCTTTATTATTTGTAGTGGTAACTGTAGATCCAATAGTAGTTACATCTTCACCTTCAACTTTACCACCAATACCTACTGCAACTTCAGGACCTACACCAATAAAAAACTTACCAGTACCTGCAGAAAAATTGTATACAAAATTTGGAGAAAGCTGCACGTAGCTGAGCGTTGTTTCGTCTTGCGACCTAACATTTCCACCGGCAAAATTACTAGTTGATTTTAATTCCCCGCCTTTTTGAATAAAATTTAATTCGGGTCTAAAGGAAACTGAATTTCCAAAATCCACATCTGCCAAAGCACCAACTATAAATCCAAACTTGGAGTCTGACTTAAACTCATTGTTACCGAACTCTACGTTATATGTAGAGAAATTTCCACCTGCCTGTAGTCCAATTCTGTTTTGCGCATTTACGCCGATAGCTGCAATAATAATTGCTGCACTTAACATTACTTTTTTCATGATCTTCTTTTGTTTTAATTTTTAAAATGGGCGCAAAAGTAAGACCAATAAGACCGAAAGAAGATATCTTTTTACAAATTTAACAATGCATATAATTGAATTGAAAGACACAAAAAATTTTAAATAATTAAAACTAAAATATAAAATTTTAAAATTTTCACAAAATCATCTACTAAACGTTTTCCAACATATCCTTAGTCATTTGCTTTAAATCATATTCTTTCTTCCAACCCCAATCATTTGTTGCAACACTATCATCTATACTTTGTGGCCAGCTGTTGGCAATTGCCTGCCGCGAATCTGGTTTGTATACAATTTCAAAATCAGGAATTTGGCTTTTTATTTCCGCTGCTATTTCTTTAGGCGAAAAACTCATGCCAGATAAATTATATGAGGTACGAATATTTATTTTTTCTCTAGGTGCTTCCATCAACTCAATAGTAGCACGTATTGCATCAGGCATATACATCATTGGTAGGTATGTATCTTCCTGCAAAAAACATTCGTACGTTTCTTTAGCCTTCGCTGCGTGGTAAATTTCCACAGCATAATCTGTAGTACCACCACCGGGTAAACTTTTGTAACTGATAAGACCAGGATAACGAAGGCTGCGCACATCTACCCCATATCTGTTAAAGTAATAGTTACACCAAAACTCACCTGCATATTTGCTGATGCCATAAACCGTTGTAGGCTCAATTATAGTTTGCTGTGGGCAATTCTGTTTTGGTGATGTAGGCCCAAATACTGCAATGCTGCTTGGCCAGTAAACTTTGTGTAAATTTTCTTCTTTTGCAATATCCAACACATTTAACAGGCTCTGCATATTTAAACTCCAGGCAAGGTTAGGGTTTTTTTCGCCCGTGGCAGATAAAATAGCAGCAAGCAAATAAATTTGTGTAATGCCCTGGCGAATTACCTGTACATGCAACATTTCTTTATTCATTACATCAAGGCTAACATACGGCCCTGTACCTTCTAACAAAGGATTTTGTTCCCGTAAATCGCTGGCAATAACATTTGCATTACCATATATTTTTCTTAGTGCCATGGTGAGCTCCACTCCTATTTGTCCACTTGCACCAATAACTAAAATTTTTTCTTTTATCATTTTGTTGGTTTGGATTTTGGCAAATGTAAAATGAAAAATTTAAGTACAACAAGTAAATACAATGCTGCTTTGTTATGCATAGATAATTGCATAACATGTATTTTTGTGTGATGGATAGATATTTAAAAACACTTTTTGCAAACCAGCAGTACGATAAAAATAATTTCTTTGTTATTGCAGGCCCATGTGTTACAGAGAGCGAAGATGTGGTGATGGAGATTGGTGAAAAAGTTTCAGCTATTTGCAAGCGCCTAGCAATTCCGTATATATTTAAGGCCTCGTACCGCAAAGCAAACCGCACAAGTGCAAGTAGCTTTACGGGTATTGGTGATGAAGCTGCTTTAAAGCTGATTAAAAAAGTTGGTAAAAAATTTAATGTACCTACCACCACTGATATTCACGCACACGAAGAAGCTGCAATGGCTGCTGATTATGTAGATATTTTGCAGATACCTGCATTTCTTTGTAGGCAAACAGATCTTTTAGTAGCCGCTGCAAAAACAGGAAAAATCGTCAATGTAAAAAAGGGTCAGTTCCTTAGCGGCCCCTCTATGAAATTTGCAGTTGATAAAATAAAGCAGGCGGGAAATGATAAGGTTTGGCTTACCGACCGTGGCAATACTTTTGGTTACCAAGATTTAATTGTTGACTACAGAAACATTACCTGGATGAAGGAAATTGGCGTACCGGTAATTATGGATTGCACGCATTCGTTGCAACAGCCAAACCAAACAAGCGGCATTACAGGTGGCAACCCAGCATTGATTGAAACAATTGCAAAAGCAGCAATAGCAACCGGTGCAGACGGGTTATTTATAGAAACGCACCCTAGCCCATCTGTTGCAAAAAGTGATGGTGCAAATATGTTGAGTCTTGATTTGTTGGAAGAATTATTAGAAAAACTGGTAAGAGTAAGGCAGTCCATTTTGTAGTAACTTTCTTTGGCAAATATTTTAGAAGCATCAACCTATATAAATAATCAGCATTTGCATCGGGCTTTTCGTTCCTATCTTTTTTTGCTTCAAAGGCAAGCAAAAAAAGGATATCCACTGCAATCCCGGCTATGCTCATCATTATATCTTTTTTCTTCTTTTATTATGCAATACGATGACCATAATACTCATCAATCTACATGACGAATAGAAATAAGTGTAAAAGAATAGAAAAAGGAATTGAAGTTTGAATTCCTACCGTGGCCCGTCGTCCATTGTCTGTCGTCAGCTCTACAGATAACGAACAGGATTTCTTCTTGCATTAAAAACATAGCGTTTTACATTCATCCAAAAAGCAAGAAAAAAGTAGATAATAACGGGAGAGCCAATTGTAGCAAATGATAGGTAGATAAAATATTTACGAATAGTGCTAGTTGCAATACCCATTCTTTCACCAATTGCGGTGCATACCCCGAAGACATGCCACTCAATAAAATGTTTTATTTTATTCATACTAATATGCTAAACATGTTAAGTTCCATCTTAAAATTAAGCTAATTTACTGAAAACATTGGTCTTTTTTTAAGTAATTTCGCAGCAATTCAAAAAAATTATTTCCGGTTCTATACCTTCAATACTAAACTCCTATTATGGCATTCGACATTGCAATGATTCAAAAACTGTATGCAAATTTTCCGCAAAGGGTGGCAGCAGCACGTAAATTGATAGGCAAACCATTAACGTTAACTGAAAAAATATTGTACGCCCACCTTTGGGAAAATAATCACACAAAGCCTTTTGAAAGAGGTAATTCCTATGTTGATTTTGCGCCTGATAGAGTTGCTATGCAGGATGCTACTGCTCAAATGGCTTTGTTGCAATTTATGCAGAGTGGTCGTACAACAGTTGCTGTACCAAGTACAGTACATTGCGATCACTTAATTGAGGCAAAAGATAACAGCAAAGTTGATCTTGATAGAGCCGTAAATGAGAGCAGCGAAGTGTACGATTTTCTATCTTCTGTTTCAAACAAATACGGTATTGGTTTTTGGAAACCTGGCGCAGGAATTATACACCAGGTTGTATTAGAAAACTATGCATTCCCAGGTGGAATGATGATAGGAACCGATAGCCACACTGTAAATGCAGGTGGGCTTGGGATGATTGCCATTGGTGTAGGCGGCGCAGATGCTTGCGATGTAATGGCGGGACTAGCCTGGGAACTTAAAATGCCTAAATTGATAGGCGTAAAACTCACAGGAAAACTAAATGGCTGGACGGCAGCAAAAGATGTAATATTAAAAGTTGCAGGCATACTTACTGTAAAAGGTGGTACAGGCGCAGTTGTTGAATATTTTGGTGAAGGCGCAACTAGCATGAGCTGCACAGGTAAAGGAACAATTTGTAACATGGGTGCAGAGATTGGGGCCACCACTTCAACCTTTGGATACGATGAAAGCATGAGCCGTTATTTAGGTGCTACGGGTAGAGCAGAAATTGCTATAATGGCTGATGCAATAAAAGAACATTTAACAGGTGATGCAGAAGTATATGCAAACCCTCAGGCATATTTTGACCAAGTAATTGAAATAGATTTAAATACTTTAGAGCCGCATTTAAACGGTCCATTCACACCAGATCTTGCTACACCAATTTCTAAAATGAAAGAGGCGGCAGCGGCAAATGGATGGCCTACAAAAATTGAGGTTGGCTTAATTGGCAGCTGTACAAATTCATCTTACGAAGACATAAGCCGTTCAGAAAGTTTGGCGAAACAGGTTACGGAAAAAGGACTCACTTTGAAATCTGAATTCACCATAACGCCAGGGTCAGAACAGGTTCGTTTCACGATTGAGAGAGATGGGTTTTTAGATACATTTGGCAAAATTGGTGCAACCGTTTTTGCAAATGCTTGCGGACCATGTATTGGAATGTGGGCACGTGTAGGTGCAGAGAAAGCAGAAAGAAATACCATAGTACACAGCTTTAATAGAAATTTTGCCAAGCGTGCAGATGGTAATCCAAACACGTTTGCATTTGTTGGTTCTCCTGAGATTGTAACAGCGATGGCCATTGCGGGAGATTTAAACTTTAACCCACTTACAGATTCTTTATTAAACGATAAAGGAGAATGGGTAAAACTCGATGCGCCATCAGGTTACGAATTACCACCAAGAGGTTTTGCAGTTGATGACCCGGGCTTTCAAGCGCCTGCTGCAGATGGCAGTGGGGTAACAGTAAAAGTTTCGCCTGATAGTAAAAGATTACAAATATTAGAACCTTTTGCAGCTTGGGAAGGAGATGATTTATTAGGATTAAAATTACTTATTAAGGCTAAAGGAAAATGTACTACCGATCATATTTCTATGGCAGGGCCATGGTTAAAATTTCGTGGACATCTTGATAATATTAGTAACAATATGTTGATTGGTGCAGTAAATTTTGCCAACGATAAAACCAACTTAATAAAAAACCAGCTTACCGGTATGTACGGTGCCGTGCCAGATACACAGCGTGCATACAAAGCTGCGGGAGTAGGTACAATTGTGGTTGGAGACGAAAATTATGGCGAAGGTAGCAGTCGTGAACATGCAGCTATGGAACCCCGCCATTTAGGCGTAAGAGCTGTATTGGTAAAGTCGTTTGCCCGCATACATGAAACCAATTTAAAAAAGCAGGGTATGCTTGCACTTACTTTTGAAAACAAAGCAGATTACGATAAGTTTCAAGAGGATGATGTAATTGATATTATTCGATTAAAAACTTTTGCACCCGGTAAAAGATTAAAACTAGTGCTGAAACACAAGGACGGAACAACAGATGAAATTATGGTTAACCACACCTACAATAAACAACAAATTGAATGGTTTAAAGCAGGAGCTGCGCTAAACATTATAAGAAGAGAGTTTGCTGAACAACAGGCAAAATAAAATCTACGGCATACAAGCGGCTGGTGTAATTACCCAGCCGTTTTTTATTATTTATACTATCCCGTATAATTTTAACAACCATTCATAACTTTTCTGCGTTCATTTAAAAGTAACATTTTTACTTTCGCACCTGCTAATGAAATATATATTTATCATCCTCCTGTTAGCTGCTAATACTATTTGCAGCGCACAAACAAAAAACCACCCTGCAACAAGAATTACAGGAAACTTAAAAATAGATGGTAAGAGTGATGATGCAGCTTGGAAAAATATCGACGTCATCAACGATTTTATTATTTCTCAACCAGATTTTGGCAAGCAACCTACCAAAAAAACAGAAGTAAAACTGGTTTACAACAACGAAGCACTTTTTGTATTGGCAACTATGTTTGATGAGGCAAAAAAAGTACGCAGACAATTAACACAAAGAGACGGAAACGACAGACAGGACTGTGATATTTTCACACTGGGTTTAGATCCTTATCTGGATAAACAAAACGGATTTATTTTTCAGGTAACTGCAGCAGGTGTGCAGGGTGATGCTCGTCAATCTACAGCAAACGGTACAGATCGCAGCTGGGATGCAGTATGGGAAAGTGCAGTAACCATACAACCTGACCGATGGGTTGTAGAAATGAAAATACCTTTTAGTGCTATTCGTTTTGCAAAAAAAGATATACAAAACTGGGGGCTGCAACTCACCCGTTTTATAAGAAGCAATAATGAAAATGACACCTGGAGCCCACAAAATCCTAACAAAGATGGTAGCATAAACCAATGGGGAGAATTTACAAACCTTACCAATATTATACCGCCGCTCAGGCTTTCATTTCTTCCATACATAAGTGGTGGAGTGAGAGAATCACCTACAAGTAATGGTAAAACAAATACCGAGTACTTAAAGAGTGGCGGCATGGATGTAAAATACGGCATCAACGAAAGTTTTACCTTAGATGTCACGCTCATACCTGATTTTGCTCAGGTACAAAGTGACAATGTTTTTTTAAACCTCTCCCCTTTTGAAGTAAGGTTTCAGGACTTTCGTCCCTTTTTTACAGAAGGTACAGAATTGTTTAATAAGGCAGATTTGTTTTATAGTCGTCGCATAGGTGCAGAACCATCAGGCACAAGACAAGTATTAAGTTATGCTGCAAATAATCCTCAATATTCCATTGAAAAAAATCCGGGTATAACAAGATTATACAATGCTACGAAACTCAGTGGGCGTACAAAAAACAATTTAGGTATTGGCGTTTTTAATGCAGTAACTACCCCAATGAGGGCGGTACTAAGAAATAATTTTTCCAAAGTAGATTCCAGTATTCTTACGGAACCATTGACAAACTATAATGTGATAGTGTTGGATCAAGCTTTAAAAAACAGATCCTCTGTAACTTTTACAAATACCAATGTATTAAGAAGCGGTAACAGCAGAAATGCAAACGTATCAGGTCTTGATTTGTCTTTCTTTGACAAATCCAACAACTACAACGTTTCAGCATCTGCAAAATATAGCCACATTTGGGGAAAGCAAGGAAATTATGATGGATACACAACAGAATTAAACGCAGGTAAAATAAGCGGCAAATGGCGTTGGAATACAGGTGCAAGTATTGAAAGTGATAAATATGATCCCAACGATTTAGGATTTCTTTCTAACAACAACTCTGTAGAACAATATGGAGAAGTGAGTTTAAATTACAACAACCCTACAAAGAAATATTTAAGTCATAGGTATAGTCTTGAGTATAGGAATTCTTATTTATACAAGCCTTTTAAATGGTCTTCTGTTGAAGTAGAAGGCGGCGCTAATTTTCTTTTTAAAAACTTTTGGGATGCAAATTTTAGAATGAGTGCTAGGCCTGTGAGATACAATGATTTTTTCGAAGCCCGAACGCCCGGTCTTAAATTAAACAGGTTTGCATACATATTTGTAGGCACTGGTGGAAGTACTGACAGCAGAAAGAAACTCTTTGGAGGGTGGTTTATTGGCGGTGCAGAAAGTAAAGTAAAAGATGACGCATTTCTTACTGCAAGGATAAATACCAGATACAGGTTCAATGATAGGTTTCAATTAAACGCCAGCTTTGACAGAAACATTGACAGAGGCCAATGGGGCTTTTCTCACAGAGATACCATTAGCACATTGGTACCAGGATTCAAAGATCCTATCATTGCATTCAGATTGGTAAAAACAAACAATCTAATTGTAGGCGGACAGTATAATTTTACCCCACGAATGAACACTACAATTCGCTTGCGCCACAACTGGACAAACATTGAAAACCGCTCTTTTCATAAATTAAAAGAAGATGGTAATTGGAGCAACATATCTTTTGCGGAAGGGCGGAACAGAAACTTTAATGTATTCAACATTGATATGTTTTACACCTGGGATTTTAAATGGGGAAGTCGCTTAACTTTTAGCTGGAAAAATGCACTGGGCAGCAACGTTGTATTAAACGCTTATGACAACAGCAATTACTCAAAAAACTTTTCAGCTGTCTTTAATAATCCACATAGCAATGAAGTCAGTTTAAAAATTGTGTATTTTCTTGACTACCTAAACTTTAAAAGAAAAGTATAGAATTATCTATTGTAATGTTCAAAAGCCACTTTTGATAATTTCCGGGTAAGCTCCCATGCCTCATTGTTATAATTCCAACTTCTATCTTTATTATTTTTTGTGAAGACAGATAAGATGTAAAGCTCTTTAGCCATTACCAATAATATTTCGCTTCTGCTTGCATCTACAGCACCGCTTTTACTTGATACAAATGTGGTTGAGGAAATTTCGCTTAGTGCCTCTTCATCCCAATAATTTCTTCCTAACAAGCGAATCATTTTTTTGCTCACCGAATCACTGATGATTTGACCTCTATACATTTTCTCAAAAAGAGAAGCCATTTCTTTTGGTGTTGTTTGGCCCCAGCCATATTGACTTCTATCTTTTTCTCTGCCCAGAGTTTTTGAATTAACACGGGTATGTGCAAATCCATTTTTCTCCATCAATTGATTGATAGCGGTTCCTGTCCCTGCCAATTTTTGCAGCCACAAGCTGGCTGTATTATCACTCATGCTAAGCATAAGCATTAATAATTTTGAGAGTTCTATTTTTTCACCGTTTTTAAAAGAACCTAAAATATCTACACCTGCATATAGCATAGAATCATGGTAGGTTTGTTCTTGGTGATAGGTCAACTCTTCTCTATTTATTTTATCCATTACTCCAACCAGAATAGGAACTTTTACGATGCTTGCTGAGGGGAAAATGGTATCAGCATTTATTTGAACAACCTTACCGGTTTTTAAACTTTGAATGTAAACACCTATATCCCCATTGTAACCTTTCACTAAGTCCTCTACACTCTTCTGGAGCTTTTTATTTAAAGTTTGTGCACTTAAAAAAGATGGAAATAACAAAAGAAGTAAATATATTTTCTTCAAAATAATCAGGGTTTAAAAATTATACTATTGTGTGCAAAGAAGGAAATTCTATTGAATCAAATAAGTTATCCCAGCTACATTTTGAGTAAAGTTTCCGGTTTTCATAGCGCCTGCAAATTGCTTATCGTAAGAAGGATAATATGTAAAACTGACTTGCCCGATGGTTTTTATTTTGCCCTGAAGCGCTCTATCTTCAAAGGAAGTGTAATAATTTAAGTTAGTATTACCTGCACTTTTTAATTTACCTCGCAATGCTTCATTATCAAAACTTGTAAAGTATTGCAATTGTGTACTTCCAATATTTTTTATTTTGCCCTTCAAATTTGCATCATCAAATTCCATAAAATAATTAATACCCAAATTTCCAATGGTTTTAATCTTTCCTCTCAGGGCTTCTATGTCGTACGATGCATAATAAGTAACGGCCGTTCTTCCAATGTATTTTACTTTCCCCTGAAATGCCTTATCGTCGGTAGCAGTATACAAATCTACCCTGCCATTAAATTTTTCTATTCTTGAGTAATTTT
>JANOTH010000070.1:0-17320 GCA_031416275.1 Ferruginibacter sp. | reverse complement strand
AAAATTGCTGAATGCTATACACTCTCCAATGCTATTTAATAAAATAGATTTGCTGTTTTGCAAGGCTGCAACAGCCAATTCTTTGCGTGGTAAATTTTCTAATTGAACATCAATTTCTGTAAATGTCTTTTCAATTAAATATTTGCTATCAGATACCAATATTACCTGGCTGTCTGCTCCATGCTCAGCCTGCGACAATAAATCTGCAGCAACAAATGCAGGCTCAGCATTTCCATCAGCAATCACTAAAACTTCACTTGGGCCGGCGGGCATATCGATGGCTACGCCAAAAGATTGAGCAAGTTTCTTTGCTGCAGTTACATATTGGTTGCCGGGGCCGAATATTTTATAAACTGCAGGTATAGTTTCTGTGCCAAAAGTCATTGCAGCAACGGCTTGTATGCCACCTACACAAAATATTTGTGTAATGCCAATCAAGCTTGCTGTATATAAAATGGCGGGGTTTATTTTGCCATCTTTGTCTGGTGGCGTGCATAAAATGATTTCTTTGCAGCCTGCAATCATTGCGGGGATACCAAGCATTAACACTGTTGAAAAGAGTGGTGCAGAGCCGCCGGGAATATAAATGCCTACTTTGTCAATCGCCCTGGTTTCTCTCCAGCACAAAACGCCTTTTGTTGTTTCAATATTTTGTCTGGTTTCTTTTTGGGCTATATGAAATTTTTCCACGTTGCTTTTAGCAAGTTGTATAGCTTCTTTTAATGCCGGTGAAAGTTGCTCTGCTGCATTTTCCACATCAGCTTTATTTACTGCCAATGATTCAACTAAAACCTTGTCAAATGTTTTGGAGTATTGCAAAACAGCTTTATCACCTCCTGCCTCAATATCTGAGAAAACAGTTGCCACAAGCGTTTCTAACTTCTCTTTTTCAGCAGCAGGTCTCTCTGCCAATTTCTTCCAATCACTTTTTAAAGGAAATTCAATCTTTTCCATTCTATATTTTTTAATTTTATAGTATCATTTTTTCTATCGGTATTACTAAAATACCCTGAGCTCCAAGTTCTTTAAGTTTATCAATCACCTCCCAAAATTCATCTTCTTTTACCACAGAATGTACGCTGCTCCAACCTTCTTCTGCCAGTGGTAAAACGGTTGGTGACCTCATGCCAGGCAGAATAGCATTTATGGCTTCAATGGCACTGTTAGGTGCATTTAGCAAAATATATTTGTTTTCAGAAGATGTTCTTACCGCTTTAATTCTAAACAATAGTTTATCAAGAATGGCTTGCTTTTCAACTGAAAGGTTTTTGTTAGAAATTAATACGGCCGAACTTTTCTTAACGATTTCCACTTCTTTCAAGCCGTTCATCAACAATGTGCTACCTGTGCTTACGATATCAAAAATTCCATCTGCCAAGCCTATACCAGGTGCAATTTCCACACTTCCACCAATTTCTTCAATCTCGGCGGTAACAGCATTTTCAGTGAAGAATTTCCGTAATATTTTCGGATAACTAGTAGCTACTTTTTTATTTTGAAAGAAAGATGGACCACTATATGTTTCATCTTTTGGAATTGCTAGAGACATTTTGCAGCCTGCAAATCCTAAATTTTCAACCGTTAAAACATCTTTGTCTTTTTCCCATACTTCATTCTCTCCTAATATTCCAATGTCTGCAACGCCTTGCTCAACATATTGAGGAATGTCGTCGTCTCTTAAAAACAAAACTTCTATCGGGAAATTTTCTGAGGCTGTCAGTAATTTTCGATCGCCATTTGGCAATTTAATACCACATTGTTTTAGTAAATCGAGTGATTTTTCGCTTAGCCTTCCGCTTTTTTGTATGGCAATTTTAAGTTTACTCATTGTTTAATTTTATTTGCTGAGTAAATAGTGGAGTTTAAATAAAAACCCCGTCTGTTTACTCAGACGGGGTTTTGAAATATTTGATATACATCATTAAAACCTTGCCTGAGGGCTAGTGTGAGAATGATGATGATGTAACGTAATAAATTCCATTTGTTTATTTGAAATGCAAAAGTATGACCACAAATTTATTATGCCAAATCTTTTTTATTTTCATTTAATTTTTTATGCTAAGCAAGCTATCTTTTAACCTCATAAAGGGTTTTTCTACCAACATATTAAGCAAATACGAGGCAAAAAATGTACTTACTATGCAACAAATAAATACATAGGCGCTTTCTTTATTAAACCCTGCCATGTAAAGGAGCTTTTGCGTTAGATGGATTGTTATTTTATGAATCAGATAAATAGCATAGGAAAGTGAGGCAATTTTTTCAATTAGGGCAGATTTGTATTTTATAAATAAATTTTCTTTATTTAGGGTAACAATCAGGAGCAAGCCATATCCTAATGCTACTAAGGGGAAACCGACAACTGTTGCGCTTATTGAGTAGGTGTCTTCACAAATAAGATAGGCAAACAAAATAGTTAAGAAGGCGGCAAAAAAAATGTATCCATTTTTTTTCAAAAAGTATGGCTGAAAGTTTTCTTTGTAATGAAACAGAAATGCAATAGTTACCCCTGCAATTAATCCATCCAGCCTGCTGTATGTTGAGTAGTAAATTCGCTTGTTCCAGTATATACCAAAACCTTCTACGTTTTCAAAAATATTGTTTAAATAATGCCAATAGAAGTACCTAAAAGCCAAACCGGCAAAGAATAAAAAGAGGATTATGATAAACCAGTAATTTATTTTTCTTGTTTTTAGCAAAAGCAACAATGAAAGAGGAAGTGCAAGGTAAAACTGCTCCTCTATACAAAGCGACCATGCATGTGAAAAAGAATTTCGCACATGCGGGTCTATAAGAAGATTAAAAGAAAAAGTCAGGAACTTCCAAATATCTGCGAGGTAAGGTTTTTCTCTGATGGTGGGGAAAAAATAGTAACACAACAAAACAAAGAGATAGGCAGGTATGATTCTGAAAAACCGTTTTATAAAAAATCTTCTTAATCGTAACTGCTTTGTTTCTTTTATTTCATTTAAAAGATGAGAGGTTATAAGATAGCCGCTCAGCACAAAGAAAAGGTCAACTCCAGTCCACCAAAACTTACTTATGACATTCGTCCAGTGGGGGTATTCAAACAACTGACCGTAATGGTAAACAAATACCATTGAAATGGCAATAGCCCTTAAAAAATCCAGCCCGAAAAGTTTTTTTTGTGAGAAATTTTCAGACACGTAAGGTTTTTTAAAAGATTATATTAATGTGTAATAGCATTTACCAGTTTCTCCCAGCTAAACTTTTTCTTTTCTTCTCTTATATTTTCGATGAAAACTTGTTCATCTTTTGTAAAAAACTCCTTAATCTTTTCTGCAATAGCTGCTGCGTTTGGCTCAGCTACTAAGCCTACAACGCCATCAGGCACAAGGGATGGCAATCCGCCAACATTTGTTACAATCATTGGTATTTCAAAATGATAGGCTAGGGGAGTAACACCACTTTGGGTGGCATTTCTATAGGGTTGTATTACCATATCTGCTGCGCAGAAAAAATTCCGTACTTCGTTATCGGGTATAAAGTCAGTTTTCAAAATCAGCATCCCTTCCAAACCTAATTTTGAAAACTGTTCATCAAAAGGCTTTCTGTCTTCATAAAATTCGCCGGCTATTAAAATTTTAAATGGCGTTGCAGTATTGTCATTTTTCAAAAGTGCCAATGCATCTAGCAAAATATCCAATCCTTTGTATTTTCTTATAAAACCAAAAAATAGAATAATTTTAGTATTACCCTCTATTCCAATATTCTTTCTGGCTATGCTCTGCGATATCTTGTCACCGAAATTATCGTACAAAGGATGTTGTATAAGTTGTACCGGTTTGTTTTTATCGAACAACTTTAAATCGCTCATCACTTTTTCACTCATTACAATAAATGCATCAATTGGCTTTATAAAATACTTCGTAAAAAGATTGTCTCCCTTTCTTTTTTCGTGCGGAATAATATTATCCGCAATACAAATTATTTTTGTGTGTCTGTTTTGCTTTACAATTCTTAAGATCGTTCCTAAGCATGGCCCCATTACAGGCAACCAATAGCGCACAACAATAAAATCGGGTTGTAGTTTTTTAAGTTCCCGTCCAACTTTTAACCAGTTTGTTGGGAGCACAGAGTTTATGCAGACTTTTATATCTAAATCATCAGGCGCCGGCGCATCGCTGTATTGAGTAGTTCCGGGAAAAAGAAAGCCGGGGTATTGAAGAGAAAAAGTATAAATTTTTGTGTTGAAACCTTGTTGTATAAACTGCTTTGCCAGTCGCTCATTAAAAGTAGCGAGACCACCACGCAAAGGGTGTGCAGGGCCTATAATTACAACAGTTGCCATAATTACATTCCAAGTTTTTGTTCAATGAGGTAACTGTTTTTCTCAGGAGAATTACGGGCTATCAATTCACCAATAAAACCTGCCAAAAATAATTGTGTACCAATCGTCATGGCAAAAAGTGCAAAGAAAAATAAAGGTCTTTGTGTCATTCCAGTACCATCAAAAAAGAATTTAGAGATAGTAAGGTATAAAAAGATGGTAAGCCCCGCCATAAATGCAAGCGTACCCCAAAGTCCGAAAAAATGCATAGGGCGTTTTCCAAATTTGCCCACAAACATGATGGAACCCAGATCTAAAAAGCCATTCACAAAACGCTCCCAGCCAAACTTTGTAACACCGTATTTTCTTGCACGGTGTTCAACTACTTTTTCGCCGATCTTTCTAAAGCCACTCCACTTGGCCAGTATAGGAATGTAGCGATGCATTTCGCCATATACTTCAATGCTCTTCACCACTTTCTTTTTGTAGGCTTTTAAGCCACAATTAAAATCATTCAATTTAATTCCGCTGCTTCTTCTGGCGGCTGCATTAAAGAGTTTTGATGGTATATTTTTAGTGAGCGTATTATCAAACCTTACTTTTTTCCAGCCGCTTACAATATCATAATTTTCTTCTAAAACCATTCTTCGCAATTCAGGTATTTCATCCGGAGAGTCCTGCATATCCGCATCCATAGTAATAACTACATCGCCCTGTGCCGCTTTAAAAGCCTCATTAAGGGCTGCACTTTTTCCATAATTCCTTTGAAACTTTATCCCTTTTACAGCATTGTTTTTTGTGCGTAAATTTTCTATCACTGCCCACGAATCATCGGTACTGCCATCATCAACCATAATCACTTCATAGCTGTAATTATTAGCAGTCATCACTCTTTCAATCCATGCCATTAACTCAGGCAAAGATTCATCTTCGTTAAACAGCGGTATTACAATTGATAAATCCATTTTTAATTTTTTGTTAGCCCGGCAAAGAAGCAGCAACTGTAAACTTCAGTGGCGTCGCACATTTCATCTTCAACTATCTATTTAGCTTTTTCTGAATTATACTTAACACATTATAACGATTTTTTTTGAGATAGAAAACCCGCGGCAATAATTGTAATTAATGCACCTAAAACAAGGTTCTTTACAGTTGTTGTTGCAATCATCATTGGTATAAAAATGCCTCTCAGTTTTTCTGCATTTGCAGTTACTTCCGCAGGTGTTTTGTCTACATCTTTAGCGTTGTAAGTATTAATTTCTACTAAAGCATTTTCCAAAATCTGTGGGTTTATCTTGTAAAAAATAAATGTAAAAACAGCCATCAATAAAGTTACCACTACAAAGACTTTAAACCCTTCCGAAAAATAATTTTTAAAAGCACTTTCCTCTCTGTTATTTCTATTAAATAGAAATAGTGCTGTTAAAATACCGACGGCGTAAATGCCATAAATGAAATATTGGTTCTTCCCATTCTCTGGAAAATGAAAAACGTAAAAAAGCAGAAGAGAAGCAGCCACCATCGCAGCAGCAGTAATTAATCCAATATATTTTGCAGAAATATTTTTCATTAATAATTTAAAACCAGTTTATTTTTATTAATAGTTCCAATCACTTTTCCCTTCATTTCTTTTCCTACAAACGGGCTGTTCTTCGATTTTGAAAGAATTGCTTTTTCTTCAAAAAAGTATTTTGTATCGGGCTCAAAAATTGAAATACTTGCCGGAGCATCAACTTCAACACTTGGAATTGTTAATCCAAATATTTTTCTGTTTTGCTCAGTTAGCATTTTAACTAGCAGGTCTGTATCATTTAAAATTCCATTCAATATTCCGTAAACAGTCTGCAATGTTATCATTCCGTTTCTTGCATACTCAAATTCACAAATTTTATCGTCAGCGCATTGCGGGCTGTGGTGGCTCGCTATACAGTCTATATCTCCCAACCTAAGCGCATCCTGCAACGCAGCAACATCTTCCTTTGTACGCAATGGTGGATTTACTTTTAAGTTTGTATCATACTCAACCAAATCATCTTCACTAAAAAATAAATGATAGGGAGTGACAGAACAGGTTATGTAGAGACCTTCGTTCTTTGCATTTTTAATTAAATCAATTCCTTTTTTTGTGGAAACGCCGGTGATGTGTAAATGTGAATCTGTATAATTAAGCAACGCAATATCCCTTGCAATCATCACTTCTTCTGCCATAGCAGGGTTGCCAGGTATGCCAAGTTTTGTACTCATTACCCCTTCATTCATCAACCCGCCTTCACTGATGCTCTGATCATCCGGCAGCTGTATTATAACTGAATTTTTTGCTGAAACGTATTGCAAAGCTTTTAACAGCAATCCAGATTGTTGTATAGATTTTTTGCCGTCACTAAATGCTACTGCGCCGCTGTTGTGCATATCATACATTTCTGTAAGTGCTGCGCCATCGTTGTTTTTGGTGACAGATCCAATGGGGTGGATATTTATTGGTAGTGTCTTGGCACGTTCTATCAAAAATTCAACCTGCGCCTTTGAAGAAACAGTAGGTAAGGTATCCGGCACTAACATTACATCCGTAAATCCACCGGCTGCTGCTGCATTTGCACCACTCTCCAATGTTTCTCTGTGCTCATTTCCGGGTTCAGCAAAGTCAGCAAAAATGTCCATCCACCCAATGCTTAGGTGTAAATTATTTCCGGTTATGGTTTGGGTGTTTTCTGCTAAAATTTCGTCTTCAATTGCTTTAATAATTCCATTTACAATTAAAACATCTTTTACCTGGCAGTGAAAAGGAGACGATGAACAGATAATGGTAGCTTGCTTTATTAACGCATTCATTTTTTAGAGATTGTGCAAATATCTATAAAAATGGGCAAACTTTAATACTGTTAACTAATAACATTGGAACGACTTGCTGAACAAAATTAAACAGAACACAAACATCTCTTTTGCTTTAGGTGACAAGAGTTACCGAAAATTTGGTACTCACATCTTCGGGTAAAAGCTCAAAACAGAATTTGCATTCTACTGT
The DNA here is from genome assembly GCA_031416275.1 of Ferruginibacter sp. Taxonomy (GTDB): domain Bacteria; phylum Bacteroidota; class Bacteroidia; order Chitinophagales; family Chitinophagaceae; genus Ferruginibacter. The sequence continues at coordinate 10,007 of JANOTH010000070.1, read as the reverse complement.
TTATAAAATAATTTATTTGAAAAATCAGATGATTTATAATTAACACAATTTGCTATCCTCTTGTTAAATGATATTTCTATAACATTTTGTAGCAAAGCTTTTGCCGTACTTAACATGTATAAAATTTACAAACATGATAAGAAATAATTATCCGCTTTTTACTTTGTCGATATTTTTGTCTGTTTTTTTAATCTCTTGCAAAAAAGACATCAATAATGATTTAGCGGCAAATGTTGCACCTGCGGCGCCTGCGGAACCATCAACTGGCAACGCTCTTCAAATAAACGCAGTTGCTTTTCAAAAATCACAAGATTGGTATTTGTGGAATACACAGCTACCAACTTCTTTTAATACTGCGGGCTATGCAGATCCTGCTGGTGTAATGACAGCAATTCGTCAATTTAGTGTTGAAACCGGCTTCGCTTCACCTGTTGACAAATGGAGTTTTGCAATGAAAAAAGGCGAGTGGGATCAATTGAGTGGAGGAATGAGTTCGGTTGCGTCTTCTTCAAATACTGCAGGGGATTTTGGCATTACTGTATTTTTTCGTGCGGAAGGAGATTTAAGGGTTAGGCTAACCGAGCCAAATTCACCCGCTGGTGGACAAGGTATTAAGAGAGGTTGGAGAATTACTAAAATCAACGGAAATTCAAACATCACTACATCGAATTCTCAGTTTATTATTGACAATATATACAAGGCTTCATCAACAAATATTACTTTCACAAAGCCTGATGGAATAAATGTAGATGTACAATTGCAAGCGGCACATTACACAGAAAAACCGGTGTATTTAGACAGCGTTTATAATTCGCCGAGCGGAAACATTGGCTATTTTGTGTACAACTCTTTTCTTGGCAACATAAACCAAACATCTGCAGAATTTGCAAGAGTATTTAATAAATTTTCTGCTGCAGGCATAACTAATTTAATTGTTGATCTGCGATACAACGGTGGCGGATATGTGAGTCTGCAGGAAAAACTTGCCAATTATTTAATTTCAAACCAGGCGCAGGGAAGTGTGATGATGAAACAAATTTATAACAGCAACCATAGCAGCGAAAATTCGACTAGTGTATTTAACAAAACAGGCTCACTTCAACTTAATAAAATTTATTTTATCGTAAGCAGGAGTACAGCATCTGCAAGTGAATTACTCATAAATAATTTAAAACCCTATATGGATGTAAGGCTAATTGGCAACTCAAATACGCATGGTAAACCTGTAGGTTTTTTCCCAATAGAAAATGGTGAGTGGTATGTTTTTCCTGTATCATTTAAAACAGTAAACAAAAATGGTGAGGGTAATTATTACGGAGGATTTGTACCAAATGCAATTGTAGCCGATGGTCTAGATAAAGATTGGGGAGATGTGACAGAGGCTAGTTTAGCAAGTGCAATCAGAAATATTAATGGGGGAAATTATAGAAGTACTAATGAACCGGTCTTTAATGAATCGCCCCTTGTTGCAGCCGGTAATGAGGAATTAGAAAAGACGATGTTGAAAGTTACAATAGGTAAGAAGTAACGATTTTATAAAAGATTTGAATACCAACTTGTACTATACATAAACGATAGAAAGTTGGTATTTTTTTATGATGCTACCTTAACAACGAAATATCTCCTGTTTGTCTCTTCTTCTGTCCGTCAACAAATTCGGCATCGAGTGTGTAGGTATATACATCCATAGCCTGTAATTTTCCTTTGTAAAAGCCATCCCAACCAACGAATTTGTCAGTACTTCTAAAAACCATTTCACCCCAACGATTATAGATTTTCCATTCAATTTTTGCAATACCAAAACCACGCACATAAACTGTTCCGTTTTCGCCAAATTTACCCGGCGTAAAAGCGTTTGGCACATCTAAAAGCGGGTTAATGATTACATCTACAACCAAACTAAAACTATCTAAACAAATTGAATTGTTGTATGCAAACAATGTAACCTTGTAACTACCTGTTTTATTGTACTCATGTACAGGTTCAAATAATACGGAACTTGTGCCATCTCCAAAATTCCATAAGTAGCTGTTAGCGTTGGTAGATAAATTTCTAAATTTTACGGGTATGTTAGGTTCGGGTGGAATGGGCGTGTAATCAAAAAGTGCGTTGGGTACCTCTGAAATTATTACCGTAATAAATTGAGAAGTATCAGATAAGTTGCAGGTATTCGGGTTAAATGCTATTAACCTGTATTTGTAAATGCCCCAGGTAGTAAACGTAAAATTCGGTTCTTCTACATTCGATGTACCAACTACAGTTCCTGCTTCATTTAAAAACTGCCATTCCCAACTTGTTCCAAAAGTTGAATTATTTAAAAAAGTATAAGTAGCAGGTGCACATGCTGAGCGAACAATTGCCGGAATTGCCGTAACATTTGGCTCTACTACAATCACAACAGTATCGGTAATAGGCGCATTGCAATATCGGGGATCAATAACCGTCATGGTTACAAAGTAGGTTCCTAGGCTTGCATAAGTGTGTTCCCTTATAGGTAATTTATTGGTAGTGTCTCTAGGTGATCCGTCACCATAATCCCAAACAAACGAAGTTGGTACAAATGTAGAACCATCAAATGTGGTAGAGGTATTCTCGAAAGTATATTTATTTACGCTGCATGGCTGCACCCGTTTTGCTATGAAAGATGGATTAACACTTCTATCTGATACCGTAATATTAATGTACGATGTATCTCTTATGTTGCAGGTTGTTGAATCTTCAGATATTAGCCTTACCCTATAAACACCGGGAGCTGTATAAAGATGCGAGGTGTCAGGGTTAAATGTAATTGCGTCCGTATTATTTGGAAAATTATTTGAATCAAAATTCCAGAAATAAGTAACGCCTTTTTGAAGTGTGTCTTTAAACGAAACCAGTATTGGGAAACACGCAACTGTATCGTTTAGCACCCCGTTTATAGAGGATTGAATTTGAGTAGCAACACCCGCAAAATCTAAATCTATTTTTACCGCTGCTAAATTACAATTAGGACTTGGGTTTGTAGGGCCCCAAACATTGCTTGGAAAAATTGGAAAATTTGCTGGTCCAAATCCTAAACAATTGGCACAAACTGCTTGGTAAATAATACCGTTAGCATCAAAACGGCTTGTTCCACCATCAACATGCTCGCCTGCTGCTCCATTTTGACCAAAATGCGATCCGAATAGCTGAGATTGAGCATTTTTTTTCAACACAAAAAAATAAAAATCGCTTCCATCGGGCGCAAATGGTGCAAGCGGGTCTACTTCCGGTAAGCCTAATGTACCGCTATTTGAATAACCGCTGTTTACATTGCCGCCCCAGCCCGATACATAAACATTTTCGCACCTATCTACTAGAAAAGCTATCGGCGAAATATTTGGCGTTGGTGCATCTGTACCAAAGTTTGTTGAATAAATGTAGGCTGATAAATCGGGTTGTAGTTTAGCGATAAACTGTTTGGAGTTTGGCGTGTTGTAAATTGCATTTATTGCCGTCCAGGTGCCTGTGGTTGTGCCCATGATATAAGGAAAACCAAATCGATCAAATTTTAATCCATATACCAAATCCACCGCGGCGGTTCCAATAAAAGTTCTTCTGATAATAGCGGAGCCTACACTATTAAATTCAGTTACGAAACCATCTATTTCGCCCAAAAAAGTGGGGCTTATTGTATTGGTTGTACTCCCTGATAAATTTGGGCTTGTTGTGGCTCCGCCAACATATAAATTTCCTGTTAAGGGATTTATAGCTGCCACAAAACCCGCGTCATCTCCGCTACCCCCATAATATGTAGAAAATAATAGCGATGAAAGATTTGCCGTCAATTTTAAAATAACAGCATCTTGCGCACCACCCGATGTGGGTTGAATGGCATTGATTGTAGGGAAGTTTGTTGATTGTGTGCACGAAACCAAAATTATATTGTTCAGCTCGTCTAATATAACCTCACTTCTTGCATCATCGCCATAGTTTCTTCTAATGCTTGTGTCGCCTGTGGCTCCAATAAAATTATTTTTATCTTTAATATTTACCCCATCGTTACCTGAGCCACCTATTTTAGTTGAGCCAATAATGGCTGAACCCGTAGCATTTAATTTAGTAATAACAATATCATAATTTGTTCCCGTTGCAGGGATATTGGTTAGCAATGGATAGTTACCTGAGTTTGTTCTGCCTGCAATAACCAGATTGCCGTTTGCATCTGCAATCATACTGTGTGGCTGTTCGTTGCCGCTCCCTCCGATGTACGTGGCATATAATCGTTGCCTACCATCAGGCGAAAATTTTAAAATACTAATATCATATTCCCCTGCGGCAAAAGCAGTTTGAAAAGCACCTGTACTTACAGGGAAACCAGTACCAAAAGTAATTCCACCCGCAAAAAAACTTCCATCAGGTCCGGGTGTTGCTGTGTATCCCCAATTATCCGCTGTACTCCCAGTGAACGAAGAAAATATTAGTTGCGGATCTATTATGAGTGTTTCATTTTTGTTGTACTGGCTAACTTTAAAGCTCACATTGTTTCCTGATACTTGGTATTTTGTAATAACATCTTTTGAACCTAATAAACCTGTTTGGTAAGAATAAGGTGCCTGCTCCTTCACAGAGCCAATGCTTGTGCCAACAATGAGCTCGTTGCTTTTTATACCTAACGATACAGCACCGTCATAATGCATCAAAATTTTTGCCGGGTCGCCTCCGGGGTAGACTATGAAATCGTACTTTAATTTATTGGCTGTTGAGTAATACCTTAAATCTATATTGGGATAAATATTTTTATACGAAACGGCATTATAAATTTTACAGTTGCCTGCCCAATTACTTTTATTGTTGCCTATAAAATAATTATTGTAACCGGGTTGCGCTTTTTCAGGAATTATTTTGGATTTTAAATTTGCACCCACAAAACTTACTTTGTATGCATGTGAATGAAAACTATCTGCATCATTAAATTTAACTCGAGAAAAACCTGTACCATGGTGCAAGGCTGCTCTTTTTTGAACATCTTCAGGGCTATTGAGCAAAACTGTAAAACCATATTTCTCTAAAAAAAATGCGCCTGTTTTAAATTCTCCCTTGAATGCTATGTTATCACTCCACTGTCCTTTATTTTCTACAAATTCCATTTGAGCCATACTTTTTTCAAATACGGAACACATAAAAACGCAGTAGAAACTACAAAGTGTTTTTAATAAAAATTTCAACTACTTTTTTATTACAAATTAAACTATTTATTTTAATGTAAAAACTATGGTATATTTTGTGAATATAGAAATATGTATGTGTAAAACTATGAGTGTAGGCATTAACATCTAGACTATTAGTTTTCTAAACTTTCAAAAAATATTGAAAGTTACTTACCTTTGTTTTAAATTCGATTTATATGAAACTTGTAATTGTAGGTGGAGGTTTTGGAGGTTTAAAACTTGCACGGGAACTTAGCAACAAAGCAGGTTTTGAAATAACCCTGCTCGATAGATTTAATTACCACCAGTTTCAACCGCTGTTTTACCAAGTTGCCACCGCAGGTTTAGATGCAAGTAACATTTCTTTCCCACTCAGAAAAGTTTTTCACAACAGTAATAATGTTCGTTTTTATATGGCTACGGTGAAGGAAATAATGCATCAACAAAATAAAGTCGTTACTGATATTGGTGATTTTGAATACGACCAATTGGTAATAGCCACTGGCGCCGATACAAACTTTTTTGGAAACGAATTAATGGCAGCCAACGCAATGCCTATGAAGAGTACGGTGGAAGCTATACAACTTCGGCATAGGATGCTCACCAATTTTGAAGATGCTGCCGCCACTAAAGACCCGGTAGAGTTAAAGCGACTGATGAATGTTGTGGTGGTGGGTGGAGGTCCAACAGGAGTGGAGCTTAGCGGCGCTATTGCAGATATGCGCAGGTTTGTTTTACCTAAAGATTATCCCGAACTTGATTTTAGTAAAATGGTTATTACTTTATTAGAGGGATCATCAAAAACCCTCGCAGCCATGAGTGAAAAAAGCAGCGAGCAGTCTCAAAAATATTTAGAGGAACTTGGTGTAATTGTGCGGACGAATAGTATGTTGACCGAGTATGATGGAAAAACAGCCACTTTAAAAGATGGTAGCAAAATTGAAACAGCGCTTGTTATTTGGGCAGCAGGTATAAAAGGAAACGTGCTACCGGGAATTGACAACAGTATTATTGCCCGTGGAAATAGGGTAAAAGTAAACAGACAATGTTTGGTAAATGGGTTTGAAAATGTTTATGCAATTGGTGATGTTGCGTATATGGATAGCGATCCCGCATTTCCAAATGGTCACCCGCAAGTAGCGCCTGTAGCCATACAACATGCTGATATGCTCGTAAATAATTTGAAGCTCATTCAAATGAAAAGCAACAATGATCGTATGGAAGAATTTTTATACAACGATAAAGGTGCAATGGCTACTGTTGGAAGGAAATTAGCAGTGGTAGATGTACCAAAGCCTAAGGTACATTTCGGTGGTTTTATGGCTTGGTTGGTTTGGATGTTTCTACACTTAATGTTGATATTGGGCGTAAAAAACCGGCTTTCCGTTTTCTTCAATTGGTTCTATAATTATTTTACAAAAGACCAAAATTTAAGGTTGATTTTTAAAGTAAATTACAAAGAACGACACACTTAATTATAATCTAAATCGTCCTTAAATTAACCTCAGCGAAAACTCCTTTTCCTCCTTTCTCTGCGGTGAAAAACACTACATTACTTTAACTAGAAATGGCTAAAAAATTTTTAACAGCAGAATGGAATAATCTTATAATGGCTAATTATATAATTGATCCTGCAATTTTAATTCCCTACCTGCCACCAAAAACTGAGTTAGATTTTTATCATGGCGAATGTTATGTGAGCCTTATTGGCTTTATGTTTGAGCAAACAAAAATGCTTGGTATTCGTGTACCATTTCATATAAATTTTGAAGAAGTAAACCTGCGTTTTTATGTACGTGTAAAAGATGGTGATACATGGAAGCGTGGAGCCGTTTTTATAAAAGAAATAGTACCAAAATTTGCAATCACCGTGGTGGCAAATACCTTGTACAGAGAAAAATATGTGACTCTACCAACGAAACATTTTTATAACGAAAATGAGGATGAAATAAATTTAGGCTATCACTGGAAATTTAAAGGGAGCTGGAACAAATTAGAAGCTACTACTGAATTAATAAACGCACCAATGGTTGCGGGTAGCAAAGAAGAATTTATTGCAGAGCATTATTTTGGATATTCAAAATACACTGATAAAATTACTTTCGAATATGCCGTTCAGCATCCAAGCTGGAAAGTACACAAGGTTAAACACTATAACATTGAATGCAATTTTGAAAAATTGTATGGCAGCGAATTTGCATTTTTAGATGCTGCAATACCTGATACGGTTTTTATGGCGAAAGGTTCACCGATTGCCATTTTGCATAAAAAGAATTTATAAATCCTCCTTATTAATAACATTAAATAACGAGGTGATTTTAAGTTTATTTTTTAGTGCAGCAGAAAAATATCTTTCAGAAAAAGAAAGTATCTTTTTTACTCCCGCTTTTAAATCAAAATAATTATCTGATAAATTTTCGTTTCCTTTTCCAGCATATAGATAAACATATTTCGCATCTACATTGCTTTGTATGCTAAAGCTGTTATCGCCTTCGGGCAAAATGGTGAAAGTTGGTTTTGATATTGAAAGTTGTTTTGGATAAATAGTATCCGTTACCAACCTTACATCATCTCTATAACTTTCTTTAACCGCATACCATGCTGCTTTTGGTGCCCTACTAAAGTCAGTAATACTCCAGCTTGTGGCAGGCCAGCAATCATTTAATTGCCACAACAACGTACCCATATTGTATGGGATTTTATTTCTTTGAACAGCAATACAATTCTTTAAAATATAATATTGTAAACACTGTGTTAGATAGCTGTATTCTTCCAGAGAAAATCTGGATAATTTAGCCGAATCCATAAAATATTTATCGAGATAAAAATTTAATTTAGAAAAGCCATTACTTGCCTTTTGGTGCCATTGTATGGCTGCTGATTTAAATTTTAAATCGGTAGTTGAAACAAAGTTTTTTATGGTTTCAAAATTCGGCATTGCCTGCATACCATACTCACTTACAAACCTTCCGGTATGGGTTTTAAAAGTTTCCCAGCCTTCCATTCCCCACCACAAACCCCAATAATGGCTGTCACCTTCGGTCAAGCTTTTTTTATTACCCCAACCTAATTTTGGAGAAGATGAAACATAAGGTCTTTTGCCATCGTATTCATTTACCCAGGCTTTTAAACTGTCTTCAAACAACATTTTATAATTGTTCCAAACCTTGGAGGAATCTGCGCCGCATAGATTAAATTGATTTTGCCAACCCCAGTTATGCCATGCTTCGTCAATTTCATTATTACCACACCAAAGCACAATGCAGGGGTGCTTTTTTAATCGTTCTATTTGATAAATTACTTCTTGCTTTACATTCTTTAAATAAGCGCTATCTGCGGGATACATGCCTTTTGCAAACATAAAATCCTGCCAAACCATTATGCCGAGGCTATCGCATAAATTATAAAAATAATCATCTTCATAAACGCCGCCGCCCCAAACACGCAACATATTCATATTTGAATTTTTGGCCTTCAAAATTAAATTCAGGTAATCATGCTTTTTTACACTTGGAGGAAAATATTCGCAGGTATCCAATTAGCACCTTTTACATAAATGGGTTTGCCGTTTTGTTCAAAATAAAATGATTCGCCGATGGAATCTTTTTGCTGGATGAGTTTAGCAAATGGAGGAAGGTACTCAGATGGAGTAACAACTTTTTTAGAATCGAAAAATTGTAAAGAAATATTCTTCCAAATACCACATCCAATAAATGTCGGTCCCCAATCCCAGCCAAATTGAAATGCTGCTTTACGTGCATACACTCTGTTGTTATCGGGTAAAACAAGTGGGAGAGCAGCTTTTGCCATACTGTCTAACATCTTTTTTGCTGAATGAAAATAAATTTTGAGGGAATTTTGACCGGCCTTCAATAATGGCTTTACATTAATACGCCATCCCCTAAACATGTTGTTTGCTTGGAGAATAACCTTACCATTGAGGTAAACATCTGCATAGGTATCCAGTCCTTCAAACATTATATCAGCGGCATAGCTATCTAATTCTTGTGCCGTAACAGTAAAATTTGTTTTGTATATCCAATCGCAAGTATCAATCCATTGAAGTCTCTTTTCATTGTCTGCAAAAAATGGATCAGGTATAAGTTTGTTAACTCATAAGTCTGTGTGTACAGTGCCGGGAACAGTTGCTTTATACCAGCGAATCTTGTTGGCATTTGTAAATGTCCATGCTTTAGTAAGGTCAATACTTGAACGCTGCGCAAATACGTTTGAACAGAAAAATAACGACAGTAATAATGTAAAAAATGAAGACATTTAATTATAAATATTACAGCGAAAGTTGCGAAAGTATTTCCACCATATTTTTTATTTCTTCCTCATCAATGCTAACTGATTGTAAATTTTCATTCATGTTGTTATTAAAAACTTTCATGTTGCTGTTCGTTAATTTTCTTGCGGAGCTATGAAACTCAACAGCACAGGTAACCTTTGCAAGTTCACCTATATTAGCTGCCCTTACACCACTGCCAGGCATAATAGTAATTCGTTCATCGGCAACCTGAATCAGTTTTTTTAAATTATCAATACCCTCCATTGCCGTTGGGTGAAAACCTGATGTGAGAATCCGTTCAAACCCGCATTCAATAACATCTTCCAATGCCTGCGATGGATCTGTAACACGATCAAATGCCCTGTGAAAAGTAACGCTCATGGGATAAGCCAGCTGCACCAAAATTTTGCATCTTACTTTATCGATAGTTGCGTCTTCATTTAGCAATCCAAAAACAACTCCATCGCAACCTAGTTCTTTACAAACCTGTATATCCGCTTTCATTATGTCAAACTCTTCGGCTGAATACAAAAAATCGCCACCCCGTG
>JANOTH010000069.1:0-3107 GCA_031416275.1 Ferruginibacter sp. | reverse complement strand
TTTAATCAGCTTCACCAATTTTGCAACCGTGCCAATACTTTCCAGATCAGAAATTTGAGGCTCCTCTATATTGCTGTCTTTTTGCGCAACCACACCTACCATTTTGTCAGCCTTGTAAGCGTCGGTAACTGCTTTAATACTTTTATCTCTGCCAACAGTTATTGGTATAACAACACCGGGAAAAAGCACAGTATTTCTTAATGGAAGTATAGGTAATTCATCGGGAAGCTTGTCATCATCGGCATTTCCATCTTCATCTTCAGTTAGTGGTATAATGGGCATAAACTCCATGTCTTCATCTTGCCCCTGTGTAAAAAAGTTCTTAGTCATCAAATAAATTTAGTTCGTCAATTTGGCAAAAATAGCGGGTATAAACCGTAAAATTTTGCGAATACCTCTAAAGACAAGATTAATGCCATACAGTTAACTCAATAAAAACAGATTTCGGTAATTTTTTGGGCTTGGTTCTAAGCAACTTTCTTCAGCATAGGTTCGGGCTTCTACGGCTTCGGTGTTTTTTATACAAATATGCCTTTGGCATTTGTATAAAAAATACTCCCCTTCGTCCCCCGCAGCCATTCTAAAGTTTATCTTTTTTCAACTTTTCTCAGAGCGAAATATTATGTTGTCTTTTGGCAAGCACAAATAAAATTCAGCGGATTATAAAACCGATTCAAGTCGTCTTTTGTCTAAACTAACATTAATATTTTACAACGAATTTGTGTGCATTGAATAAACACTTACAAGTAAATCATTTCTTTTTACACATCTGCCAGTAAAGTTTTTATTTTGTAATTCCCCATTTAATCTAACATCCTTCCAGGTAAGAATGTAAACTTCCTCACTTGCTTTATCAATTTCTAAAACTGCATTTATATTACCTGTAGTTTCCTGCCAGCTAGCATCAAAGCTGCCAACAAAATAATCTGTAGCATTAGTGTCCAGTGGCACAACATCTTCGTTAGAAAAAGATTTCATTTTATTGTTAAAAAATTCTCCTTTATAAGTATCGTTTTGTTTTGATAGTATAAATGTTCCAAAAATATCTGTCATCACGAAAGTTTTTAGTCATAAATATTTATGTGAATTTACCATTTTTATACATCTCTAAAACGCTATATTTAAAAACATGTTTCGAAATATTACAAGTAGAAATTTGTAATATTTATCGGTGCTAAATTCCATTTAATTGCTTTTATGGCGCATTAATGCTTGGATATAATTGTGGATCAAGGAAAATCTTCATTTTAATGCGTTTTTTTATAAAAATCAATCATATCAGGTTTTGATAATCAACTGCCGATCTTAGACAAAAGCGCAGATGAGCTTCTGTAATAGATGGCTTAATGTATTTAATTTCACAATTATTCTGGTCTGAGTTTGCGGAGCATTTTATTTTCTTCTGTGTCTTGTATTTGCCGATTCAAAGATTTTCTATCTAAAAATTCTGATTCGTTTTTATTGATTAGCATCAAAACCAGAAAAATAAAATTACGTACATTTAATTTTTCAAAGTTTAAACATCTTACTTTTAAAAAATCAAATAATGTCAAGTAGTTATTATAAAGAAGAAGACCTAGGTAAGTTTGGAAAAATCGCTGATTTTCAAAAGCCTATGGCAGATAAATTTTTTGGGTGGTATGGAGAAGTTTTTGCAGAAGGCACGTTAACAGCCAGAGAAAAATCATTGATTGCACTGGCAGTTTCTCATGCAGTGCAATGTCCATATTGTATAGATGCTTACAGCAATGATGCCTATGAAAAAGGCTGGAGCAAAGCGCAAATGATGGAAGCAGTGCATGTAGCATCTGCCATAAAAGGTGGCGCTACACTTGTACATGGTGTGCAAATGATGAATAAAGTAAATGAAATAGGGATGTAAACCCGCAACTTTTAACCTGTAACTTATTAATGAAATCTCTTAAAGCCCAGCACAGTATTTTAGCAGATGCTAATGAACAAATTGAAATATTTGAACATGGTGCAAACCGTGATGATGATTATAGAATAGTTCCTTTTCAACAGAAGTTGGAAGCATTAAACCTGTATCCTTTAAAACCGGTATCATTAGAGGTTTTTCAAATTAATGTAGGTAAAATGTGTAACCAGGTTTGTAAACATTGCCATGTAGATGCCGGGCCTGATAGAAAGGAAATTATGACACGGGAAACAATGCAGCAATGTATAGAGGTCATAAAAAACAATGCTTCGTTTACAACCGTAGATCTTACCGGCGGCGCACCAGAAATGAACCCTGATTTTAGATGGTTTGTAGAAGAAATAAAAAAAGCAAATGCTGCGGTTAAAATAATTGTACGTTGTAATCTTACCATTATAAGAGCCAATAAAAAATATTACGATCTTCCTGAATTTTACAAATTACATAATATAGAAGTGGTTTCTTCTTTGCCTTTTTATTCTGAAGAAAGAACAGATAACCAACGTGGCGACGGCGTTTTTGAAGACAGTATTAATGCTTTACAAATGCTCAATGCTGTTGGTTATGGTGTAGAAGGCACTGGATTGATATTAAATTTAGTGTACAATCCCGCAGGGGCTTTTTTGCCACCCTCGCAGCAATCTTTGCAGGAGGAATTTAAAACTGCACTGAAAAAAGATTTTGGCATTACGTTCAATGAACTCTTTGCCATTACCAACTTACCCATTAGCCGCTACCTCGATTATTTGTTGCAAACAGGTAATTACGAAAAATATATGGAGAAGCTAATTAATGCTTTTAACCCAGTGGCTGCGCAAAATGTTATGTGCCGTAATACGCTTTCAATAGGGTGGGATGGTTTTATTTACGACTGCGATTTTAACCAGATGCTGGAATTAAAAGTTGATTGTAGTGCCAAACATATTTCTCAATTCGAGTACGATTCATTACACAAACGATCTATTGTTGTAAACCAACATTGCTTTGGCTGTACTGCGGGTGCAGGTAGCAGTTGTGGAGGAACTGTAGTTGAATAATTTGTAGTTACTTACAACTCCAAAAACTTTTATAAATTATTTAGCGTATCTATATTTTAAAACAACTATCTGAACCGACAAACAGCCATACTTATATTTAGCAGAACAGCAATTGCTGAAAGCAGTGTAAA
>JANOTH010000068.1:0-3092 GCA_031416275.1 Ferruginibacter sp. | reverse complement strand
ATACATAAAAAAATTGCAACAGCTATTGGCGAAAAACCATTGGCTATGGTGGAGAACCACCACAACTTTGCATGGAAAGAAATGTATGTAGATCCCGCCTTTGGCGGTGAAGCCAGAGAAGTAATCGTACATCGTAAAGGTGCAACACCAGCAGGTAAAAATGTATTGGGCATTATACCGGGCAGCATGACGGCACCCGGTTTTATTGTAAAAGGAAAGGGAAATACCGCAGCTATTAATTCTGCCAGCCATGGTGCAGGACGTAAAATGAGCCGTAGCAAAGCCCTGGCAAATATTACGCATGAAGCGCTTAGAAAGGAGTTGAAAGACTTTGGTGTAAAGCTTATTGGCGGCGGATTAGATGAAGCACCTTTTGCTTACAAAAACATTCATGAAGTAATGCAAAGCCAAACAACGTTGGTAGATGTGGTAGGAAAATTTTATCCTGCTATTGTACAAATGGATGGAAGTGACCCGAGAAAATCGAGAAACAGAAAAGTAGAAATGGTGGGGGAGTAAGTACGGTATTTTGTAACTTTAAACAAAATTCTAATCATGTCAAAAATAGAACTTAAGGAACGATTAATTGATAAAATTAATCATACTGAAGATGAAAATATTTTAGCTGAATTAACTAGGCTTTTAAATTTAGATATCGAAAGCGAGGATATCCATAATTTTAATGAGAAGGAAATTCAAAAAATAGAAGAAGCACAATTACAAATTAAGAATGGAGATTTTCTTCCTCATGATGAAGCTAATAAAGAAACTGAAGAATGGCTAGGAAAATAGTTTGGTCTAGAGAGTCGCAAAATGACAAGAAGGATATTTTTACATATTGGAATGATAGAAATAAGTCTAAACTCTATAGTAGAAAATTAAATAAACTATTTATTGCTGCTGTAGAATTTGTAGCAGAATTTCCATTAGTAGGTAAGAAATCAAATATTGAAAATGTGAGAATGAAAGTGGTAAGGGACTATTTGATAATTTATGAATTTAGTGACGAATATATTTCTATTTTAAGAGTTTGGAGTACACAACAAAATCCGGGAAGAATTAAACAGATACTGGGTTAATTTTTTACTAGAATAAATTGCTCCCATTACAATTTGTAATGGGAGTTTTTCATTTAACTTCATCGTATGAAAACAATTGGCTTTATTGGGGGGCTTACATGGCTTTCTTCTGTTGATTATTATACGTTGCTAAACAAACTTACCAATGAAAAAATTGGTGGCTCAAGCTCATGCAAAATATTAATGTACTCTGTAAACTTTGAAGACATAAAAGCACTTACACTTTCAAATGATTGGGATGGCTTGGCAAATATGTTAAGTGGCATTGCACAAACATTAGAAAAAGCTGGTGCCGATTGTTTACTTATTGGTGCCAACACTATGCACAACATTGCAGATAAATTACAGGCTGCCATAACTATTCCGCTTATAAATATTGTAGATGCTACAGCTAAAGAAATAACCAGCCGGCATATAAAAAAAGTTGCCTTGCTTGGTACAAAATATACCATGCAGTTAGATTTTTTTAAAGATAAACTGGCTCAACAAAATATTGAAACAATTATTCCCGACGATACAGAAATTGAATACATAAACGATTGTATTTACAGCGAAATGAGTAAAGGTATTTTTTTACCCGAGCGTAAAGCAGGCTTTATAAAAATTATTCAAAGTTTACAAGCAAAAGGCGCTGAAGGAATCATTTTAGGTTGCACAGAAATACCAATTCTTATAAAGCAGGAAGATGTTAGTATACCAGTATTTGATACAACCTTATTACATGTGAGGGCAGCGGTAGAATTTGCGGTGTGAATCATTAGAATAATGTAAATTAATTTTAAAGAGAATGACAAATAATGAAAATTCTGAGTTAGAAACTTATAGCCCATTATACAGAAATTCATCCCTTTATATAATGTTGATTTGTGGAATAATAATTATTTTAATAGGCTTGTATCTATTACTATTTGGTCTAAATGCTCAAGGACAATCAAGATTTAGTAATCCAAGATCTGGAAAGGTTATGATTAATGGATGGGGTACTATCTTTATTGGAGCAAGTATTTCGGTATTTCCTATTTACAATTTAATAAAGCAATATTTTGAAAAGAAAAAGTTTACAAAAGATGTTCTCATACAATAATCATCTCCTCCACAATAAAAGTTGAACAATGATTTACAGATGAACGGCTGCGCTGCTTAGCCGGAAATCCTTTTTGTGAAGCTTTAGCGAAACAAAAAGATTGTAGGCGGGCAGCGAACAAATGCGCACCAATGCTCTTCATCCCACAGCCCCCCAAAAAATTACACCCTTCCATCCTTTATTTCCGCCACCACATCAGGGTCCAGCAATGTTGTGATATCACCCAAATTTTCTGTTTCGCCTTCTGCAATTTTTCTAAGTATACGGCGCATAATTTTTCCGCTACGTGTTTTTGGTAAGCCACTTACAAATTGTATTTTATCTGGCTTAGCAATAGCACCAATAATTTTTGCTACGGTTAAACTTATATCTTGACGACGTTGATTTTCATCTCCATGGTGCCCATTATAAATTACATAGGCATAAATCCCCTGGCCTTTAATTTCGTGCGGATACCCAACCACAGCGCTTTCCACCACTCCTGAGTGCATATTAATAGCATTCTCTACTTCCGCAGTTCCAATGCGGTGACCACTAATATTCAATACATCATCAACCCTTCCTGTGATTCTATAATTTCCGTTGGCATCTTTCAATGCACCATCGCCAGTGAAATATAAATTGGGGTATGTTGCAAAATAATTTACCCTGCATCTTTCATGATCGCCATAGGTTGTTCTTAAGATACCCGGCCATGGCGCTTTAATACAAAGGTTACCTTTTAGCATCCCATGCTCATCTACTTCAGTTACCTCGTTTCCTTTTTCATCTACAATAATTGGTTGCACTCCAGGCATTGGAAGCGTTGCCCAACCGGGCTTTGCAGGTGTAATGCCTGCAAGGTTTGTAATGAGTGTTCCGCCGGTTTCCGTCTGCCACCAGGTATCAATAATCGGGCATTTATTTTTACCAATATTATCATCGTACCA
>JANOTH010000067.1:0-15100 GCA_031416275.1 Ferruginibacter sp. | reverse complement strand
AGTTTAATTACGGATCGTTGTTGGCAATTAACCTAAAATCTAATAACAAAGTGTCAATCCAATTGTCACCAAATCCATTTGTTGATAATTTTTCAGTAAAGTTTATTGGCATTGAAAATGCAACTGCTGAAATTTTAATAGCAAATGCATTAGGAAAATCGGTTTTAAATAAAAGAGTAAGTGTAACGAAAGGTTACAATAATATACAGGTTGATGGTTTAAGTAGTTTACCAAGTGGTACATACTTGGCTACAGTGGTGGTTAACGGTAAAGTGGTGGGGAGTCAAAAAATTGCGAAATAGTTTCAGGGGTTAGGTTATATTATGACAAGAGCTGTCGGTTGTGGTGACCGGCAGCTTTTTCCTTTGTATTATATATTGAAAGCTATTTATTTTTTACCAACTAGTAGTGCATATATCACATAAAGCCAACCAAAAATGCCATGTATAATTGCCCAAAGTATTGATTTGTTTCTTGACCATGAAATAACTACGGCTATTACTGTTCCTAATCCAACCCCCGGTGCCACATATACAGGTTGGTTATAGCCATTGTTCGATGTGTTTGAACTACACGATGCAAATAAAATTGCAATGATAAGTATAGTTGGAATGTATTTTTTTATCATGATGTATAATTAAAAATTTGCTTGTTTCAGAAAATTTTATTTCACTAACTAAAGTATCACTGTCTCAATTATTTTTATTTGCTCAAGCACATCTTCCGGTTTTATTAAAAGGGGAACCCCGTTTGTAATTGATTGATATACGTTCTCAAAAAGCAATGCCCAATTTCCTGTTTCAGTTGCAACATTTTTAATCACTGCATTTTCTTCACTATTAAAGTGTAATTCTCCCTGTTTGTTGAGGGGTTCAACGCCAAAACCTTCGTTGGTAGGCTCTAAACCCGCTTTTAGCTGATCTTCCTGCACATCTAATCCATACTTTACGAATGAGCCTGAGGTACCATTAATGATATATCTTGGTGTTGGGTGTGTTACTACCAAACTTGAACGTAATGTAACTTTTAGTTTACCGTAATCTAATTTAATATCAAAAGCATCGTCAATTAAAGAGTTCTGTCTTTGCACAAAACTTTGCCCCCAAATGTTATTTGGTTTGCCAAAGAGTGCAATCGTTTGGTCAATAATATGAGCACCAAGATCATAGATAATTCCGTTTGCCTCATTGTTGGTTTCTTTCCATTGTTTTACGTTCAACTCAGGTTTAAACCTGTTGTAATGAATTTCGAAATTTAAAATATCACCCAATACACCGCTGTTAATTAATTTTTGAACCGTTAAAAAATCACTGTCAAATCTGCGATTTTGAAAAACTGCAAGTACTTTATTTTTTGATTTTGCAAGGTCAATTAATTCTTGGGCCTGCTCACTGAAAGCAGTAAATGGCTTTTCAACTATTACATTCTTATTTGCATTTAATACCAGTTTAGCATAAGCGTAATGTGTGTTGTTGGGTGAACAGATGCTTACCAAATCAATAGAATTATCGCTTAAAATTTCGTCAATATTCTTCGCAACATGTACGTGAGGAAAAAATTCTTTTGGATTTTGGTTGTTAGAAAGGATTGTTTTTAAATGATAGTTTTTATTGCATTCAAAAAACGGAGCTTGTAAATACCTCCCCGATAAACCAAAGCCTACAATTGCAACGTTGAGCATAATACATTATTTAAAAGCTAGTATTAAATGTGGAAATTTACAGAATATAATTTATACAAAACAAGCCCCTCTGTAGAAACAGAGCGGCTTTAACGATTGCTTGTTATTCGAAATTCTTAATTTTTTTTTGTTGATATTTGCTCTATCAAATCAAACTGTGGCTAAATACAGTTTACTTAATTTTGTTCCTTTTTAATTTTGTTGTTGTTTAACTTTCTACAGTAAAAGTAGGGCCGATAATTTTATGGATATAAATAACTTTGATACAATTTTATTACCTTAAAATTTAATGTTTAGTGCTAAAACCCTTTGCTGTATTGAATTTTAAAATGGTAAAATAATTATGTCCAACAATTTTACAGATACTTTATTTCAACTTATTCGTTCTTTAGAGAAATCGGAAAAGCGACATTTTAAACTGTATATCAAACGCAGCTCAGGCAACGAAGATTTAAAAGTGATAGAATTGTTTGATGCATTGGATAAGCTTATACAGTATGACGACTCACTGCTTTTAAAGAAATTAAAAACAATAAAAAAGCCTCAGCTCGCTAATATAAAAGTTCACTTATACAAGCAGTTACTTGCAAGTTTGCGGCTCCTTAAAAGCAGCGAAAGTATTGATCTGCAATTAAATGAACAGTTTGATTTTGCTCATATACTTTACAAGAAAGGGCTATTTACCCAAAGCCTTAAAATTTTAGATAAAGCCAAAGAAACAGCCAAGGCCAATAGAAAAGTAAATTTTTTATTGGCTGCCATAACGCTTGAAAAGCGGATTGAGACTTTGCACATAACCCGATCTATGCAAACCCGTGCAGAGCAACTGTCACAAGAGGTGAATGAAGTAAATGACCGGATTAGTAAGCTTACTAAACTTAGTAATTTAGCGATGCTGCTTTACAGTTGGTTCATACAAAACGGGCATGCAAGAAACAAAAAGGAGGAAGATAGCCTGGAAAAATACCTGCAAGAACATTTACCCGAAAATGCTTTGGCTCCAAATGGGTTTTACGAAAAATTGTTTTTGTACCAAAGCTTGAGTTGGTATGCCTATATAAAACTCGATTTTTTAAAGTATTACCGATACAGTAAAAAATGGGTAGATATTTTTGAACAAGAGCCAATGATGATGCGTGTTGAAACAGGGCACTACATCAAAGGTTTACATACGCTATTAAACGCACATTATGATTTGCGAAACTATACACAATTTGATCTGACATTAAAACAGTTTGAAAAATTTGCGCAGACAGAAAGAGTGAGGTTGCATGATAACTTTCGTACCCAGGCATTTGTTTACATCAATAGTGCTAAAATAAACCAGCATTGTATGTTGGGCACATTCAAAGAGGGCATTGCAGAAGTACCCCGTGTTTTAGAAGTACTAAAAGAGAACGAGTTATTCATTGATGAGCATAGAATTATGGTTTTCAATTATAAAATTGCAAGCTTATATTTTGGACAAGGTGATTATGATGTTTGTATAGATTACCTACAAAAAATAATTAATGAAAATATTGGGGGTGAAAGTGATTTGCAAGGTTATGCAAGATTGATGCATTTAATTGCCCACTATGAAATTGGTAATTACGATTTAATAGAATACCTGGCAAAATCTGTTTATAGGTTCATGTCAAAAAAAGATAACCTTACACTGGTTGAAGAAGAAATGTTTAAATTTCTTCGCAAGTCTTTTCATGTTACGAGAGTTAAGATGCAACATGAACTTGAATCGTTTTTACTAAAGATAAAAGAATTGGAAACCAACAGGTACGAAGCAAGAACATTTGCTTACTTAGATATTATTTCTTGGCTTGAAGCAAAAGTTTATAAAAAAACGATGAGCAGTATTTTATCTGAGAAATATAAAACGAGTCGTAAGCGGAATTATTAATTTAAATTCCACTAAAAATATACTTGGAAATAATTATTTAGAAATACCTACAATGCTTTCTGTAAAGGGTTACAGCCGAACGTTTTATTATTTGCAGTAATAAAATGCCTTAAAACTTCTCTTTAAATCTCTCTCGGCTCGTGCTACTTTTAATTTTTAAAAATATTTTCTGATGAGAATATTATATTAACCCATTAAAATTTACAAAATGAAAAATTTAAAAGTATTGGTTGCTGTTGTTAGTTTATTTTTTATCACAACTAATTTACAGGCGCAGGCAATTAGTGCCGTAAACATTGAAGAGAACTTTTCTGTAAAATTTACCGGTGTTGAAGACAACTACCTCTGTTTTCAGGTTGAGATAAAGGGAATAAATAACAACGGTATTCTAAAAATAAGTGACAGAATTGAAGGAGAATTATACACTCAAAATTGGAAGGTAAGATCACCCTTTCAGGTTTTCAAAATAGAAAGAAAAGACGGACAACAGTTGATTTTTAATTTACAAACGGGAAATAAAGAAATAAGTAAAATATTTTCTACCACTACAAGGTTGATTGAAAATACTATCGTAGAAGAAAATGGTTTGGTAATTCGTTAGTAAATAAGATAGGGTTTTAAAATAGTTGGTTTGGTTTACAAGTTAATGCGTTGCTCATGTAGCAGCAAAAAGTAACGCATTACTTGTATTATTTTTTTTAGAATTATCCCTTATAAGATGCTATAAATTTAGGAGCTTTCCTTTTTTTACTTGCTTGCTCATAGGAATATGCAATGGGTAATAATTTTGATTCACTATATGCAGTGCCCATAAAGGAAATTCCTATTGGTAATTCTTGTACAAATCCCATTGGGACTGTAATATGAGGGAAGCCCGAAATAGCGGCTGGTGTTGATAGTGAAAACCCTGTGTCGTAATCGCCATTTATTAAATCGATACAGCCTGCAAGCCCATTTGTTACACCACACAAAGCATCAAGTTTATTTGTGTTCATCAAGTCAGAGATAATCTTTCGGGAAGAAAGTGTTTTAGCCAATGCGTCCGTATATTCTTTTGAGTTAAGATCCCCTTTGTTTTGACTATTGATTAAAATTTCTTGTTTAAAATAGGGCATTGCATTTTTTTCATTGAGCGTATCAAATGCAATTACATCTTCCAACGATTTTATTTTACCATTTGTTGTTTTAAGATATTTGTTTAAGCCATCTTTAAACTCATAAAGTAGAACTTCAAATTCTGCATTTCCAATGGTTTGTAAACTTTTAATGAGGTCTACTTCAACTATTGTTGCACCTAAATTTGTCAGCTGTTTAATGGCTTCTTTATACACAGCAACAATTCCTTCATGGCCTTGCAGTTGCGATTTTTCTACACCAATTCTTTTGCCTTTTAATCCATCTTTATCTAAAAAAGCTGTGTAGTCTGTATAACTTTTTCCTGTACTTTCTTTCGTTATTTCATCATTGCTATCAACTCCTGTTAATGCACCTAAAAGTATAGCCGCATCTCTTACAGTTCTCGCCATTGGGCCTGCAGTATCTTGTGTTGCAGAAATTGGTATAATGCCTGTTCTACTCCACAAACCAACTGTTGGTTTTATACCTACCAATCCGTTTATTGAAGCGGGTGAAACAATTGAACCATCTGTTTCAGTACCTATTGAAATGGCACAAAGGTTAGCAGCTGTCGCTGCGCCTGAACCCGCACTTGAGCCCGATGGATTACGATCTAAAATGTAAGGACATCTTGTTTGGCCTCCACGGCTGCTCCAACCGCTAGTAGATCTTGTTGAACGGAAATTTGCCCATTCACTTAAATTTGTTTTCCCAATAAGCACTGCGCCTGCTTCTCTAAGTTTAGCAACTATAAATGCATCCTTGTTTGCAATATTTCCTTTCAATGCTAATGAACCGGCAGTGGTCATCATCTTATCGCCAGAGTTTATATTGTCTTTTATAAGCACCGGAATTCCATGTAATGGACCTCTTATTTTCCCTGCCTTTCTTTCTTTGTCCAAACCTTCTGCAATTTTTAATGCATCAGGATTTACTTCAATAACTGAATTTATTTTGGGGCCGTTTGCATCAATATCCTTAATTCTCTTTAAGTACATTTTTGTTAGTGACATTGCGGTTTGCGAGCCTGCGATCATTTGTTGTTGAAGCTCAGTTATAGTAACCTCATTAAGATCAAAATCTACTAGTTTGATATTATTTTGCTCAGCACTTGCTTCTCCAAAAATTCCTAAAGATGCAGTTATTGCTATGCTAGCTTTGGTTGTGTTTCCTAAAAAATTTCTTCTATTCATGAAAGTAGTTTTAAATATTATTTCTGATATGGAATTTTAATTTCAAAGTTTAAATTAAACTTATTTTCTGTACTAATGTTTAAACATAGTATTTTAAAGAAAGAAATTATTTACTGTCATAAAAAAAGTGACCACCAAAGCAGTCACTCAATTTTAAATCTTGTCGTAATTTTTTTTTATTCTACTGTAACACTCTTAGCTAAATTCCTAGGCTTATCAACATCTACATCTTTTGCAACACCAATAAAATAGGAGAGTAACTGTAATGGAATAACACTAATAATGGGCGCTATTAATTCATCTGCAGGCGGTATAAAAATTACATCGTTGCTTATGGTAGGGCTTATTTCATCACCTTCTGTAATGACTGAAATGATCTGTCCTTTGCGGGCTTTTATTTCCTGCATATTGCTCACAATCTTTTCGTGGTACGAATCCTTTGTGGCAATAAATACTACCGGTAAATTTTCATCTACCAATGCTATAGGGCCATGTTTCATTTCTGCTGCCGGATAACCCTCTGCATGTATGTAAGAAATTTCTTTCAGTTTAAGTGCACCTTCCAATGCAATCGGAAAATTATAGCCTCTACCTAAAAATAGAAAGTCACGGGCATCTTTGTACTTTAAAGCAATGGCTTTAATGTGTTCTGCATTTTTTAAAATAGCATCAACTTTTTCAGGCACGTCAGCCAACTCAACAAGTAATTGCTGGTAACGCTCGTTGGTGATTGTTCCCTTTTGAATGGCAATTCTTAATGCCATCATCATTAACACTGCAAGCTGCCCCGTAAATGCTTTTGTAGATGCTACGCCAATTTCATGCCCTGCATGTGTGTATGCACCTGCGTGAGAAATACGAGCAATAGAAGAACCCACCGCATTTACCACACCAAAAATAAATGCACCATTTTCTTTTGCTTTTTCTAAAGCTACTAATGTGTCAGCCGTTTCACCACTTTGCGAAATTGCGATAATTACATCGCCCTTATTTACAATTGGATTTCTATATCTAAACTCCGATGCATACTCAACCTCCACAGGAATTCTGCACAACTCTTCAATAATATACTCTGCCACCAAACCCGCATGCCAGCTCGTTCCGCACGCAACAATCATTATACGATCTGCATTTTTAATCTGCTCAATGTTATCATCAATACCAGCCATAGTAATAGTTCCGGCAGTTGCATTCAAGCGCCCACGCAAACAATCCTGAATGGTGCTAGGTTGCTCATAAATTTCTTTCAACATAAAATGGTCGTAGCCGCCTTTTTCAATAGCCGCCAGTTCCATATCTAGCTTTGTAATAAACGGCGTTACTTTTTCATTGCCCAGGTTTTTAAGTATCAATTCATCGGGCCTAACAATTGCAAGCTCATAATCGTTTACATACACCACTTCTTTTGTGTATTCAATAATAGGCGATGCATCGCTTGCTAAAAAATGTTCTCCTTTTCCAATGCCAATTACCAGCGGACTTCCCTTGCGTGCGGCAATAATTGTTTCAGGATCTTGTTCATCCAGCAATAAAATACAGTAGGCACCGGTAATTCTTTTCAACGCAATACGCACTGCCTCTTCCAGCGTGCTGTCATTGTTAATCTGTATATCTTCTATAAAATTTAAAAGTACCTCTGTATCTGTATCGCTGGTAAAACTATATCCCTTGTTTAGTAGTTCTTTTTTGAGCTGCGCATAGTTTTCAATTATACCATTGTGTATCATCGATAATCGACCGCTTGCCGAGGTATGGGGGTGAGAGTTTCTATCGCTTGGCTCGCCGTGTGTAGCCCAACGGGTATGACCAATACCAATATTTGCATGAAGATTTTTACCAACCAGGCTTTCTTCAAGCTCCGCCACTTTACCTTTCTTTTTATATACATCCAGTTTGCCATCATGCAGCAAAGCCACGCCGCTGCTGTCATAGCCTCTATATTCAAGCCTTCTAAGTCCTTTTAAAATAATGGGGTATGCTTCTTTTTTACCTGTGTATCCTACAATTCCGCACATAAATTTATAGTTGAGTTATTTGTTTGTTTTTTGACTTGCAATATTATTGAAAATTGAGGGTTGTACCTATTTTATAACACCCTTAGGTTGTAGGCAATTATTTGTCCAAGTTTTAAAAACAGCTTTGGGCTGTTGGCTTGGGAATTCTATTTAGCTTTTGTTGCGGCTGTTGGTAGTAGTCCTCACTTCGCTGCTCTGCGTTGTGGGCGACTACTGTCCATCCGCCAGCCCTTCCGCTGTTGAATATCTATTTTGCTTTTATTATGTAGGAGATTGTGTGTGCCTATAGTCGTTTGATTGTGATCATAAAACTAAGATTACATTTTTATGTACGAATAAATGTGCTTAAACACACTTTTAAGTACGAATAAATGTAAAATATCACACTTTTATGTACGAGTGGTTTTATCCCGGATGATAAATCCTTTCCGCATTCTTATAAACTTCCTTTTTATCAAGCGTCATCGGTTTAGTTTTTTGCTGCAGGTACATTTCTACTTGGTCATCAAAATGTTTGCTTTCGGGGTGGCTGCTCGCACCATACATATTGATGGTTTCGATCTTTGGTAATCCCTCTTTCGCAAACCGTACAAACATAATTAACCCATCGCCGCCAATAGATTTTAAGCGACCGTTTTTTAAGGGCTCTGTCCATTGCGGCGATAACACATCAGGAAAACCACCCAATGGATATTCTTTATTTCCACGAACAAGTTTTTGTAAATCACCAAGAGTAACTTCTGTATTTCCAAAATTTGATTGCATATAATCATGCACATATTTATACGTTTCAATAGCTTCTTGTTTTGTAATTTTTCGTGGGGCCACACCTGCTAATTTCTTTTTTAAATATTCATAGGTTAATAAAAAAACAGCTGCGCCTTTACTTTCAATGTTTCCATTTTTATCCCAATTTTTTAAATTGTTTATTGTATTTATAAATGCAGGATAATCGTTTTCATTAAGCGAAAACATACTGTCGAGTTTGTAACGATATTGTAATTGCGATGGGAGTTGTCTGTCAAACTTGATAGCTTTAAATTGCTCATAGCTTAGTTTTTCATTTTGCGGAAACAGTTCCATAAAACGAATATTTCTGTTTAAGCTATAGGTTTCCCAGCCATCAGTTACGGGGTAAACATTAGCCTTTAAATTATCCGCCTTCGCAGTTGCAAGGAAAGAAGAGTGATTTGTGTTGAATAAAAATCCACTTTTTGGATTCACATATTGAGGTAATGCATTTAATTTTTTAAAATTCGTCCATAACGTTTTTGATGTGTTACCAGGCAATGTGCCTGTCCATTTATACCCTTCATTACGCTCAGGCATAGCGGCATTGTTTATGTAAAAAATGGTATCATGTTTATCAGCATACATAATATTAAACATGCTCAATTCCTGTTTGTTTAATGCTGCATAAAACTCGGTGTAATTTTTTGCTTTATCCATTTGGTACCATTGGTCTAGCGCACCAATTTTCATATTTGCACCAAGCCTGATTGAAAAAAAGCCGGTCTTATTTTTCATGGTAGCACCATATTTACTCCAATAAATTTTCCGCTTTATTTTTATTGGTATTCCCTTTATACCAAGCTTTACTGTCTTTACTTCAAGGTCTATCCATTGCCCGTCAAATTTATATTGTAGTGGGTTGGCAGGGTTCATTTCTAACTGGTATTCATCGAGTCGATCACAATAATTTACGGTGTGTGCCCAACCCAAATTTTCATTTACGCCATGTAAAATACTTGGTGCGCCGGCAAGCAAACCTCCTAATACATTCAAGCCTTCTTCGCTGCAAATATGTGCTTCGTAAAATGCTTGCGGACCTGTATTTGGCTGGTGCGCATTTATCAACAAGAATGATTCGCCCGTAGTGGTTTTAGTATTTAATACCGCTGCAGAATTACTTCCTTTTTTATTGTATTCAGGTGCTTGCGGTTCGGTGTTGGAGAATATTCTTTGCAAGGCGCCATCTGCGCCATTAAAAATTGTTAAGGCAAATACAGATGATGAAACGTATTCTTTCAATGTTATCGGAAACAAATTTTTATTGAGCACTTCGTTTTTATGTGTAGCTGCATAATGATTAAGTGCCTGCACATAACCGGTAATATAATTTACAAAAGCAGGGGAGAGGGTACTCCATTTTTCCTCTGTTATTTCTTTGCAGCGAAATAATGCAAAGGCATAATCTCCTGCGGCACCTTGCTTACCCAATACTTTACCCATCAACCCTTTTACGGGCAACAATAATTGCTGCATACTAGCAAATTCATCTTCTGCCTCTGCCCATGCAAGCCCGTAAGCCACTTCAGGGTCCGTCTTTGCAAAAATATGCGGCACACCAAAACTGTCACGTACAATATCAATATTGGCGGGTTTTATGGGTGTTTGCGAAAAAATATAATTGGTGAAAATGAAAAATGCGAAGAGAAGAAATGCTGGTTTCATTTTGTAAAGGGGTTAAATTTAGTTAGTGTGGTAAAGATAAGTTGTTGTGTAGTTAGACATAACCTGTAGTTTATTCGGGCAATGCATGGGTGAGCCTGGTAAGTTCCCGTCTATAACTTGACTATAAGATGAGTATAAGTTGACTATAATACGAGTATTGGATAAAATTTTGTCTTAACAGTGTCTTGGACACCTCGTTCATTGTTACCAGTAGTTACCAACAGAGGCGAAGATGAACTTAATAAAGGTCTCGAGGGACAAGAGCTTTGGCGGAGAATATAATTATATCGCCGCACAGAAACGCATTGCACAATGGTCACGCCACATTTCTGCTATTAGGAAATCTTAACCATCGACTACTCTACCGGTAAGGGTTCTTCTTTTTCTCCAAAAACATATTTGTTAAACCATTGCCAGTTATGCCACACTGCCGCCAACCGTTCCTTAGGTTTGTTTATGCCATGGCCGAATCCTTTATACACGATCAGTTTTGATGGTATGCCCCGGTCTTGTAAGCCTCGGTACAATTCATAAGCATTGGAGATGGGCACACGCCTATCATATTCACCATGCTGTATCAATGTGGGTGTTGCTGCCTTGTTGATATTGGTCATAGGCGAAGTTTTTAAATAAATATTCATATCGCTCCAGGGTGTTGCTCCAAGGTACTGTTGGGTAAAGGGAGTGATGTCTGTACTTACATAATAGGTTACCCAATTAGAAATACCAGCTCCAACAGAAATAGCTTTAAACATGTTTGTATTGGTGGTAAGAAAAGCGGAAATATATCCGCCCTGGCTCCAACCCATACAACCCATTCTTGCGGTGTCAATCATATTTTTGCTGTTTAAATATTCTACCCCGCTTACCACATCCCACATATCTCCAACACCCAGGTTCGTCACATTTAGTGAACGGAATTTTTCTCCATATCCTGCACTGCCCCGGTAATTCACCCGTAATACCAATGCGCCTTTCTCGGTCCATTGCATGATGGGGTAAACATAAGTAGGCACGGGATCAGGCAGATCAATACCCGTAGGGCCACCATGAATCACTACCAGCAACGGATATTTTTTTGCAGCATCATAATTTTTTGGTTTCAATAAAATACCTTCAATTGTAGCACCGTCTTTACTCTTCCATTGAATAACTTCGTTCAATGGTGTGTTCCAATCTTTGATTTGTGCCGTGTTGTTACTAAGCTGTTTAAGCGGTTGCTTAAGGCTTCCTGAATGAATTTCACCCAAGCCTGCATGGTTTCTACCACTGATTGCAATAGCATCAGAATTTTTACTAAAAGCTATTTCGCCGGGTAAATCTAATGCGATGGATACGGGGCTCGCTAATCCACTTTTTAGGTCAACGTTGAATATTTTTCGCTTTGTTTTTTCATAAGCAGTAAGAAATAAACCGGCCTTGTTCCAGTCTGCTACCGTTTTTTCTTCATCAATGTTGGTTGCAATCTCCCTGCTGAGTTTGGTTTTAAGGTCATAAATAAACAGTCGGTTATTTTTATAAAAATTAGTAACAGAATCATTCACTTGGCTTTCATAAACAAATGCGGTTCCATCCGGGTTCCAATAATTAAATTCGTCGCCGGTAGGGTTGTTCACCAACGTTGTTACTTTTTTTGTAGCCACTTCTACTAGTGCAATATCGGCACTGTTACTTGAAAGAATAAGCGGATTAGACTGTCTGGTAAATGCAATGTGATTTCCATCGGGGCTCCATGCAAATCCCGACACGGTATAATTCCCTGTAGTGAGTTGTTTGGCTATGGGCAACAAAAAGCACTCTGCTGCCTTTGGTAAATTGTTTTTTGCAGAATCTTTTTTATCAGTATAGCATGGTAATTGGCCCGCAAGGAAAACAGAATCGTAGCTAAAATTGAGTAACCAAAGATGGTTCTGTTTGTATTCCTCTCCCTCTACGCCAAATGCTCCAAAACGTTCTTTAGTATTTTTTTCCACTTTGCTGTCGGTCTGCGGCTTCCGGTAAACAATTTTTTTTCCATCCGGACTCCAACTGTATGTGCTGATACCGTCAGCATCGTTGGTAACTTGTATGGCTTCGCCTCCCATTATGGAGATAATAAACAACTGTGTTTTCTCAGCTCTGTTAGCAAGGAAGCTGATGTACTTTCCATCAGGGGTAAATGCAGCGTTGGTGCTGCTCGCCTTGTTGGTTCTTGTGAGTTGCAGCGGTGCCGCACCATCCCGTGACATCCAAAGTTCTGTATCATAAGCATTGTTAGCCCAATCCGTACTGGTAACACTGTATACAATCGTTTTTCCGTCAGGAGATATTACAGGGCTGCTAACATTCTTTAGGCTAATCCACTTTTCAAAACTAACGGAAGCATTCTTTTGTGCAAATGATGTAAAGGCTACAAAAAGTAAAAGTACCAGCTGTATATTTTTCATACTCCTATTTTTTGTTTTAAAATTACAGCAAATAAGTTTGAAAATAATTCACTGTACTAGCAGTTATGCAGGAAAGGAAAGTGCGGAAGGGTATTTGGCGTAAGGACGGCACAAGTTGTGCGGCTAATTGAAACGGTTTTGTTTGTTTTTTATCATTGAATGCGCTAGTAGGAGGGAGAGCAGTTTGTGTAATTAGCCACATAGACAGACACCGCGAATTATCATACCTCAATTATAGAAGGAGTAAAAAAAAGGCACGACAAAAGTATTTTCTTAAAGAAATAACTTGAGCCAATATCCTCTTTTCTACTCCTTATCTAATTTTAGATCATAATTAAATACCCGTTAATCTAGATATTTAAAATGAATACCGGGCACCAATTTGTATTTGATACGGTGTACCATTTGCTTGCTGTACACCTACATTTTCATTTACCCTGTATGTATATTCTTTTGTGGTTTGATTAAAACCAGTTACGAATAAAAGCGTTTGAGTATTAAATGTATTCAATGCAAAATTTCTTCCTTTCTCCTTATCCAAAAGATTTGCAAAGTTGAAAACATCAACACTTAAAGTGAATTTTTGTTTTTTATTTATTTTAAAATCTTTGGTTAAACGTACATCAAAAGTTCCCGCAAAAGGATTTTCACCACCGTTTCTATCAGCTATTCTGCCTAAATTTTTTCTGATATATTCCCTTGCCCTGTTTTCAGGATTATTTAAAACCTTTTCCATAGATGCCTTAATAGCTGCTGATGTTTTAGCGTCATTAGGATCAAAAATAAATGCTAAGTCATTGTCATTACCCGGTCCACCAACAAAGTCGCCATTCAAATCAGCATCTACCGTAAGTGAAAATCTTGTACCGCCAATACCTGTAAAACGGCCACTTAAATTAAAGCCTTTGAATGATGGCGTTGATCCAAAAAATACAAGCTTGTGCTTAAATTGATTGTCAGAAAAATTGATTTCAGTGAGATCTCTTGGATCTGATTTTACAGGACGAAATGTAGAAGTATTCGCCACATTACCATTGAAAGAAGTATTATCTTTTGTGATGTTGTAAGTGTAACTGAAGTTGATATAACCATCTTTATAATAACGATACTCTCCATCAAAAATGGCAATTTGAGAATTTAATACAGCCCCATTTGTAAACTCCAACGTACGCCCAACAGCCTGTGTTTTTCTTCCTAATACATTATTAGTAATACCATTTGAAGGTATTGATGCTGCTGGTACAAAAACACCTCTGTTATTTTCGTTAGCTAAAGTAAAAAATGGTTTATCTACAATATTTCTATCGAGGTAAACATAATTATTGTACGTGTAAGAGTACAATAAATTGATACCAAGCCTTAATTTATTATTCAATAGAACTTTATTGTACGCAATGTTTGCTTTAAAAATACTTGGTATTTGTAAGTTAGGGTCGTTAAGGTTAATGGTAGAAACTGTTGGTACACCTGCTATTAACCCTGGTGCTGTAGATGGGTCCCTTCTGTAAGCAGGAAAATTAGGAACGGGCACCAAATTCGGGCCGGTTGTACTTCTTGTAACATCAATAGCTGCTACTTTAGTTCCGCTATTTTGAATATTATTTACCTGAGCATAGGTAATAGGGTTTGCTGAAAATAAACCTGCTCCAAATTTTACAATATCTGTTCGCTTACCTTTCATATCCCATGTAAGTTGCAGTCTTGGCTGAATATTATTATAGTCCGTTGGGTTATTATCTGTTCTTAAACCAAGTTCTTTTTCTACCACTGGGTTATAATCGCCGGCAGTTAAATAGCTTGTAATGTCATAGCGCAAGCCAAAAGTTGCATCTACATTTTGAAAGGGTAAAAATTGAACCTGCCCAAATATTGAACCATTCAAAACATATTGTTGTACAGTTGGTTTTCCTGCTAATGGCACTTCCCTGGCATACCTCACCGGGTTTAGGTTATTAAAATCTGCCAGGCTATTAAATACAAAACGGCCGTTTTGCTCGTTAGATATATATGAATCTAAATACGTAAGTGTATTATCTGTACCAAAAGTAAAATTGTATTTACCCTTGGTAATAAATGCGGTGTTTATTAGCTGAAGTTGGTTTTCTAAATTATCTTCTGGGTTAAATCTTTGCCCACCAATTTGTATTTGGGTATTGCCTTGCGTGCCATTTGGTAAAGTAGATCTTACTGTCACAATTGCCCTTGGAATATTGGCTGCTGGCAGTTGTGAATTTGGAACAAAGTTTCTTGTAGCGCTTTGAAATTGAAGTTTCAATTCGTTCAAAAAGTTTTTCTTTACCTGCGTTCTTAAGGAAAGA